>NZ_JBEZWN010000002.1:0-313154 GCF_040637495.1 Streptomyces sp. NPDC029044
CGCCTCCCAGCTCGCCAAGGGGCAGTCCGTGCCGGAGGCGGTGGCGGCGGCGAAGGAGTACGTCACCGGGGCCGTCGCGGCCGGTCTTTCACCTGAGGGATACTCAGGAGTCAGCCGGTGATCACGAGTTGACCTGCGTCGTGACCAGGTTGGAGAAGGTGGTCAGCCGGGTGTAGACACCCGGGAAACCGGCCTGGGCGCAGCCTTCGCCCCAGGAAGTGATGCCTGCCAGGACGCCCCCGATGAGCAGGGGGCCGCCGCTGTCGCCCTGGCAGGTGTCCACGCCGCCGGAGGCCTTTCCGGCGCACACCATGTCGCTCTGCACGAAGTCGGAGCCGTAGGAGCTCGCGCAACCGGAGTCGGACACGGTCGGTACCGTCGCGGTGCGCAGCTGGTTGGAGGCGCTGCCGTTCTGGGAGGTGTCGCCCCAGCCGAGGATGCGGGCGGTGGTGCCGGCCGCGTACACCGAGGTCTGGGAGGAGGAGACGTACTTGGCCGGGGTGTACGGCATCGACGTCGACAGTGTCAGCACGGCCACGTCCTCGCCGTTGGTGGCGTCGGTGTAGTTCGGGTGGATCCAGATCTTGCTGACTCTGGCGACCGTGCCGTTGGTGCCGTTCAGATAGGTGCGGCCACCGACGACGCGCACGCTGCTCGTGGTCTCGCCGACCATGCAGTGCGCGGCGGTGACGACCTTCGTGGGCGAGACGAGCGTGCCGCCGCAGAACTGGTTCTGCGAGGCGTCCGTGATCTGCATGACGAACGGGTACGCGGACGCCGTGGTCGTCGTACCGCCGACGATCGGCTGGGGCGCGGCGACGGCCGTGGGGGCGGCGAGCAGCGCGGTCGTGGCGGCGGCAGCGGTCGCCGCGGCGACGGCGGCGGCCTTCTTGGCGGCGTTGAGCCCGAACATGGGTCTCCTTGGGGAGTTGCCGGTGGGGGGTCGCGCGGGTGGTCGTGCACGGGGACCCTGACGCCTTTGTTCGGATCTCCGTGTGCCCGGCGAGCGGCACGCCCCAAAGCTAGAGCCCGGACGAGGGGGCTCCCAATGAGGGAACCCCCTAGGGGAGTTGGGCAGGGATAACCCTCGGTCCGGTGGTGTAAACCCAGGTGGGGTCAGGTCGTTCGGCGGCCTGCGGCCAGCCGGACGATGTCCACCCGGGAGCGGATCCCGAGCTTGCGGTAGACCCGGGTGAGGGTCGCCTCGACGGTCTTGACGCTGATGAACAGGCGTGCCGCGATCTCCCGGTTGGTCGCGCCCTCCATCACCAGCGAGGCGACCTGACGCTCCATCGCGGCCAGACCCTCCAGCGCGTCCAGCGCGACGGCCGGCGTGACGGCGGGCGGTTCCACCGCCGCGGGCCCGGTCGTGGCGGCGGCGTCGACCTGCCGCAGCCAGGGCAGCGCGCGGCAGCGCCGGAACAGCCGGGCGGCCTCGTCGTACGACGCCGGTCCCGGCAGGGGCCTGGCCCCGGGGCGGGCAGCGGCCGCTGCCTGGGCGCGCAGGCGGGCCAGCGCGAAGGCGGCCCGGGCCTCCTCCAGGCCGTAGCCGAGCCGGCCGAGCCGGTCCTGCACGGAGGTCAACCGGACGACGGCGGCCTCGTGTTCGCCGCGTGCCGCCCGCACCAGCGCCTCGGCCCGGTCCAGGACGGCCAGCACGCTCTGCCGGCCCAGCCGCAGCGCGTGCGCCCGGGTCGTGTCGATGACGTCCTGGGCCTCGCCCGGCTCGCCGATGCGCACCAGTGCCTCGGCGAGGTCGCCGTGCCAGCGGCCGCGCCCGGGGTCGTTGATGCCGAGGCCCTGCTCCAGCTCCCGCACCCGGCGCAGCGAACGGACGGTGGCGGCCGGGTCGCCGGCCACCAACTGGGCGTAGCCCAGCGCCGCGAGGGCCCGGGACAGGTACATCTGGTCGCCGTCGACCTCGGCGTGGTCCGCCGCCTCCCGGGCGAGGGCCAGGGCCCGGTCGACGTCCCCGGCCGAGGCCTCCGCGAGGGAGGCGAGCATGGCCGAGGCGCCCTCGCCGATCCCGGAGTCCCGGGCCAGCCGCAGACTCTCCCTGGCCAGGTCCAGGGCCCGGCCACAGTGCCCGGAGCGCAGTTCCGTGTCGGCGAGGAAGCGCAGGAAGTGCACCTCGCTCTCGACCATCCCGCGCCGGCGCACCTCGCGCAGCAGCGCGGTGATGGTCGCCCGCGCCTCGGGCAGCTGGTCGCTCATGATCAGCCAGCGGAACCGGGCCGACCCGGCGCCGTTGTGGTGGCAGGCCACATAGGGGTCCTGGGGTTCCTTCAACGCCCGCTTGACGGTCGCGGGGGCGTCCGGGTGGCCCATCAGGGTCTCGGTGGAGGCCTGGAAGGACAGCGCCATCAGCTCGGTCCGGCGGTCCCCGCCGCGGGCGGCCAGATCCGCCGCGTGCGCCGCCTCCTGGCGGGCCTCGGCGAAGTCGCCCTCGACGACCAGGCCACGCCAGGCCAGCTGGTAGTAGACCTGCGCGAGCAGGCGCGGGTCGTCGCCCGCGTCGGCCAGGACCTGCGGGAAGACCGCGTCGACCTCGCCGAGGGCCTGCCCGGCCGCCTCGATGACGACCATCCACGCCCGCACCCGCTCCGCGGGCACGGTGGCACGCGTCAGTACGTCACGTGCGATGTCCCGCGCGAGATCGGCCTCACCTGCGGTGATCGCGTCCTCCGCCGCCTGAAGGCGTCGCTCGTCGGGGCCCGGAGTGCTGTCCACCGGGGTGTGCCGGGCGGCCAGCAGTCCGAGCGAGGCGGCCACGGAGGGCGCGCCGCGGTCCCGGGCCAGCGCCCCGGCCTCGGCGAGCCGGGCCGCCACGTCCGGGTCGGTGCCGGTGGTGGCCAGGGCCAGGTGCCGGGCCCGCTCGATCGGGTCGGAGGCCGCGGTGGACAGCGCGGCGTGCACGGCCCGTCGCTCCTGAGCCGGAGCCTCCGCGTACAGCGCCGCCGAGATCAGCGGGTGCGCGAACCGCAGGGCCGGTGCCTCGGGGTCCGTGACGAGCAGCCCCAGGGCCGCCGCCCGGGCCGTCTCGGCCTCGGCGTTCTCCCGGCCGGCCGCGTGCAGCAGCGCCAGCGTGGGACGGGCACCGGCGCTGGCCACCAGGAGGGTGCGGCGCGCCTCGTCCGACAGCATCTCCAGCCGGCTCAGCACCAGGGCCCGCAGCGAGGTGGGCACCGGCAGCGGCTCGCCCGGCCGCGGCCGGGCCGGGCTCTCGGCCAGGGCCCGGCCCAGCTCCAGCGCGAAGAGCGGGTTGCCGCCGCTGGTGCGGTGGATGTCGCGGACCGTGGAGCGGGACAGGGGCGTGTAGCCGCGGTGGTCGAGCAGCGCCGAGACCTGCGTACGGTTCAGCGGGCCCAGCCGCACGGCGAGCGTGTCGGGCGGGGACGCCGGCAGGTGCCGGTCGTACTCCTGGCCCTCGGTCCGCACCGCGCACAGCATCTGCACCGGGGTGTCCCCCAGCCGGCGGGCCGCGAAGCCGAGCAGTTCCGCACTGGCGGCATCCAGCCACTGGAGATCGTCGGCGACCACCAGCACCGGGCCCTTGGCGGCGAGGACGCGCAGCGCCGACAGCACCGCCAGGCGCAGCGCGAGCCCGTCCCGCTGGAGCGTGGACTCGCCGCGGCCGGTCAGCGCCGACTCCAGGGCGGTGCGCTGGGCGCCGGGCAGCGCCCCCGACACGTCCTCCAGGACCAGCCCGAACAGGTCGGCCAGCGCCAGGAAGGGCAGGTGGGATTCCGACTCGGTCGCCGAGCAGCGCAACACCGTCCGCGCCGCACCGCCGTAATCCGCGGCCAGCGCCCGCAGGACCGTGGACTTTCCAATTCCGGCCGGACCGTGGAGCAGCACACTGCCGCCCCGGCCGAGCTGCTCACGGGCCGAGGTGAACAGGTCCTCCCGGCCGATGACCAGGTCGGGGCGGCTCTTGGGAGGCTCCTGGAAGTCCCGTCGTCCGGTCACCGCTCCCCTCCCTGTGTCGTGTCCTGGCCAATATTAGGCAACAGCTCTTTGAATTTCGGAGGGACGGCGTCGTGAGGGTAATAACAACGAGCGCCGGCGGGCGAATTCATCCGTCTCCCGAATGCGGCGGAACACGAGGCCGGTGCCCCGTCGGGAACCCTCCGGCAGCTCGAACGAGCACGTGCGACAGAAAACACCACAAACCTATGGCAACCACCCCGCCCGGCGCGCGGCGACCACGGCCTCGCCACGGGTGCGGGCCCGCAGCTTCCGCATGGCCGACCGCAGGTACCCCTTGACGGTCTCCGGTGTCACGCCCAGCCGGTCGGCTGCGACGGCGTTCGTCGCACCTGCCGCGACACACGCCAGGACGTCCACCTCGCGCGGCGCCAGCCGGACCCGGGCCGACCCGCCGGATTCGGCCGTCAGCAGCGCACACGCGCCGAGCAGCTCCGCCCGCAGCTCCGGGTCCGTGATCCGCCCGGCCAGCGCCCGCAGGGCCGCGTGCGCCTCCCGCACCTGCTCCCACCCCGGACCCGCCCCGGCACCGTCCCCCACCCCGGCGACGAGCGTGCGGGCCTCGTCCCGGACCACCAGCGCCCGCTCCACATCCCGCGCAGCCTCGACCGCCGCGTCCAGCATCCGGCCGCCCAGCGGCAGGGCCGTGCGCAGCGCCCCGTACAGCACCCCGCGCACCCGGTGCCGCACCACCACCGGCACGGCCAGCACCGAGCGCAGCCCCTCCGCGGCCACCGGGGCGTCGTACTCGTGGCTGATCTGCCGCGAGGCCGAGTAATCCGTCACCACGCACGGCCGGGACAGCGCCACGGTCTTGCCGCCCAGACCGGTGCCGGACGTCACCACCAGCGACCGCAGGGCGTGCGTCGCCGTGCCGCTCAGTTCGCTGATGCGCATCTGCTGCCCGGCCTCCAGCAGGCCGCCGAAGGCGATCGGAAGGCCGGTGCCCCGCCGCAGACGCAGCAGCGCGTCGCGCATCTCGACCGCGTCGGACGCGTCTGTCGTCACCTGATCGCCCCTTCACTACGGCTCCTGCGCGGGCGCACCCCCCGTTCGGGGGTAGTGAGACCTGCATCACGGATTACACGATGGCTCAGAGCCGCCCGGCAATGGTCCGGCACCCAGGAGGACAGATGACATCGGCGACGGCACTGTTCCGCGACGCGCGGGATTTCCTGCTGGAGCACCGCGAGGACTACCCGACGGCCTACGCGGGCTTCCGCTGGCCCCGCCCCGAGTACTTCAACTGGGCGCTCGACTGGTTCGACGAGATCGCCGACGGCAACGCCCGCACCGCCCTCCACCTCGTCGAGGAGGACGGCCGCGAGACCCGGCTGTCCTTCGGGGAGATGTCCGTGCGGTCGGCGCAGTTCGCCGGCTGGCTGCGCGCCCGGGGCGTGCGCGCCGAGGACCGGATCCTCGTCATGCTCGGCAACCAGGCCGAACTGTGGATCACCGCCCTCGCCGCGATGAAGCTGCGCGCGGTGGTCATCCCGGCCACCCCCCTGCTCGGCCCCGCCGACCTGCGCGACCGCGTCGAGCGCGGCCGGGTCCGGCACGTCATCGCCCGCCCCGAGGACACCGGCAAGTTCGCCGAGGTCCCCGGCGACTACACGCGCATCGCCGCTGACGCCGCCGGTGCCGTGCCGGACGGCTGGCTGCCGCTGGACGATGCCTACGGCGCCTCCGCCGACTTCACCCCCGACGGCCCCACCCGGGCCGACGACCCGCTGATGCTCTACTTCACCTCGGGCACCACCGCCCGGCCCAAGCTCGTCGAACACACTCACACGTCGTACCCGATCGGCCATCTGTCGACCATGTACTGGATCGGCCTGAAACCCGGCGACGTACACCTGAACATCTCCTCACCCGGCTGGGCCAAGCACGCCTGGTCCAACCTGTTCGCCCCGTGGAACGCCGAGGCGACCGTCTTCCTGCACAACTACACGCGTTTCGACGCCGTCCGTCTCATGACCGAGATGGACCGGGCGGGCGTCACCACCTTCTGCGCCCCGCCGACCGTGTGGCGCATGCTCATCCAGGCCGACCTGACGCAGCTGCGCACCCCGCCCCGCGAGGTCGTCGCGGCGGGCGAGCCGCTCAATCCGGAGGTCATCGAGCAGGTCCGCCGGGCCTGGAACCGCACCATCCGGGACGGTTTCGGCCAGACCGAGACGGCCGTGCAGGTCGCCAACAGCCCCGGTCAGCCGCTCAAGACCGGCTCGATGGGCCGGCCGAGCCCCGGCTACCGCGTCGAACTCCTCGATCCCGTGTCGGGTGCGCCGGGCGCCACGGAGGGCGAGATCGCGCTCGACCTGTCGGACCGTCCCGTCGGTCTGATGACCGGCTACCACGGCGACGCCGACCGCACGGCGGAGGCGATGGCCGGCGGCTACTACCGCACGGGGGACGTCGCTTCCAGGGATGAAGAGGGATATCTGACCTATATCGGGCGAAGTGACGACGTTTTCAAGGCCTCCGACTACAAGATCAGCCCGTTCGAGCTGGAGAGCGCGCTGCTGGAGCACGAGGCGGTCGCCGAGGCGGCGGTCGTGCCCGCCCCGGACGCGCTGCGGCTCGCCGTCCCGAAGGCCTACGTCGTCCTGGCGGAGGGCTGGCAGCCCGGCCCCGACACGGCCAAGGTCCTGTTCGAGCACTCCCGCGAGACCCTGGCCCCCTACAAGCGCATCCGCCGGCTGGAGTTCGGCGCCCTGCCCAAGACCGTCTCCGGCAAGATCCGCCGGATCGAGCTGCGTGAGGCCACGGCGGCCGGGTCGGACGCCGAGTACCGCGAGGAGGACTTCCGGTGAACTCCTACAGCCACGGCACCGGCGGGACCGCGCTGCTCGGCGACACCATCGGGGCGAACCTCGACCGGGCGGTGGCCGCCTGGCCGGACCGCGAGGCGCTGGTCGACGTGCCGTCCGGACGGCGCTGGACGTACGCGCAGTTCGGCGCGGCGGTCGACGAGCTGGCCTCAGCCCTGCACGCCTCCGGGGTGGCCAAGGGCGACCGGGTGGGCATCTGGGCCGTCAACTGCCCCGAGTGGGTGCTCGTCCAGTACGCCACCGCCCGCATCGGCGCGATCATGGTGAACATCAACCCGGCCTACCGCACCCATGAGGTGGCGTTCGTCCTGAAGCAGGCCGGCGTGTCCCTGCTGTTCGCCTCCCTGCGTCACAAGACGAGCGACTACCGGGCGATGGTGGAGCAAGTGCGCGGTGACGTAACGGAGTTGGGGGAGGTGGTCTACTTCGGCGACCCGGGCTGGGAGGCGCTGCTCGGCCGGGCGACCCCCGACGCGACGTACGACGAGCTGTCCTGCGACGACCCGATCAACATCCAGTACACGTCCGGCACCACCGGCTTCCCCAAGGGCGCGACCCTCTCCCACCACAACATCCTCAACAACGGCTATTTCGTGGGTGGGTTGATCGCCTACTCGGAGCAGGACCGGATCTGCGTCCCGGTGCCCTTCTACCACTGCTTCGGCATGGTCATGGGCAATCTCGCCGCCACCTCGCACGGCGCCTGCATCGTCATCCCCGCCCCGTCCTTCGACCCGGAGGCGACCCTGGAGGCGGTCCAGCAGGAGCGCTGCACGTCCCTCTACGGCGTCCCGACCATGTTCATCGCCGAGCTGAACCTCCCCGGCTTCGCCTCCTACGACCTCTCCTCCCTGCGCACCGGCATCATGGCGGGCTCGCCCTGCCCGGTGGAGGTGATGAAGCGGGTGGTCGCCGAGATGCACATGGCGGAGGTCTCCATCTGCTACGGCATGACCGAGACGTCCCCGGTGTCCCTCCAGACCCGCCGGGACGACGACCTGGAGCACCGCACCGGCACGGTCGGCCGGGTCCTGCCGCACATCGAGGTCAAGATTGTCGACCCGGCTACGGGGGTCACCCGGCCGCGCGGCACGGCCGGCGAGTTGTGCACCCGCGGCTACAGCGTGATGCTCGGCTACTGGAACGAGCCGGAGAAGACCGCCGAGGCCGTCGACGCCGGCCGCTGGATGCACACGGGCGACCTCGCCGTGATGCGCGAGGACGGCTACGTCGAGATCGTCGGCCGCATCAAGGACATGATCATCCGGGGCGGGGAGAACGTCTACCCCCGCGAGATCGAGGAGTTCCTCTACGGCCACCCCAAGATCCAGGACGTCCAGGTCGTCGGCGTCCCGCACGAGCGCTACGGCGAGGAGGTCCTGGCCTGCGTCATCGCCCGCGACCCGGACGACCCGCCGACCCTGGAGGAACTCCGGGCCTTCTGCGACGGGCAGCTGGCGCACTACAAGGTCCCGGCCCGGGTGCGCATCCTCGACTCCTTCCCGATGACGGTGTCCGGGAAGGTGCGCAAGGTGGAGCTGCGGGAGAGGTTCGCGGACGGGCAGAGGTAGAAGAGCTCGGGGTCGCCGTCGTCCAGCCCGGCGCCAGGCCCGCCGGTTGCCGGCTCCACGGGCATATCGTGGGGCAGCGGCGGAGCTCCCGTTCACAACGGTTTTCGCATGCACACCCGCGGCCAGCGGTCCAGGCCGAGCTCGGCCTCCGTCGCGCGGATCGCGTGCAGGCCGGGGGTGAGGTCCGCCTCGGGGAGCGGGCGGAAGCCGAGGCGCTCGTAGTAGGGGGCGTTCCACGGGACGTCCGTGAAGGTGGTCAGCGTCAGGGAGGTCAGCCCCTGCTCGCGGGCGCGCTCGGCGGCGTGGGCCAGGAGGGCGCGGCCCACGCCCCGGCGTGCGGCCCGCGGGTGGACCGACACCTGCTCGACGTGCAGGGCGCCGTCGACGGGTTCGGCCAGGAGGTAGGCGACCGGCCGGTCCCGCGGGTCGCAGGCGACCCAGCAGCGGCCCGCCCGGCGGTAGTGCTCCAGGAGGTCGAGGGCGGGCGGCTCGTCGTCGGCGATCTCCGGCATGCCGAGGTCGCGGAACGGGGCGCCGGCGGCCCGTTCGATGTCCTGGAGGACGGGGAGTTCGGCCGGGGTCGCGGGGCGGATGCGCATGCGGTGAGTATGCGCTGCGGTGGTGTGGTCAGGGGGCCCGCTCCCCGGAGCCGGTCGCGGCCAGTGTCTCGGCCGGAGCGTTCACCGGCCTGGGGGTGCCGGTGAGGTCCAGGACGAACAGCGGGAGGCCCAGGGCGTCGGCGCGGGCCCGGGCGTCGTCGGCGTACCCGGCGAGGGAGAAGTAGAGACCGTCCGCGGACTCGGTCATGGCCGTCAGCCACAGACACTCCACGTCCCGCAGACCCGCCGGGCGCACGGCCGGGTCCACCTGCGCGACGACACCGCGGGCGGCCAGTCCGATACCGGACGGGGGCCGCTGGTCCGCCCGCCGGACACCCCGGTACCCGAGCCAGCGCAGGTACAGCGCGGTGGCGGTGACGGCGTCGAGGGCGGTGCGGATGGTGACGGACCGGAAGGGGGGCCGGGCGGGGGTGGCGTCGCTCGTGGCGGCGGATGCATCGGCGGAGGCGGTGTCGCCGGTCATGGACGCATCGGCGGTGGTGGGTTCGCGCGGGCCGTTCGGGGGCCGGGGCGCGGCGTCCTGGCCGTCCGTGTCGTCCCGGGCCGCCGTCGCCTCCCGGTCGGTCGTCTCGCCCTGGCTCCCCGTCTTGTCTCGGCCGGACGTCTTGCCCTGGCCCCCTGCCCCGTCCCGGCCGGACGTCTCGCCCTGGCCCCCTGCCCCGTCCCGGCCGGTCGTCGCGCTCCCGGTCGGCGGCGTCCCACCAGCCGCCGCCTCCTCGCCCGCGAGGCCGTCCAGGCCCACCACTGCCAACCGCAGCACCACTCCGCACGCGCACCCCACCTCCGGGTGTGGCCACTCGCCGTGCCGCCCGCAGGAGCCGCACCGCACGGTCACCCATTCGTCCTGCCAGACCCGGTGCGAGACGGGCGTCGGCGAGCCGTCGCGGTCCAGTCGCGGGGCGACCGGCGCGCCGCACGCACAGGGGTACGCGGGAGCCGTGTAGCGGTGCTCGCGGCGGCAGGCCGGGCAGCGCACCGCAACGGTCTCGGTCATGGCCACTCCAGAACCGTGTCGCGTCGGACAGCGTGCCCATCGTGCTCCCTCCGGCCCCGCCCTGTCCGGCGCTTGGCGTCTCTTGACGCCTCTCGCTCCCCCCGCATACATTCATTCCAGATAGTAGAAAACAAATTCCGCAATACGGAAGAAGCTCACCGCGGGGCGCGACGGGAGTGCGAATCCGACAGCCGAAGCAGGAGTACTCGATGGCTCGAATGACCGCTGCCCGCGCGGCAGTTGAGATCCTCAAGCGTGAGGGCGTCGCCGACGCGTTCGGTGTCCCCGGCGCGGCGATCAACCCGTTCTACGCGGCGCTCAAAGCCTCCGGCGGTATCACCCACACCCTCGCCCGGCACGTCGAGGGCGCCTCGCACATGGCCGAGGGCTACACCCGCACCCACCCGGGCAACATCGGCGTCTGCATCGGCACCTCGGGCCCGGCCGGCACCGACATGATCACGGGCCTGTACTCGGCGACCGGCGACTCCATCCCGATCCTGTGCATCACGGGCCAGGCCCCGACCGCCGTGATACACAAGGAGGACTTCCAGGCCGTCGACATCGCCTCCATCGCCAAACCGGTCACCAAGATGGCCGTCACCGTGCTGGAGGCCGCGCAGGTCCCGGGCGTCTTCCAGCAGGCCTTCCACCTGATGCGCTCCGGCCGCCCCGGCCCGGTCCTCATCGACCTGCCGATCGACGTGCAGCTGACGGAGATCGAGTTCGACCCGGAGACGTACGAGCCGCTCCCGGTCTACAAGCCCGCCGCGACCCGCGCCCAGATCGAGAAGGCGATCGGGATGCTCAACGCCTCCCAGCGGCCCCTGATCGTCGCGGGCGGCGGCATCATCAACGCCGACGCGGCCGAACTCCTCGTCGAGTTCGCCGAGTTGACCGGCACCCCGGTCGTCCCGACCCTGATGGGCTGGGGCCTGCTGCCCGACGACCACGAGCTGAACGCCGGCATGGTCGGCCTCCAGACCTCGCACCGCTACGGCAACGCGACCTTCCTGGAGTCCGACTTCGTCCTCGGCATCGGCAACCGCTGGGCCAACCGCCACACCGGCAAACTCGACGTCTACACGGCCGGGCGGACGTTCGTCCACGTCGACATCGAGCCCACCCAGATCGGCAGGATCTTCGCCCCGGACTACGGCATCGCCTCCGACGCCAGGGCCGCCCTGGAACTGTTCGTCGAGGTCGCCCGCGAGCTGAAGGCCGCCGGCGCGCTGCCCGACCGCTCCGCGTGGGCCGGGGCCGCGCAGGAGCGCAAGGCGACCCTCCAGCGCCGTACGCACTTCGACGACATCCCGATCAAGCCGCAGCGCGTCTACGAGGAGATGAACAAGGCCTTCGGCCCGGAGACCCGGTACGTCTCCACCATCGGCCTCTCGCAGATCGCCGGTGCCCAGATGCTGCACGTCTACCGGCCCCGGCACTGGATCAACTGCGGCCAGGCCGGCCCGCTCGGCTGGACCATCCCGGCCGCGCTCGGCGTCGCCAAGGCCGACCCGGAGGCGTCCGTCGTCGCCCTCTCCGGCGACTACGACTTCCAGTTCATGCTGGAGGAACTCGCCGTCGGCGCGCAGCACCGGATCCCCTACATCCACGTCCTCGTGAACAACTCCTACCTGGGGCTGATCCGCCAGGCGCAGCGGGCGTTCGAGATCGACTTCCAGGTCAACCTGGAATTCGAGAACCTCAACTCCCCGGAGCTCGGCGTCTACGGCGTCGACCACGTGAAGGTCGCCGAGGGCCTCGGCTGCAAGGCGATCCGCGTCACCGACCCCGCCGAGCTGGGTGAGGCCTTCGAGCAGGCCAAGAAGCTGGCCGCGGAGCACCGGGTCCCGGTCGTCGTCGAGGCGATCCTGGAGCGCGTCACCAACATCTCCATGTCGACGACCAACGACATCGGCAACGTCGTGGAGTTCGAGGAGATCGCCACCGAGCCCGGCCACGCGCCGACCTCGATCAGGACGCTGAAGGTCTGACGCGCAGGGGAGCAGGGGGGCGGCCCGTCCATGAGGACGGGCCGCCCCTGACGCATTCCGGTGCCTGTGAGGACGGGCCGCCCCTGACGCATTTCCGTGCCGCGTCCCCGCGCCTGCCCGTCAACGCACGCACGGGGTCAGTTTCCGCCGCCTCCGCAGCCGCCCCCGCCGCAGTAGTGGTACCCCCCGCCGCCGCCCCTGCCGCGAGGGGAGTTCTTGAGGAGGCCCTTGCCGCCCACCTCGGCCCGCCGGACCAGGCCCGCCCGCAGGGCGAAGCGCGGCACCAGCAGCCGCAGGGCCGCCTCACCGTGCAGGGCGACCAGCAGCAGCCGTTCACCGTCGGTCAGGCCGTGCCTGCTCGCCGGCAGGGGGTGGTCCTGGCGCAGGCCGCGGACGTGGCGGCGGGCTGCGCGGGTCGGCCCGAGCAGGGGGTAGCGCAGCAGCCCCGCCTCCGCGAGCGGGATACGCATGAGGGCCACCGCGAGCCGGATGTCCGGATCCTTCACCAGCCCCTTGGGGGCGGCGGGCCCGCGCAGGCGGGCGTGCACCGCGACCGCGAGCGGAGAGGGCGGTTGCTGAGCCGGCACGTCGTCCACGGCGCCCGCCCGGACCGTCCCGGGCAGGTCCGCCTCCGCCAGGCCCCGCAGATACAGGTCCACCACGGCGACGGTGACGGCGGCCCGCGGGCCTTCCCCCAGCAGTGCGATCTCGTGCGGCTCCAGCCGGACCGCCGTACCGTCGCTCATGGCTTCACCCCCCGTACCGGGGCCCGCCGCCCCCGTGCCGACGGGCCCCGTGTGACGAGAATGTGCCCGGCCCCGGGGGCGGTTGAAGCCCCCGGGGCCGGGTTCAGAGCTTGATTTGAGGGTGCCGTACGGGCTGTACGACCGGTGGCGTAGACGCGCTCACGCCTCGTGGTGCTCGGACAGTCCCGGCCAGTCGTCCGGTCCGCCGCCCTGCCACTCGACGAGGTCGCTCTCCGCGACGTCGGTGACGTACAGGTCGGCCAGGCGCAGGATCTCGGCGACGTCATCGGCGTGGGTCGCGACGCCCAGCGGCTCCTCGCCCAGGGTGACCCGGCGCGAGCCGTCCAGGGCGGGGGCGTGGACCACGACATGCGGATCCTCGGTGGGAGGTGCCATGCCTTCAGGTTGCTGCCAACGGGACCGATCCGCACCCCGGGGGAGGGCTTGGCCGTCCGGCGGCGCGAGGCTGGGCGCGACAGGACGTTCGCGCCGCCGGACGGGGTCTTCGGGAGAGGGGTGGGTGGTGCTGGGACCGCGGCGGGTGCGACGGGCTCCGGGGCCGGCTTCCCTCAGGTCGAGAAGCCGGTCCGGGCCCTTCACCACCGCACTGGCTCGCAGCCGCCGCGGTCCGCGCCCTGACCGTGTCCGTGCCCGGGGGACCACCCCTCATCCGGGTCGCCCCGGGCGGTCGGGCACGGTCAGGGAGTTCAGTCCTCGCGCAGGGTGCGGACCGCCTCCTCCACGCGCCGCCCGTACTCGGGGTCGGCGGCGTGGAAGTGCGCGAGGTTCTTCTCGATCACGTCGTCGCGGGAGACCTTCGACAGGCCACCCGCGATGTTCGCGACCAGGCGGGACTTCTCGTCGGCGGACATCAGCCGGAACAGCTCGCCCGCCTGGAAGAAGTCGTCGTCCTTGGTGTGCGCGGGCGCCTCGTGGGTGCCGGTGTGGCCGGAGACCGCCAGCGGCGCCGACAGCGGGCGGCCGGTCTCGACCGGGCCGTCGTAGGAGTTCGGCTCGTAGTTCTTGGCGTGCCGGCCCTGGGCGTTGGACGCCATGAGGCCGTCCCGGCCGTAGTTCCGGGCGGTCGTGGCCTTCGGCGCGTTGACGGCCAGCTGCGTGTGGTTGACGCCCAGGCGGTAGCGGTGGGCGTCCGCATAGGCGAACAGGCGGCCCTGGAGCATCTTGTCGGGCGAGGGGCCGATGCCCGGCACGAAGTTGTTCGGGGAGAACGCCGCCTGCTCGACCTCCGCGAAGACGTTGTCCGGGTTGCGGTCCAGCACCAGCCGGCCCACGCGCCGGAGCGGGTAGTCCGCGTGCGGCCACACCTTGGTCAGGTCGAACGGGTTGAAGCGGTAGTCCGCCGCCTCCGCCGCCGGCATCAGCTGCACGTGGAGCGTCCAGGACGGGTGCACGCCCCGCTCGATGGCCTGGAGCAGGTCTGTCTGGTGCGAGTTCGGGTCCTTGCCCGCGATCTCGGCGGCCTGCTCGCTGCTCAGGGAGCGGATGCCCTGGTTGGTCTTGAAGTGGTACTTGACGAAGAAGGCCTCGCCCCGGCTGTTGGTCCACTGGTAGGTGTGCGAGCCGTAGCCGTTCATGTGCCGGTAGGAGGCCGGGATGCCGCGGTCGCCCATCAGCCAGGTCACCTGGTGGGTGGCCTCGGGGGAGTGCGCCCAAAAGTCCCAGACGTTGTCCGGCTCCTGACGGCCCGTGAACGGGTCGCGCTTCTGCGAGTGGATGAAGTCGGGGAACTTGACCGGGTCCTTGATGAAGAACACCGGGGTGTTGTTGCCGACGAGGTCGTAGTTGCCTTCCCCGGTGTAGAACTTCACCGCGAAGCCGCGCGGGTCGCGCACCGCGTCCGCCCCGCCGAGCGAGTCGGCGACGGTCGAGAAGCGCAGGAACACCTCGGTGCGCTTGCCGACCGCGCTGAGGAAGTCGGCGTGGGTGAAGTCCGAGACGTCGTCGGTCACTTCGAAGTGGCCGTACGCGCCCGAGCCCCGGGCGTGCACCACGCGCTCCGGGATGCGCTCGCGGTTGAAGCGCGCCAGCTTCTCCAGCAGGTGCTGGTCCTGGAGCAGGAGCGGGCCGCCGACGCCGGCGGTGGCGGAGTTCTGGTTGTCGGCGACGGGGGCGCCGGACTCGGTGGTGAGCACGCGCTGCGACATCGTGACCTTCCGTACGAGAGGGCAGCGGAAACATCTTTCCGCTTTGTGGAGCCTAGGGTCGGGGCGAGCGGAGCGTCAACAATCTGTTGAAGCGGTGGGCATGGCTGGTTCCGGGCGGCGCCGCCGCCTTGGGCGCGACAGGACAGGTGTCAGCGGCGGCGCCGCCCGGGGATCGGTGGCCCGGGCTCTCGGGGCCGGGGGTGAGGGTCAGGCCTGGGCGCCGGAGAGCCGCTCCACGGCCCGCAGCAGCGCCGAGTGGTCCAGCCCGCCGTCGCCCTGGGCGCGCAGGGAGGCGATCAGCTGGGCGACCACGGCGCCGACGGGCAGAGCCGCGCCGACGTTGCGGGCGGCGTCGGTGACGATGCCCATGTCCTTGTGGTGCAGGTCGATCCGGAAGCCCGGCTTGAAGTCCCGGCCGAGGAAATTGTCCTTCTTGCGGGTCAGCACGGTCGAGCCGGCGAGTCCGCCGCCCAGGACGTCCAGGGCGGCCTTCAGGTCCACGCCGGACTTCTCCAGGAAGACCACGGCCTCGGCGCACGCCTGGATGTTGACGGCCACGATCAGCTGGTTGGCGGCCTTCACCGTCTGGCCCGAGCCGTGCGGACCGCACAGCACGATGGTCTTGCCGAGGGCTTCGAGGATCGGCTCCGCGGCGTCGAAGTCGGCCTGTTCGCCGCCGACCATGATGGACAGCACGGCCTCGATGGCACCGGCCTCACCGCCGGACACCGGCGCGTCCAGCACGCGGATGCCCTTGTCCTTCGCGGCCTTCGCCAGGTCGACCGACGTCTGGGGCGTGATCGAGGACATGTCGATCAGCAGCGCGCCGGACCTCGCGTTCTCCAGGATGCCGTCGGGGCCGTAGGCGATGGCCTCGACCTGCGGGGAGGCCGGGACCATCGTGATGACGACGTCGGCGTCCTTGACGGCCTCGGCGATCGAACCGGCGGCGGTGCCGCCGGCGGCGGCCAGGCGGTCCAGCTTGTCCTGCTCCAGCGTGTAGCCGGTGACCTGGTAGCCCGCCTTGATCAGGTTCTCGGACATGGGGGAGCCCATGATGCCGAGTCCGATCCAGGCGACCTTGGGGAGTGTGCTCATGACGGGGTGCCTTTCAGGTACGGGGTCAGCGGGAAAGCCAGTCGAAGGCCTCGGCGCTCGGGCGGTCGCCCGGCTTGTACTCGAGGCCGACCCAGCCGTCGTAGCCCGCCTTCGTCAGCCGGTCGAGGAGGTCTTCGAGGGGCAGTGAGCCCGTGCCCGGCGCTCCTCGGCCCGGGTTGTCGGCGATCTGGACGTGGCCGGTCTTCGCGGCGAACCGCTCGATCACCGACGGGAGGTCCTCACCGTTCATGGACAGGTGGTAAAGGTCCATCAGGAAGCGGGCGTTGCCGAGGCCGGTGGCCTCGTTGACCTTGTCGACGACCTCGACCGCGGCGGGCGCGGACACCAGCGGGTACAGCGGCGACTCGGGCCCGTTCAGCGCCTCGATCAGCAGGATCGCGCCGATCCGGTCGGCGGCCCGGGCCGCGAGAACCAGGTTCTCCAGGGCGAGTGCGTCCTGCTCGGCCTCGTCCACGCCCTCGACGCGGTTGCCGTACAGGGCGTTGAGGGCCGTACAGCCCAGGGAGGCGGCGAAGTCTGCCGCCACGTCGATGTTGGCGCGGAACCGCTCCGACTCCTCACCGGGGACCGACAGGGCGCCGCGGTCCGGGCCCGGGAGCTGCCCGGCGTAGAAGTTCAGGCCGGTGAGCCGGACGCCGGTGTCCTCGATGGCGCGCCCCAGGGCGTCGAGCTCGGACTGTTCGGGGACCGGCGAGTCGACCCAGGGCCACCACAGCTCGACCGCGGTGAAGCCCGCCGCGGCGGCGGCCGCGGGGCGCTCCAGGAGGGGGAGCTCCGTGAAGAGGATCGACAGGTTGACGTTGAAGCGCTGGTCTGCGAATCCCATCGGGGCGGCGCTCCCTTCCGTGTCTTCCATGGTGCGGACGTCCATGGCGTCTATTCCGTATAGTGGAATGTTGTTTCTGCTTAACGGAAGATTGCCTGTGGGGTGCGAGGGCTGTCAAGAGGGGCTGCCGGAAAGTCCGCCCCGCGCGTTAGGTTGAGCGCGTGCGACTGAGAGTGGAGTTCACGACCGAACCGTTCGACCTGGACGAGGCACCCGCGCACGCGGTGGTGGCCCGCGAGGTCGTGGAGGCCGCCGAGCTGGACGCCGTGGACGTGGGCCCGTTCGGCAACACCGCGGAGGGCGGTGCCGACGCGGTGCTCACCGCCGTGGACGCCCTGCTCCGCAAGACCCTGGAGGCCGGCGCCACCCGGGTCACGCTCCAGGTCAACGTGGTCGAGGAGGGCCAGGCGTGAGCGGCGCGGGGGACGAGCCGTTCATCGCGGCCGTGAAACCCCTGGTCGACGCCATGGGCGGCGAGATGATCCCGCCCGACGAGGCCGGCCCCGACGACGTCGTCCTGGCCTGGGAGGGCCGGGACGCCGTCGCCGTCCGGCTGCCGCAGCTCGCCGACTCCCTCGATCACATCCTGGCCGCCATGGAGCGCCGCAAGGGCGTGCCGCTGGCCGACCTGGACCGCAGGGCCAAGCAGGAGGTCGTACGCATACTCGAGGCGCGCGGCGCCTTCTCCGTACGGCACGGCGTGGAGACAGTGGCGAGCGCCCTCGGCGTCAGCCGCTTCACCGTCTACAACTACCTGAACCGCGAGAAGGGGGCCTGACCGGCCGGCCGCGTGGCGGCCGGGTTGCGTGCCACCGAATTTTCAACAAAGTGTTGACGTGCTGTCGCGGGAGGGCGTTAGCTATCGGCACGCCCGTTCAGCACGAAGGCCGACACCGGCCACGGAGGCTCCCGTGACGTCCACTTCCACGCCGCCGGGCCTGACCCGGTTCAACGCCCTTGAGGAGCACGCGGCGTACACCGCCCTCCGCGAGGCGTGCGCCTCCACGGCGTGGGCGAAGCGCCTGCTGGCCGCCCGCCCCTACGCCACCTGCGAGGACCTGTACGCAGCGAGCGACGCCGCCATGGCGGAGCTGACGGCCGGGGACCTCGACGAGGCGATGGCCGGCCACCCGCCGATCGGCAGGCCCAAGGCAGGCGACCCCACCTCGGCCCGGGAGCAGAGCGGCATGGCCGGCGCCTCCGACACGCTCAAGGCGGAGATGCTGGAACTGAACCTGGCCTACCAGGAGAGGTTCGGCCATGTCTTCCTGATCTGCGCCACCGGCCGGACCGGCGAGCAGATGCGCGACGCGCTCCGGGAACGGATCGGCAACCCGCCGGAGCGGGAGCGGGAGATCGTCCGCGCCGAACTGGGGAAGATCAACCGCATCCGTCTGGCCCGACTCGTCGAAGAGGACTGACAGCAGCATGAGCACCTCCGTCACCGCGTCCGTGTCCACGCACATCCTGGACACCAGCGTCGGCCGCCCCGCCGGGGGCGTCGCCGTCCACCTGTCCGCCCGCGCGGGACGCGCAGCCGACTGGCAGGCGCTCGGCGGCTCGGCGACCGACGCGGACGGGCGGTGCAAGGACCTGCCGGCCCTGCCGGAGGGAACGACCCACGTACGGCTCGACTTCGCCGTGGAGCCGTACTTCACCGACAAGCAAGCCGATGCGCAGCAGGACGCCCCCGCGAATCGGGACAGCGGCGTCGGTGTGTTCTTCCCGGAGGTGGCGATCACGTTCGCCGTCGTGCCGGGCGAGCACTACCACGTACCGCTGCTGCTCAACCCGTTCGGCTACTCCGTTTACCGAGGGAGCTAGCTCAGAATGCCCACCATCCTGGGACAGAACCAGTACGGCAAGGCCGAGAACCGAGTCGTCAAGATCACGCGGGACGGCGCCACCCACCACATCAAGGACCTCAACGTCTCCGTCGCCCTCTCCGGCGACATGGACGAGGTCCACTACTCCGGCTCGAACGCCAACGTGCTGCCGACCGACACCACCAAGAACACGGTGTACGCGTTCGCCAAGGAGCACGGCATCGAGTCCGCCGAGCAGTTCGGCATCCACCTCGCCCGGCACTTCGTCACCAGCCAGGAGCCGATCCACCGGGCCCGGATCCGCATCGAGGAGTACGCCTGGGAGCGGATCGAGGCCTCCGACACCACCTCGCAGTTCATCGGCGCCGACGAGGTCAAGCACTCCTTCGTCCGCAAGGGCCAGGAGGTCCGGCTGACCCAGATCACCTACGACGGTGAGAAGTGGGAGGTCGTCTCCGGTCTCAAGGACCTCGTCGTGATGAACTCGACCAACTCCGAGTTCTGGGGCTACGTCAAGGACAAGTACACGACGCTGAAGGAGGCCTACGACCGCATCCTGGCCACCGAGGTCTCCGGCCGCTGGCGGTTCAACTGGACCGACGACGAGCAGCGCATGCCCCACTGGGAGAAGTCCTACGAGCAGGTGCGGAAGCACATGCTCCAGGCCTTCGCCGAGACCTATTCGCTCTCGCTCCAGCAGACCCTGTACCAGATGGGTTCGCGGATCATCAACCACCGCAGCGAGATCGACGAGGTCCGCTTCTCCCTCCCGAACAAGCACCACTTCCTGGTCGACCTGGAGCCGTTCGGGCTGAAGAACGACAATGAGGTGTACTACGCCGCCGACCGCCCCTACGGCCTGATCGAGGCGACGATCCTGCGGGACGGCTGCGAGGCGCGGATCCCCGAGGACCTCACCAACCTCTGACGTTCCCCCTTTCGGCACCCGTGGCCGGGGAACCCTCCTCCCGGCCACGGCACTCAAAACTCCCGGGGTCCTGCCGTGCCCTCGCCAATTCAGCACACTTCGTGAAAAGGGACGAACCATGGCAGCAGACCGGCGCATCGTCATCGAGAACTGCGCGATCGCGACCGTCGACGGACACGACACGGAGTACGCCTCCGGCCACCTCGTGCTCGCCGGCAACCGCATCGAGTCGCTCGGCGCGGGCGCGGCACCCGAGGGCCTGGAGAACGTCGCACGCCGTATCGACGCCTCCGGTCACCTCGTGACCCCCGGCCTGATCAACACCCACCACCACTTCTACCAGTGGATCACCCGGGGCCTGGCCACGGACCACAACCTCTTCAACTGGCTCGTCGCCCTCTACCCCACCTGGGCGCGCATCGACGAGCCGATGGTCCGCGCGGCCGCCCAGGGCTCCCTCGCGATGATGGCCCGCGGCGGCGTCACCACCGCCATGGACCACCACTACGTCTTCCCGCGGGGCTCCGGCGACCTCTCCGGCGCGATCATCGGTGCCGCCCGCGACATGGGCGTCCGCTTCACCCTCGCCCGCGGCTCCATGGACCGCAGCGAGAAGGACGGCGGCCTGCCCCCGGACTTCGCCGTGGAGACCCTCGACGGCGCGCTCGCGGCCACCGAGGAGACCGTGCGCCGGCACCACGACTCCTCCTTCGACGCCATGACGCAGGTCGCCGTCGCACCCTGCTCGCCCTTCTCCGTCTCCACCGAACTGCTCCGCGACGGCGCCCAGCTGGCCCGACGCCTCGGCGTCCGCCTCCACACCCACGGCTCGGAGACCGTGGAGGAGGAGAAGTTCTGCCACGAACTGTTCGGCATGGGACCGACCGACTACTTCGAGTCCACCGGCTGGCTCGGCGAGGACGTGTGGATGGCGCACTGCGTCCACATGAACGACTCCGACATCGCCGCGTTCGCCCGGTCCAGGACCGGCGTCGCGCACTGCCCGTCCTCCAACGCCCGCCTCGCCGCCGGCATCGCCCGCGTCCCCGACATGCTCGCCGCCGGCGTCCCCGTCGGCCTCGGCGTCGACGGCACCGCCTCCAACGAGTCCGGCGAACTCCACACCGAGCTGCGCAACGCCCTCCTCATCAACCGCCTCGGCGGCCACAAGGAGGCCGCCCTGAACGCCCGTCAGGCCCTGCGCCTCGGCACGTACGGCGGCGCCCAGGTCCTCGGCCGGGCGGCGGAGACCGGCTCCCTGGAGCCCGGCAAGCTCGCCGACCTCGTGCTGTGGAAGCTGGACACGCTCGCCCACGCCTCCATCGCCGACCCGGTGACCGCCCTGGTCTTCGGCGCGGCCGCCCCGGTCACCGCCTCCTTCGTGGACGGCCGTCAGATCGTCGAGGACGGACGGCTGCTCACGGCCGACGAGGACGCCATCGCCCGCGCCACGCGGGAGGAGGCCCAGCGGCTGGCGAGGATCGCCGCCGAGGCCTGAACACCCGGATGACTCCGGCCGGGAGGGACGGCTCCCGGCCGGTGGCCGTGGACCCGAGCGGGGACCACGGCGGTCGTCTCCGGGGTGCGCGCGCACGCGCGCACCCCGGAACGGCCACCCCCCGTCACCTGCATGTCCGGTCCCGCACGACCACACCCGCACCACCTCCCTGACACCCACGGCGGCCCCCGGGCACAGCCGTGTAACCGACCGGAGGGACGCCGCCGTGGCCGACCACCCCGTTGACGAAAAACTCCCCGCGCTCAAAATGGCGACGACCGGCCTCCAGCACGTGGCCGCCATGTACGCGGGCGTCGTCGCCCCGCCCCTGATCGTCGGCGCGGCCATCGGCCTCTCCGCCGGCGACCTGACCTTCCTCACCGGCGCCTGCCTGTTCACCGCGGGCCTCGCCACCTTCCTGCAAACCCTCGGCATCTGGAAGATCGGCGCCCGGCTGCCGTTCGTCAACGGCGTCACCTTCGCCGGTGTCGCTCCGATGACCGCCATCGTCGCCTCCACCGAGGACAAGTCCGACGCCCTGCCGATCATCTTCGGCGCGGTCATCGTCGCCGGACTCCTCGGCTTCCTCGCGGCCCCCGTCTTCTGCAAGGCGATCCGCTTCTTCCCACCCGTGGTCACGGGCACGGTCATCACGCTGATCGGCATATCCCTGCTCCCGGTCGCCTTCGGCTGGGCACAGGGATCCGACCCTGCCGCGCACGACTACGGCTCGGCGACCAACCTGGGCCTCGCGGCCGTCACCCTGCTGATCGTGCTGCTGCTGCGCCGCTTCACCACGGGCTTCGTCAAGCAGATCGCCGTGCTGCTCGGCCTGGTGATCGGCACGCTGATCGCGATCCCGTTCGGTGCCACGGACTTCGGCCCCGTCGCGGACGCGGCCGTCATCGGCTTCCCCACCCCGTTCCACTTCGGCGCCCCGCAGTTCCAGCTCGCCGCCATCATCTCGATGTGCGTGGTCATGGTGGTGTCGATGACCGAATCGACCGCCGACATGCTGGCCTTGGGCGAGATCGTCGACCGCCCGGCCGACGAGAAGACCATCGCGGCCGGCCTGCGCGCCGACACCCTCGGCTCGGCGATCAGCCCGCTCTTCAACGGCTTCATGTGCAGCGCCTTCGCGCAGAACATCGGCCTGGTCGCCATGACGAAGATCCGCAGCCGCTACGTCGTCGCCGCGGGCGGCGGCTTCCTGGTGCTGATGGGCCTGTGCCCGATGGCCGCGTCGCTGATCGCCGTCGTACCGCGCCCGGTGCTCGGCGGCGCGGGCGTGGTGCTGTTCGGCTCGGTCGCCGCCAGCGGCATCCAGACCCTGGTCCGCGCAGCCCTCGACAAGGACAACAACGTCCTGATCGTGGCCGTCTCCCTGGCCGTCGGCATCATCCCCATCACGGCCCCGGAGTTCTACCACGCCTTCCCGGAGACGGCCCGGATCGTCCTGGACTCGGGGATCTCCACGGGCTGCGTGGCGGCCGTGCTGCTCAACCTGGTCTTCAACCACCTGGGCCGGAACGGCCGCGACGCCCATGACGTCACGCACCCGATGGAGGCGGGCGAGGAACTCACGGGCGTACCCAAGGCCCCGGCCGCGTCCTGAACTCCCTGGAATCCCCTTAGGCATCTGCCTCGGTCAACCGATCGTTGACCGGGGGTCAAGGGTCGGGGGACCAGGGGGAAACGGACCGATGAACCACGCGACCGAGGGGTTCCAGCCGCTGCGGGGCGATGGCCCGCCCATGGTGGCCGGATACCGCCTCGCCGCCCGGCTCGGCGCGGGCGGCCTGGGCCGGGTCTACCTGTCGCACACGCAGGGCTGCCGGCCGGTGGCGATCAAGGTGGTCTGGCCGGAACTGGCCGATGAGAGCTCGCCGTCGGCGAGCTGGCTTGGTCAGAGCCGAGGCAAGTCTCGCCAGCCATGACCGACTCGCATGACGCCACCGCAACGGACGACGCTGCGTCAACTGCCGCACCCCACCGAAACATTGAAAAATTTGCAAGGGTGGCTGAGTATGGTGCGCTAACTTGACCGTCGCTTCATAGAAGGAAACCGCATGAGATTACCTCGCCGCGTTTGGGGCGTACTCGCCATCCTGTTCAGCCTCATGGGTGCCAGCCTGTTTATCTCTCCGTCGGCGCAGGCTGTCCCGACCGCCATCTCCTGCTCCGGTACCATCACGGCCAACTACCCTGTCTCATACCCCGGGGATGGTGTAGTCGGCAATTTGACCGTCTACTACAACAGCACTAACGGCGGGACCAACAGCGCCTGCTTCCACCATGTCGGGAAAAGCTATGGCGTGGCTTCTCTGACCTTCATCCAGATTCACAAATGCGCAGAGACCTCAGGTGAGGGAAGGTCATGCACTCTGAGAGCTGCAGACACGGACCACGGTAAGTACGCCTACCATGCCGGCCCGGTTGGAGTGACTGGAACGGCAAACAATTGCGTTATGGTGGAGGGTTACATGTATTACCGTGGAGTGGGATTGAGGCCGTCGGGAGTCGGCAGTACAGTGGGCTGCTGACCGCCGCATACTGCGGCACGAGCGGGACGGCTTCGTAGTGTCGTGAAAAATTTTCGTCAGGAATTGCTGCCTCCGCTGACAAGCGGTGATTTGGGGGACCAAACAGCGGCCCCGCCGCAGTTGTGTGTAGCATTTCCAAGAGGACGCGGTGAGCTGGGGCGGCAAGCGGTCCCGGCTTCACCGAGCAAATCGCCGTCGGGCCGTTGGGCAGGCGGTTCCGAAGACCGGCGGCAACTGCCACCAAGTGCAGCCCGAGCCGGCCATGAAGATGATCGCAGCCAGCGTCTCCCGATCGCCCGCCCGACCGCGGACGCCAAACTGGAACCGGTGTTCAAAGTCCGAACAGCCCCGGGTCCGACGCCAGCTTCCTGAAGACCTCGGCGGGATCGGCGACCAGCCTGCGCTTCTCCAGGTCCAGGATCCCGCCGACGGCCGTGATCTCCGCGGCGACCGAGCCGTCCGCCTTCACCACGGCCTGCTCGATCCGGAACGTCTTGCCGCCGCCCCACGTGAAGGCGCAGGTCACCTCGACCTCATCGCCCGCGAGCAGCTCGCGTTTGTAGCGGATGGTCGTCTCCAGGGCGACCGGGCCCACGCCGCTGCCGATGAGGGCGGACTGGCTGATGCCGGCGGCGTGGAGCAGCGACCAGCGGGCGTGCTCCGCGTAGTTCAGGTAGACGGCCTGGTTGAGGTGCCCCTGGACGTCGGTCTCGTATCCACGGACGGTCACCGGGACGGAAAACGGCTCGCTCACGGCTTCCCCTTCGGGTTCTCGTGCACTGCACAACGATCCACCGATCTTGGCATGCTCATCACGCCCGGCGTGGTGAAGCCAGCAGATACCGGTTCCCGGTGCGCGGTTCACGGTGCTCGCTCACCTGCCAGCCTGCCCCTTCCAGGGTGGCCGCGCAGGCCCTCAGCGCCGCGCCGTCCGGCTCGTGCACGGCGACGGCCTCCGGCTGCGGCGTCTCCCGCACGCGGTAGCCCCCGCCCTCCCGCCCCGCCGGAGCGTGCCCGGCCGCCTCCAGCGCCAGCGCGGCGGCCCGCACCAGATGCGTGCGCTCCCAGCCACACGGCCGGTCCGTGCCCCCGCCCGGGTTTGTCATCCGGCGCAGCTCCAGCAGCCCCTGCCAGGCGCTGTGCACCTCGCGGCGCCGGGCGGGCCCGGCATCCGCAGCGCCTTCCTCGCCGCCGACGCGCGCGGCGAACACGCCCGTCGACGCGGGGGCCTCCCCGGGCCCGGCGGGCTCGGGCAGCGGCGTGATGCCCTGCCGCACCCGGTGCCCCTCGGGCGTCAGGAAGTGGTCGTGCGGCGGCCGCGGGTGCCGGAAGGCCAGCCCTCGCTTCACCAGTGCCGTCAGCTGCGGCTCCGCCCCCCGGAGCCGCCCGGTCACCGGGTCGGCGGCGTCGATCACCCGCCGCTGCGCGGCGGTCGGCGGTCGGGTCACGGCGTGCTCCTCTCCGGCCTCGGGCAGCCCCGGGGCCCCTCGCCCCACCTGCTCGAAGGCTACGGCCCGCCACTGACATTCCGGGCCGGGACGACCCCCCGCCCCGCACCACGGCTCGCCGCGCGCCGGGGCTCGGGCCGCCACGTGGCGACCAGTGCGGCGGCCAGCAGCAGCTCGGCCAGGTCGCCGCCGTAGTACATGACTTCGGCGCCGCCCTGCACCTGGTCGACGGGCGCGTGGATGTGGACCCGGACGCCGGCATAGATCAACTGGGAGATCACGGCGTGCGCCGCGATCGCGACGCCGAGGTAGACCAGCCGGGCTTTGACACCGGGCCGCGCGGGGGCCGGGTCGGGGCCGGCGATGGCATGGGCGAACAGGGATCCGGAGAGCAGGAAGTGCGCGTGCAGCAGCCAGTGCGCGGCCGGGACGGCCGCGGTCGCGTTGTACAGGGGGGTGAAGTACAGCACCACGAGGCTGCCCGCGGAGAGGACCAGCGCGACCGCCGGGTGGGCGATCACGCGGGCGGGCCGGCTGTGGAGCACCGCGGTCAGCCGTCGGCCCCGGGACGCGGGCAGGGTGCGCAGCAGGAGCGTGACGGGGGCGGCCAGGACCAGCGCGAGCGGCGCGTACATGCCGATGAGGAGGTGCTGGATCATGTGCCCGCGGAAGTCCTCATGGGCGAAGAGGGCCACGGGCGGCAGCAGCGCGACACCGAGCAGGCCGGTCCCGCCCAGGAAGAAGCCGGTCCGCCACCTGCTCCAGCCGAGGGCCGGATTGCGGTGGCGCGCCCGGCGGACGAGCAGCAGGTAGGCACCGGCGGCGGCGAGCAGCACGAGTGCGGGTGGCAGCCAGTCCAGGGCGCCACCGGGCGCGTCGTGCCCGTGCTCGGGCAGGTGGTGGTCCATCAGCCCCGCCGGGCCTCACGGCGGTCGGCGGGCGCACCGGGATCGAAGAACCGGCCGCCGCGCTGGAGCAGGTGGCCGCCGGCGACCAGCAGGGCGCCCAGGACGAGGAAGCCGATGTCCCACCAGACCTGGCCCTCTCCGGCGTAGACGTGGTGGATGCCGAGGACGTGGTGGTCCAGGACGCCCTCCACGAGGTTGAACAGGCCCCAGCCGACGAGCATCCAGCCCCACAGCACCCGGGAGGTCCACACCCGCAGCCGGTCGTGGGTGACCCGCGCGTACAGCACGGCCAGCCCCACGAGGACCGAGAGCCAGCACACGGTGTGGAAGACGCCGTCCCACAGGGTGTTCATCTCCAGACCGGAGACGGTGTGGGGGTCGTAGTACTTCACCCCGATGCGGTCCTGGTTGGTGCTGGAGAGCATGTGGTGCCACTGGAGCAACTGGTGCAGCAGGATGCCGTCGGCGAACCCGCCCATCCCCACCCCGAGCACGATGCCCGGCAGCCGGAGGTCCGCCGGTCGTGCGGTGCCGGCCCGGGAATCACCCTGCGTGGTGGCCATTGATCGTCTCCGCTCTCGGCTGGGGGGAGGAACCGAAGACGACGTTCCCTGCTGCGCGGCGCTCACGCCCTGCGCTCGGCCTCCATCCGGCTCAAAGACCCTTTCCGGCCCTCCCGCACGCTCCGGGAACGGCTCGGCGGCTACTGGCGGTACCCGCCGAGGAACCGTCCGATCCGGCCGATCGCCGCCTCCAGGTCGTCCGCTTGCGGCAGGGTCAGGATGCGGAAGTGATCCGGGGTCGGCCAGTTGAAACCCGTGCCCTGGACGACCTGGATCTTCTCCCGCAGCAGCAGGTCCAGGACGAACCTCTCGTCGTCGTGGATCTTGTGCACCTTCGGGTCGAGACGCGGGAACGCGTACAGCGCGCCCTTGGGCTTCACGCACGTCACGCCGGGGATCTCGTTCAGTTTCTCCCAGGCCACGTTCCGCTGCTCCAGCAGCCGCCCGCCCTGCGTGGTCAGCTCGCGGATGGACTGCCGGCCGCCGAGCGCGGCCTGGATGGCGTACTGGGCGGGCGCGTTGGCGCACAGCCGCATGGAGGCCAGCATGGTGAGGCCCTCCAGGTAGTCCTTCGCGTGCTGCCGTGGCCCCGTGACCACGAGCCAGCCGGAGCGGAAACCCGCCACGCGGTAGGTCTTGGACAGGCCGCAGAAGGTGAGGACCACCAGGTCGGGGGCGAGGGCTGCGGCCGAGTGGTGCACGGCGTCGTCGTAGAGGATCTGGTCGTAGATCTCGTCGGCGAAGACCATGAGGCCGTGCCGCCGGGCGAGGCCGAGGATCCCCTCGACGATCTCCTTGGGGTAGACCGCGCCGGTGGGGTTGTTCGGGTTGATGATCACGACCGCCTTCGTGCGGTCGGTGATCTTCGACGCCATGTCGTCGAGGTCGGGGTACCAGTCGGCCTGCTCGTCGCACAGGTAGTGGACCGCCTTGCCGCCCGCGAGGGTCGTCACGGCCGTCCAGAGGGGGAAGTCAGGGGCGGGGATCAGGATCTCGTCGCCGTCCTCGATGAGCGCCTGGACGGCCATCGACACCAGTTCCGAGACGCCGTTGCCGAGGAAGACGTCGTCGACGCCGACCTCCAGGCCGAGGGTCTGGTAGCGCTGGGCGACCGCGCGGCGGGCGGAGAGGATGCCGCGCGAGTCGGTGTAGCCGTGGGCCCGCGGCAGCATCCGGATCATGTCCTGGAGGATCTCCTCCGGCGCCTCGAACCCGAACAGCGCCGGATTGCCGGTGTTCAGGCGCAGCACGCTGTGGCCCGCCTCCTCCAGCGCGTCGGCCTGCTCGATGACCGGGCCGCGGATCTCGTAACAGACCTCGCTGAGCTTGCTCGACTGCCGGAACTCCATGCGCGCCTCTCCTCTGCCGAACCGTGTTGCTTGGTTTTACCAAGTGCGCGCTTGGAAAGTCCAACAAGTTGTCTAGACTGCGTCGCATGCCACCTCGCCGAAGCTACGACCAGTACTGCTCCGCCGCCCGTGCGCTCGATGTCGTCGGCGACCGATGGACCCTGCTGATCGTCCGGGAACTCCTCGCCGGTCCCCGCCGCTACACCGACCTGCACGCGGACCTGCCCGGGGTCAGCACCGACGTACTCGCCTCGCGGCTGAAGGACATGGAGCGCGACGGCCTGTCGACCCGGCGCCGGCTGCCGCCGCCCGGTGCGGCCTTCGTGTACGAACTCACCCCGCGCGGGCGCGAGGTGCTGCCGGTGCTCCAGGCGCTGGGGGAGTGGGGGCGGGCCGGGCTCGGGGAGCGCCGGCCGACGGACGCGGTCCGGGCGCACTGGTTCGCCCTGCCCCTGCTGGGCCTGCTGGACGGGGAGGGGCTCGTCGAAGTCCGCCTGGAGGAAGGCCTGTTCCATCTGCACGCCGGCGCCGAGGAGGGGCCCGTGTACGGCGACGGACCCGCCCCCGGGGAGCCGGACGCCCGGCTGGCCCTGGACACCGCCACGTGCACGGCCGTCGCCCGCGGCGAGCTGAGCCTCACGCACGCCGTGCGCGAAGGGCGGGTCGAGGTGAGCGGGGAGGGCACGCTCGCCAAGGCGCTGCGCGAGGCCTGAGAGAAGGCCCGCGGTCAGCGGGCCTTCCGAGCGGCCGTCAGCGGCATCGGAATCGTCAGGCGGGCGGCACCCGGGACGGCCGTCCCGTCCCGCGCGTCAGCGCGTACCCGCCGGCTCCGGCCAGCGCGGCCAGGATTCCGCCGGCCGCGGTCCACACCCACCGGTCCGACCACCGGCCGGACGCCCAGCCGTCCTCGGGTCCGAGACCGGCCGGCACCGCCGCGTCCTCCCGTTCCTCCCCGGGCTTCGTGGCGATGCCCGGCACCAGCGGCTCGGCGAGCGAGCCGTCGACCGCCGCGGATCCGCCGATGTCCCGTGAGTCCACCCGCACTTCGCTGCCGACCGGCAGGCCGAGGTCGGCGGTGGTGACGCCGGTGGCCGTCAGCCGGACGTAGTAGGTGCCGGGCAGCGGGTCGTTCGCCCACGGCTGCGACCAGGCGCGGACCGTGCGCAGCACGCAGGCCAGCTCGACGGAGGAGGCGTCCGCCGCCGCGGTGCGCGTCTGCGCCCCGTACTGGCAGGCCTGGCGGCGGCGCAGACCGTCGTAGACGTCGATCTGCCAGGTCTGGGAGGCGTGGCTCTCGGGGAGCTTCACCGTCGCCTCGACCGTGGGGCGCTGTCCGGTGTCGGCGGGGAACGACCAGTACAGGTAGTCACCCGTGGAGCCGCTCGCCGTGGCGGGCTGCCCCTGTTCGATCTCCGTCGCCGTACGGAACGACGTACCGGCCCGTGTGGGCGCCGCCGTGCCGTCCTGCGACGGACTCGGCGAGGCGTCGGCCGCCGCCGGGGCGGCCGCCAGGCCGAGGGTCAGCAATGCTGCGCTCAACGCTCGTACCGCTCGCATCAGTTGGTCCTCCAGACCGCGATCCGCCAGCGCGACAGCCAGCCCCAGACGAGACCGGCGAGGAAGCCGGTGAGGATCAGCACGCCGAGCAGCCACCAGCCGCGGCCGAGGCCGAAGGCGGCCACGTCGCCGGCCGGACTCGGGGCGTCCACCACGTCCACCGTCAGCTCCAGCGGCAGGCCGGGCGTGGTCTTCACACCGGAGGCCGCCGAGAAGGAGTGCGAGACGGCGAGGCAGACCGCCTCGGCGGGCGCGTCCTCGTCGTCGCTCTCCGGCTTCGGGTAGCGCAGGCCCGTCGAGATCACGTCCGTACGGCCGTTGCCCGCCGCCTCGCCGCGCACGATCTCGCGGCCCTTGGACGTCATCGCCCGCAGCAGCACGCCGTAGCCGGGGTTCACCGCCCGGTCCGCCGCGACGCTCACCGAAGCGCGCAGCTCCTGCCCCGGCCGTACGTCCACCCGGTAGAAGCGCTGCTGCCCGAACTCCTCGCGGTCGCTGTACAGGCCCGACTTCAGCGTCGGCGCCCCGGCGCACCGGCCGGCGCCCTCGGCCGGCACCGGCGTCACCACCGGATCGGCCGCCCGGTCCACCAACTGGTTCACCCGGTCGGTCAGTTCGTCCTGGTGCTCGACCGAGGTGTACGTGCCGCCGGTGGCCTCGGCGATGCAGCTCAGCTGCCTGCTCAGCTTGGCGGTCGGCACCAGACCCAGCGTGTCGATGGTCAGGCCGATGCCCTTGGCCGCTATCTCGCGGGCCACCTCGCACGGGTCGAGCGGGGCGCAGGTGTCCTCGCCGTCGCTGATCAGCACGATGCGCTTGGAGCCGTCGCCGCCGTCCAGGTCGCCGGCCGCCTTCAGCAGGGCCGGACCGATCGGCGTCCAGCCCGTCGGGGTGAGCGTGGCGACGGCCGTCTTGGCCTCGGTGCGGTCGAGCGGGCCGACGGGGTACAGCTGCGCGGTGTCCTTGCAGCCCGTCTTCCGGTCGTCCCCCGGGTAGTTCGCGCCCAGGGTGCGGATGCCGAGTTCGACCTCCTCGGGCGTGGCGTCGAGCACCTCGTTGAACGCCTGCTTCGCGGCGGCCATCCGCGACTGTCCGTCGATGTCCCGCGCCCGCATCGAGCCGCTCACATCGAGGACGAGGTCGACCTTGGGGGCGTCCTGGCCCGTGGGTTCGCCGGCGGCCGCTCCGGCCGGGAAGGCGAGCCCGGCCGTCAGCGCGGCGAGCAGGGCACAGACCCCTGCCGCCAGCCGTGTTCTTGTGATCATCGCCGGATCCTAGTGATCATCCGGCTCCGCTTCCAAAACGCGTCTCAGCGAAGGGGATTGGGCAGTTCCGCCCACTGGTCCCCGGGCGTCCGCGGCGACAGGCGCATCAGCGTCAGCGCCTTCGTGGGCAGGGGATCCGCACACAGGGCCGCGAGGTCGGGGGTGCGCGGCAGGTCCCGTACGGCCGTCTCCAGCGCCGCGCCGAGCGCCGGGCGCGATCCGGCCGTGCCGGCCAGCGCGCCCGCCACGAGGGAGCCGAACAGCTTGCGGCGCAGCGCGCGTTCGTCGTCCGTGACCATCCGCGCGGGCAGCTCGGGCACCGTGATGCCGTGCCGGGAGAGGCGGGCCGGGCTGACGCGGATGTCGGCCAGGTCGCGGTAGACCAGCCGCAGCGGATCCCCCGCCGGCGACAGGACCACCAGGAGGTTCTGGCCGTGCGCCTCCAGGGCCACGCCCAGCTCCAGCAGCCGCAGTCCGACACTCAGCGCGAGCCGGGCGAAACCGGCCAGCCAGGCGGGGGACTCGGGCAGGCCGGTGGTGGCGAGCGCCGCCACCGGCAGCACCCGCTCGCCGCTGCCCGCGTACGCCTGCGGCGACTCCCTCAGGACGGCCGCGAAGTCGGGGGAGCCGGCCGCCGCCGCGCCCAGGGTGCGGGTGACGTGCAACAGGCCGTCCGCGCGCGCCGCCAAAGTCGCGGCGAAGTCCGACAGCACCGCCGACGCGGCCACCGAGGGCAGGGAGATGTCCCGCACCGAGGACGTCAGCCGGGCGCTCAGCGAGGTCTTCACATGCGGCCCGCCGGGCAGGGCCAGCGTCCGCAGGGACATCAGCGGATGCGCGGGCCGCCGCTCCTCGAACACCCGCTTCAGCACATGCGCCGCCTGCCACGGGTGCACCGGCAGCACCACGCGCTCCCCGTCCCGCAGCTCCCGCGGCCACGCGCCCGTGACCAGGCACTCCTCGGCCCGCACCGGCACCATGCCCAGCTCCACGACCGGCCGGTGCTCCGGCCCGTAGGCCAGCTGCTCGGACACCGAGAAGCCCGGCCGGGACCGGCACGTCGGATGGAACGGGTGCCCGTCCGCGATCCGCTGCTCCCACTCCCAGTCGCTCTCCGGCCAGTCGTCCCGGCCCTCGCCCCCCTGCCCCGCCCTCGACAGCGCCAACGAGGCGACACTGTGCCCGAGCTCGGCGGCGAAGGAGGCGGAGTGCGGTACGGCGAGGTCGGTCATCAGCCGTGCCGGATCCCCGTAGGCCGCCCCGTCGAGCCGTACGACGGTGACGTACGCGCCGGTGGCGTAAGGATCCGGCCGGGGGCCGTGCAGCCGGCGGCCGTCGGACAGGGACAGCGCCAGACCGTCCCCGTCCTGCTCGGCGCGGGTGGCCCAGGGCACCGGGTCGTGGGTGAGACCGCGCCACAGCCGGGACAGCACGGCCGCCCGGGCGCCGGGCAGTTCGGCCTCGTACCGCGGCAGCAGCCCGGGCCGTACGACGGACAGCTCGCCGGCGACCTCGGTCTCGGCGGAGGGGGGACGGTGCACGGGCGGGCTCCTCGGGTACGAATAGGGGCGTCACAGCGGAATGGCGACGACCGACATACTGATCATCTCCGCCCGGAACGCTGGAAGGACCGTAGGGACGAGTGGAACGCGTGGACCTCATGCCCCCGCCCGCCGACGACGACTCGGCCCACGGTGACGACCCGGCCACCGGGGCCCTCGCCGACGCATATGCCGCCGTACCCCTGCTGAACTGCCTGCTGCGGGAGGTCGCCCGGCCCGAGCGGCAGGAGGGCGACCACCGCGTCTACCGGCTGCCCGGCGGCAACCGGCTGCTGCGGGTGCGCGGAACGCGGCGGCCCGCCGAACCGGAGGCCGAGTCCGCGGGCGCCTGGCACCGCCTCGGCCACACCGAGCTGGTCAAACTCGTCGCCGAGGAACTGCGCCGGCACACCGGCCTGCCCAACCACGAACTGCCCGCCGAGATGCTCGACAGCCGGGACGCCGTGGCCGCCCTGCTCACCGCCCGGGCCCGGGCCACCCCGCCAGGCGACCTCTACCGGCGCTCCGAACAGTCCCTCCTCACCGGCCACACCCACCACCCCGCCCCCAAGGCGCGCGGGGGCGGCCCCGCCGCCGGCTGGCTGCCCTACGCGCCCGAGGCGTACGCCGGCTTCCCGATGGTCCTGCTCGGGCTGCGCGAGGACACCGTCGTCGAGGAGGGCGACACCTCCGCCCTGGACGCCCTGGGCACGGCCCCGCCCGGCTACCGCCTGCTCCCGGCCCACCCCTGGCAACTGGACCTGGCGGGCGGGGAACTCGCCGCCGCCTTCGCCGACGGCAGGCTGATCCGGCTCGGCGCGACCGCCTTCGACACCTGGCCCACGGCCGCGATCCGCACGCTCTACGCGCCCGGGCACGATCTCTTCCTCAAGTTCAGCCTGGACGTGCGCATCACCAACGACATCCGCCGGCTGTGGCGCCACGACCTGCTCGCCCTGCGCGGCACGGACGCGGCCGTGTGCGCCGCCTTCGCGACGTTCGGCGGGCCCCCGGCCTGGCTCGGCGACCGCGGGTACCGCACCGCGGACTTCGCCTTCGAGGCCCTGGCCGTCCTCGTGCGCGACGGGTTCGGCGACCGCCTCCTGCCCGGCGCGACCCCCCTGCTCGCCGCCGGCCTGGTCGAGGGCTTCGACGGCAGCCCGCTCGATGGCGCCGCCGACCCGGGGGCCTGGTGGGCGGCCTACCTGGCCCAGGTCGTGCCCCCGGCGCTGACGGCGTTCGCCGAGCACGGCGTCGTCATCGAGGCCCACCTCCAGAACACCCTGGTCGCCGTCGACGCCGACGGCCTGCCGGTACAGGCGCTGTACCGGGACGCCGAGGGCGTGAAACTGCTGCCGGAGGTGTCGCGGGAGGCCGGCTGGGAGCGGCTCGTGTACTGCCTGGTCGTCAACCACCTCATGGAGATCGCCGGCGCCCTGGCCGAAGCCCACCCCGGGTTCGACCCCTGGCCCGCCGCCCGCCGCGAACTCGCCCGCCACGACCTCCCCGAGATCCCCGCCCTGCTCGGCTCGCCGACCCTCCCCGCGAAGACCAACCTGCTGCTGCGGTGGACGGGCGCGGACGGCGCCGACGCCCGCTACCGGCCCCTGCCCAACCCGCTCCGGGAAGGGACCTGACGCTCCGGGCCCGGCGACCGCATGACATGATCATCGCCATACGCGGAGAGGGAGGGGCGGCATGTCCGGGACGCCGAACGCAGGGGCACCCTGCCGCATCGTCGTCTGCCGGGACTGCTGCTGCGGCACCCGCAAGATCAGAGGCGTCGATCACGCCGCCCAGACCGAGCGCCTGCGCGAGGCGGCACCGGTACGCGTCTCCGACTGCCTCGACGTCTGCGACCAGGCCAACGTCGTCGTCGTCCAGCCCTCGGCGGCGGGCCGGGCCGCCGGAGCCCGGCCGGTGTGGCTCGGACTGGTCAACGACCCGGCCGCCACGGAGGACGTCGTCGCCTGGGTGCGGGAAGGCGGCCCCGGCGTCGCGCCGCTGCCCGACGTCCTCGGCCTGTACGTGTTCAAGCCCGGGCGCCGCCGCCGGGGCGGTTCATGACCGGGCCGGCACGCACAGCACGGGCACGGTCGACAGGTGCAGCAGCTTGTGCGGCGTGGAGCCCAGCAGCGCGCCCCGCACCGGGCTCTCGCCCCATGTGCCCACCACGATGACCCGGGCGCCGTGCCGGGCCGCCGCCTCGATCAGCGCCTGCGCGGGCCGCTCGTCGATGAGCTCCACGGACGTCCGCACACCGGCCTCGTCGGCCACCCGGACCGCGTGGGAGAGCGCGGTGCTGCCTGCCTCGCGGACGGCCTCGTGATGCGCGCCGTACTCCTCGCCCGTGACGCCGGGGGCGGCGACGCCGTGGACGATCACCAGGGGTTCGTCGTACGCGGTCGCCACCTCGATGGCGACGCGCAGCGCGCTCAGGGCGCCCGGGGACTCGTCGTAGCCGAGGACCACCGACATGTTCAGGACTCCTTGCCGTCGACGAGGTCCGGGTCGACCACGCTGGGGTGTTCCGACCAGAAGGCGGGCGCCAGCAGCCGCCACACGACCATGAGGACGACGCCCGTCACCGCGATGCCGATGCCGATGACGAGCGGCGGGCCGAGCCCGAACCACGAGACGCCGCTGTAGGAGTTCTCGGGGTCGGACATGTCCGCCACGGATTCCACCAGCAGCCACGCCAGCAGCCCCGCGCCGATCAGCGGTCCGACGCCGATCAGGAAGAAGTTGCGGGCGCTGCGGGTCAGCTGGCGGCGGTAGTAGACCGCGCAGGCCAGGCCCGTGAGCGCGTAGTAGAAGGCGATCAGCAGGGACAGGGCGGTGAGGGAGTCGAAGAGGGCGTTCTCGCTGACGTGGTAGAGGACGAGGTACCAGGCGATGGCGATGCCGGCGACCCACCAGGTGCTCACGTCGGGGGTGCGGAACCGCGGGTGGATGCGGCCGAAGTGGGCGGGCAGGGCATGCCGGCGTGCCATCGACAGGCCTGTGCGGGACGCGGGGATGATCGTCGTCTGCGTGGAGGCGAGCGCCGATGTCGAGACGGCGAGCAGGACGACCCAGTCCCAGCCGCCCATGGCCTCCTCGGCGAGCAGGGCGAAGATGAACTCCTCCTCCGCCGCGTTCTCGGCGAGGTAGTCCGTTCCGGCGTAGGCCACGACCGCGAAGGCGACCGCGAGGTAGGTCACCAGCAGCAGCACGGTCGACCAGACGGCCGCCTTGCCGGGGGCGGTCGCGGAGTTCTCGACCTCCTCGGTGAGGTTGACCGCCGACTCCCACCCCCAGTAGATGAACACACCCAGCAGCAGGGCCGCGGTCAGTGACGCCCCGCCGGCTCCGAACGGATCGAGCCAGCCGAACTCCGGATCGACGGCGTCGAGGGTGCCGGTGTCGGCGTAGACGCGGTAGAGCGCCACCACGGCGAACGCGAGCAGGCAGGCCACCTGGGCCAGGATCAGGACGTTCTGCACCTTGGCCGAGATCTCGGTGCCGATCACGCAGACGGCCGTCATCACCAGGATGAGCAGCACCGTCAGCACCTGGCGCACCGCGTCGTTGTCGGCCCAGCCGTCCAGGCCCACGGCGAGCAGGAAGAACGTCACGGCGACGTCCGCGAGCGACCCGACCACCAGGACGCCCGTCATGGCGATGGCCCAGCCGCCCAGCCAGCCCGCCCACGGCCCCATGGCCCGGGTGACCCAGGAGAACGTCGTGCCGCAGTCCTGGTCGACCTTGTTGAGGTAGTAGAAGGCCGACGCGATCAGCAGCATGGGCACGAAGGACGCGAGCATCACCCCGGGGGCGTAGATGCCGACCAGCGCCACGATCGGGCCGATGACCGCCGCCACGGAGTACGCGGGGGAGGTCGCGTTGAGCCCGATGACCAGGGCGTCGAGGAACCCGATGGCATTGGGTTTCAGGCTCGCCGCCGGGGGCGGGCCCGGGTCCGTGATGTCCTTGGCCATGCTCCCTCGCTCCCGTTGTGTGTACCTCCATACAACAGGGACTTTCGGAGCGCTTTAACTATTGATGCCCCTTTCGGGCGTCATGCCGCTTTCCGGCCCCGGACCAGCAGGTGCAGGAAGTACGGCGTGCCGATCACCGCCGTCATCAGGCCGGCGCCCAGCTGGGCCGGGGCGATGACGGTGCGGCCGATCAGATCGGCCGTGCAGACCAGCGCCGCGCCCAGCAGGACGGCGACCGGTACGACCCGGCCGTGCCGCCGGCCCACCAGGGCACGGGCCGCGTGCGGAGCCACCAGTCCCACGAATCCGATCGTGCCGGCCGAGGCCACGGCGGTCCCGGCGAGCAGCACACCCGTCACCAGCAAGCCCAGCCTGGCCCGCGGCAGTCCGAGACCCAGCAGCCGCGGGGTGTCCTCGTCCAGGGAGACGAGGTCCAGCTCGGTGCGCCGGGCGAACGCGACGGCCAGACCCAGGGCCAGGACGAGCGCGACGGGCAGCACGTCCGGCATGGTCCGCCCGTACGTCGAACCGGACAGCCAGGTCAGCGCCTTGACGGCGTTGAACGGGTCGGTGAGCACGATGAGCAGGCTGATCAGGGCCGTGGAACCGGCCGCCATGCCGATGCCGACGAGGACCAGCCGGTTCTGCCGGTAACCGCCCCGGGCGGAAAGGCCGAAGACGATGGCCGAGGCCAGCGCCGCGCCCCCGAAGGCCGCACCGGCGACCCCCCAGGAACCGGCCGCGGGCACGGTGGTGACGAGCAGGACGGCGCCCAGCGCGGCACCGCCGGAGACGCCCAGCACACCGGGCTCCGCCAGCGGGTTGCGGGTCACCGCCTGCACCAGCGTGCCGGCCAGGGCGAGCGCCGCGCCGGCGCACAGCGCCGCGAGCACCCGCGGCACACGGGTGTCCAGGACGAAGGAGACGGTCTGCCCGGCACGCCCCTGCACCCAGTTGGCGACATCGCCGAGCAGGAGCTTGCTGTCGCCCAGCAGGACGCCGGCCAGCGTGACGCCGACGACCGCCGCGACGAGTGCGGCCACGGTGACGAGGAACGCCGTCCGGCTCGGGATGCGCAGCCGGTCCGGCGTGTCGGCCCCGGCGGTGTCCTTGAGGCGCAGGGCCGTCACCACCAGGAAGACGGCACCGACCAGGCTGGTGACGACGCCCGTGGGGACGGCCACCGCCGTGTCCGCCGGGACGAGGGTCCGCAGCAGCACGTCCGACCCGAGCACCAGCGCGGCACCGGTCAGACCGGCCACGGGCAGCACCGCCCGGGCGCGGACGAACCCCCGGAACCGGCGGGCGAGCGGGCGGACCAGCGCCGGGGCGCACAGGCCGACGAAGCCGATGGGCCCGGCGAGCGTGACGGCCGCGGCGGACAGCAGCGCCGCCAGGACCACCACCGTGACCCGGGTGGCCCGCACGGGGACGCCGAGACCGCGCGCCGCGTCGTCCCCGAGGGCGAGCGCGTCGACCCGGCGGGCGACCAGCAGCAGCCCGGCGAGTCCCACCAGCGCGACGGGCAGCATCTGCACGACGCCGTCGAAGCCGTTCTGGCCGATGCTGCCCTGGTTCCACTGGTAGAGGCCCTCCGTCTGCTGCGGGAACAGCAGGAGCAGCCCTTCGGTGACGGAGTTCAGGCCCAGCGCGAGCGCGGTGCCGGCGAGGACCAGCCGCACGGTGCCCGTGCCGAGGCCGGACAGGGCGAGGACGACGGCGGCGGCCGCGAGACCGCCCGCGAAGGCCACGCCGGAGGAGGCGAGCAGCGGCAGCGAGACACCGGTCGCACCGACCAGCCCGAGGGCCAGGTACGAACCGGCGTTCACCGCGAGGGTGTCGGGCGAGGCGAGCACATTGCGGCTGACGGCCTGAAGGACCGCGCCCGCGATGCCGAGGACGACGCCGACCAGGATACCGGCGGTCATCCGCGGCAGCCGGGAAGCGATCACGACGGACGCGTCGCCCGGATCGGCCTGCCCGGTCAGGGCCTTGAGGACCTGGCCCGGCCCGACGGAGGCCGTGCCCTGGGTGATGTCGACGACCGCGAGGGCGGCGACCAGGAGGACGAGCCCGGCCGTCACCGCGGCCGCACCCGTCCGGGACGCGGCCGCCGGCGGACGGGCGACGGGGGGTGCTTCGGTGACGGCCATGGCCTCGCTACTTCTTCAGCGCGCCGACGACGGCGTCGATGTACGCCTCCATCGACTCCGGACCGCCGAACATCCAGATGCCGTCGGGCAGCCGGTGCACCCGTTCCGCCTTCACGAACGGCAGGGAGGTCCACACGGCGTTCTTCTTCAGCTGACCGGAGAACGGGTTGCTGGACTTGTCGCCGTCGTTGCCGATGTAGGCGAACTGCACGTCCTTCGGCAGGGCGGTGAGGCCCTCGACGTCGGTGCTGCCGAGGCCGTAGGCCGGGTCGCCCTTGACCTTCCAGGCGTTCTTCAGGCCGAGCCGCTCGTTGACGGCGCCGATGAGGGAGCCGCTGGTGTAGGGGCGCAGGGAGACCTGGTTCGACGTCACGTAACCGTCGGCGAACGCGATGTCGGTGCCGGCGAGCTTCGCGTCGGCGAGGGCCTTCTTGCCCTCGGCGACCTTGGCCTCGAAGCCCTTGCGCGCGGCCTCGGCCTTGGCGGTGGTGCCGGTGGCCTTGGCGATGAGGTCCAGGTTGGTGAACATCTGCCCGATCTGGTCGGAGGCGTCCGCCGACTTGATCTCCAGGACCGGGGCGATCTTCCGCAGCTGCTTCACGGCCGCGTCCGGCAGGTCGGAGCTGGCCACGATCAGGTCGGGGGCGAGCGAGGCGATGGTGTCCATGCTCGGCTCGCCGCGCGTGCCGATGTCCTTCGGCTCGTTCTTCAGCGGGACGGCGGTGTCCCACGTCTTGTAGCCCTTGACGTCGGCGACGCCGACCGGGTCGACGCCGAGGGTGATGAGGCTCTCGACCTCGTTCCACTCGGTGGCGACGACCTTCTTGGCGGGGCCGTCCAGCTTCACCTTCGCGCCGGTGGAGTCGGTGAGGCTGATGGCTTCGGAGGTCTTCTTCTGCGCGCTGTCGGCGGCCGGCTCGGTGGTGCCGCAGGCGGCGAGGGTGAGCGCCGCGGCGGTGGTGGTGGCCGCGGTGAGCAGGAGACGTCTCATGAGGTGGTGCCGAGCCTTTCGCTTCGGTTGGAGCGGGTGTGGTGCCGGCCGATCGGACGGGTCCGTATCCGGCCGGTGTGGGGGTCTGTGTCGACGTCGATCCGGATGCCGTAGACGGCCGTCAGCCGCTCCGGGGTCAGGACCTCCTCGGGCCGGCCGTCGGCGACGATCCGGCCCGCTTCGAGCAGCGTGATCCGGTCGGCGACGGCCGCCGCCTGGTCGAGGTCGTGCAGCACGACCCCGACGGCGATCCCGTGGTCGTCCGCCAGGTCGCGGACGAGGTCGAGGAGTTCGATCTGGTAGCGCAGGTCGAGATAGGTCGTCGGCTCGTCCAGCAGCAGGACGCCGGTCTCCTGGGCCAGGCAGCTCGCGAGCCACACGCGTTGCAGCTGCCCGCCGGAGAGGTGGTCGGCGCCGCGCTCGGCGAGGTCCGTCACCCCGGTCAGCGCCAGCGCCCGTTCGACCGCGGCGGGCGCGTCCGGATCCGGCCGGCCGAAGCGGCCCCGGTACGGGTAGCGGCCGAACTCGACGAGATCCCGCACGGTCAGCCCGCTCGGCGTGGGGCGCCCCTGTGTCAGCAGGGACACGTACCGGGCGAACTCCCGGGCGGACAGGGCGAGGCCGTCGGTGTCGCCGTCGATGCTGAGCTCGGCCCGGCGCGGGCGCTGGAGCCGCGCGATCGTCCGCAGCAGCGTCGACTTGCCGCTGCCATTGGGGCCGACCAGGACGGTCACCTCGCCGGGCAGCAGCGCGATCGCCGCGTCGTGCACGACGTCCGTGCCGTCGTACGACACGGTCACGCCCGTGGCGGACAGCTGATGCCCGCGCAGACGCAGTCCGCCGGCCGTTTCTTCACCAGATCTCACGCGGCGAAGGTTAGCCTAACCTAATATCGCCTTGACAAGGGGGTGCTGCATAAGCGAGTGGGCGGCTTCGATCCTGACCGCCGGCCGGCTGCTCTGGCCGCGCGCCACCCGGATGGCCATGGGCACGCTCACCGCCCTGGCGGGAGAGCCTCCTCGTGCCGCCCGGTCCACCCAGCCGGCCACGGCCGCGGGGGCCGCGGCGCCCAGCCCGACCCCGATCAGCAGCCCCGACTCGCGCGAGCGGCCGGGGCGCAGGTCCAGGACGGCCGCCGACAGCCGGCTGCCGATCGGCACCTGCACCAGCAGCGGATGCACCGGGTGCCCCAGCCACCCGCCGTGCGCAGATCGCGGCCACGGCACGGGGGAAGGGCCCGCACGCCCCAGCGGAGCGTGTCGATCAGCGCGTCGGCCTGGGCTCCCGCTCCAGACGGTCCAGCAACCACAGGACCCGGTTCTGCCGCATCACGCGGCGTCGTGGGGGTGCGCGCCCCGCCGGGCCCCCACCGCCACCGGGGACAAACGGACCACGGCGCGGCGACGGCCCTGGTCGGCCCCCCCTGTCGCGCACCAGCGGGTCCCCGGTTTCCCGGCAGAACCGGCGGGCACTCGCCGCGCCATGGATCCCCGTCGCCGTGCACCGGTCGCCGACAGCTCACTCGCCCTCCTGGCCGAGGGATACGCATGGCTGCCCGACCGGAGGCGCCGCACCACCGCTCCGCTCGTCCGCACGCGGCTCATGGGACAGCCGGTGGTCGCCCTGCACGGCCCCGGGGCGGTGCGGTTCTTCTACGACGAGCGGCACGTGGAGCGCCGGACGGCACTGCCCGGGCCGGTCCTGAGCACGCTCTTCGGCCACGGAGCCGTGCACACCCTGGACGGGCCGGACCACCGCGTACGCAAGGAGATGTTCCTGTCCCTGCTCACCGGGGCGGAGGCGGTGGCCGGACTGGTGGACCGCGTCGCCGCGGAGTGGGACGAGGCGGTGGAGACGTGGTCCGGCCGGCGGGTCGTGCTGTTCGACGAGTCGAGCCGGGTGCTCACCCGGGGCGTGTGCCAGTGGGCCGGAATCGTCGTCGAGGACGCCGGGCCCCTGGCCCGGGATCTGGTCGCCATGGTCGACGGCTTCGCCACGCCGGGGCCGCGCCACTGGCGGGCCCGCCGGGCCCGGGCCCGCTGCGAGGCCTGGCTGGGACGTCTGGTCGAGGACGTACGGTCGGGGACTGTCGCCGCGCCGGCCGAGTCGGCACTCGATGGAATCGCAAGGCACCGGGACGCCGACGGCCGGCTCCTCGACCCGCACACGGCGGCGGTCGAACTGCTCAACGTCATCCGTCCGACGGTCGCGGTGTGCTGGTTCGTCACGTACGCCGCCCACGCGCTGCGCCTCAGGCCCGAGCTGCGGGACCGCCTGACCGGCGACGATCCCGCGTACGCCGTGGCGTTCGCCCACGAGGTGCGGCGCTTCTACCCCTTCGCGCCCTTCGTCGGCGGCCGGGCCGCCACCGATCTGGAGTGGCGGGGCGAACCGATTCCGTCCGGCACGCTGATCCTGCTCGACCTGTACGGGCAGAACCACGACCCCGACCTCTGGGACGACCCGTACACCTTCGAACCGCAGCGCTTCCTCCAGCGGCCGCCCCACGCCGACGAACTGATCCCCCAGGGCGGCGGCGACCGCGAAACCGGTCACCGCTGCCCCGGCGAGGACGTCACGATCGCCCTGCTGCGCGCCCTCGGACCACGGCTGGCCCTGCTGGAGTACGACGTGCCCGGCCAGGACCTGCGGATCCCGCTGAACCGCATGCCGGCCCGGGTCCGCAGCGGCTTCGTCATGGACGCCGTCCGGGCACCGGCGCCCGCCCGCCGGTCCGCGCCCGCGACACGCTGAGGCCGATTACGTCACAGCAGGTCAGCGGGGGTTGCCGGACATTCGTACGGAAAAGTAGCGTGAGGGTCCGCTTTGGCTGGATCTTGAAAGGCACGCAGGCGTGGGACGACGCGAGAAGCCGCTGGACCCCGAGGCCGGTCCGGTCCAGCGACTCGCGCACGAGCTGCGGGGCCTGCGGGAGGCGGCCGGGAAGCCGACGTACCGGGACATGGCCCGGCGGGCGAACTACTCGACGAGCGCGCTGTCCGCGGCGGCCGGCGGTGAACACCTTCCGTCGCTGCCCGTCGTCCTGGCCTACGTGCGGGCGCTGGACGCGGAACCCGGCGTGTGGGAGGAACGCTGGAGGATGGCCAAGGCGGCGGCCGAGGAACAGGCCGTGGGGGAAGCCGCGGAGACCGACGGGGACGCCGTTCCGCCCTACCGCGGGCTCGCGCGCTTCGAGCCGTACGACCGTGACCTGTACTTCGGCCGGAACGCGCTCGTCGGTGAGCTGCTCGACCTGGTGCGCACACACCGGTTCGCCGCGGTGTTCGGCCCGTCGGGAAGCGGCAAGTCCTCACTGCTGAGGGCCGGACTGGTACCGGCACTGCGCGATGCGACCGGCACCGACCGCCCCGAGGTGATCCGGGTGCTGACGCCCGGGGAGCGCCCCGCCGACACCCATGAGAAGGCACTGGTGCCCCAGGAGGGCGAACAGGACACCTGGGTGATCGTCGACCAGTTCGAGGAACTGTTCACGCTGTGCCGGGACCCGCGGGAGCGCGAACGCTTCCTGCGCCTGTTGCTCGCGGCCCGTGACCCCGACAGCCGGCTCCGGGTGGTCGTGGCGGTGCGCGGCGACTTCTACGGCCACTGCGCCGGGGACCGCGAGCTGGCCGAAGCGGTCAGCCGCGCCAATCTGCTGGTCGGGCCGATGGACCGGGCCGAGCTGCGCGAGGTGGTCACCAAACCGGCGGCCGCCGCCGGCCTCCTCGTCGAACGGGCCCTGACCGCCCGGATCGTCGACGAGGTGACCGGCCGGCCCGGCGCCCTGCCGATGCTCTCGCACGCCCTGCTGGAGACCTGGCGGCGGCGCAGAGGGCGGACGCTGACCATGGCGGCGTACGAGGCGGCGGGCGGCGTGCGCGGCGCCATCGCCGCCACCGCCGAGGAGACGTACGGCGACCTGTCCCCGGACCGGGCCCGCACCGCCCGGCGGGTCCTGCTGCGGCTGGTCGCCCCCGGCGAGGGCACCGCCGACACCCGCCGCCCGGCCGAGCGCACCGAGTTCACGGCCGACGCACAGGACGTCCTCGAACAACTCGCGGTCGCCCGGCTGGTCACCCTGAACGACGGTGTCGTCGAACTCGCCCACGAGGCGCTGATCACCGGCTGGCCGCGGCTCGCCGGGTGGATCGAGGAGGACCGGGAGCACCTGAAGGAGCAGCGCCGGCTCGCCGGGGCGGCCCGTGCCTGGGAGCAGCTGGGGCGCGACGAGGGGGCCCTGTACCGGGGGGCGCGGCTGTCCCGGGCCGAGGAACTGTTCACCGGGGGATCCGGTGGGACCGGCGACGAGGAGGAAGGCGGGGACGACCTGACCCGCCCCGAGCGGGCCTTCCTCACCGCCTCGATCGCCGCCCGCGACACGGCCACGCGCAAGCGGCGTGCCCTCGCCGCCGCCCTCTGCGTCCTCCTGGTCCTCGCCCTGACCGCCGGTCTGGCCGCCTGGCAGCAGACCCGCACGAGCCAGGCCGAGGCCGCCAAGGCCGCGGCCCGCCGGATCGCCGCGTCGGCCGCGGGCCTGCGCTCCTCCGACCCCCGTACGGCTCTGCTGCTGGGCGTCGCCGCCTGGCGGACCGCGCCGCTCACCGAGTCACGCTCCGCGCTGCTCGGCGCCCTGTTCCAGCCGCAGCGGGACGCCTTCACCGATCCGCAGACCGGCAGGGACACGCGACGGTTCCTCGTCGACCGGGGCCGCAGGCTGGTCAGCGTGGCAGGCCGCCGGGTCAGCGTCTGGGACGTGGCCTCCGGGCACCGGTCCGCCTCGTACCTCCTGCCCGCCGCCATGGAAGCGGATGCCGTCAGCCCCGACGGACGGCTCCTCGTCGTCGCCGGAGCGGACGGTGACGAGCGGCTGTGGGACCTGGCGGGCGGAAAGCCGGCCGCCGACACGGGGGAGGGCTCCGCACTGGCCTTCACCCCCGACGGCACCGGCCTGCTCACCGTCCCGTCGAACCACACGGGCTCCGTCCGGCTGCACCGCACCGGCGACGGCAAGGTCCTCTTCGGCAGGGCCGCCGACCCCACCGCCGCCGACCTGGACCGCGACGGCCGGCTCCTCGCGCTCTGCCCCGCCGGAGGGGCACCCGAGGTGTGGGACACGCTCCGCGACGAGCGTCTGCCCGGCGGCTGGGACAAGGAGAAGGACCTCTGCGGCACAGGCACCGGCGCCGACAGCGGCGACCACCTGCTCCGCTTCAGCCCGGACGGCACCCGGCTGGCCGCCGCCTCCGGCGACACGGCCCGGGTCTGGGACATCTCCGGGGGACGTCTCGTCGCCGACGTCGGCAGTACGGGCACTCCCGGGTTCACCCAGCTCGACTTCACGCCCGACGGCAGGTTCCTGGCCACGGTGGACGACCGCGAGCTGGCGGTGTGGCGCTTGCGGGAATCCGGGCTTCCCGCGGTCCGCATCCCGCTGACGCAGGGCCAGGAAGTGCGGGGCCTGGCCTGGGACAAGGGCCGGGACCGGGTACTCCGCTTCCTCGACGGCGCGACCGTCCGCTCGTACGACCTCACGGCGAACCTCGCGCCCCCCTGGCAGGACACGCCCGCCGACGCGACCGTCCTCAGCCCGGACGGCAGCACCCTCGCGACCGCCACCCGCTCCGGCCCCCGCACGGCGGGAACCTACCGCCTCGAACTCCGCTCCACCGGCACCGGCGACGTCCTCGCCCACGACACCGTCGGCGCCCTTCCGACCGGCGTCGAGGACACCCCGCTGCTGTCCTTCAGCCCGGACGGCACAGCCCTGGCGGTCAGCGGGACCTCCCCCTCCGGACGACAGCGGGTCACGGTGTGGGACGTGGCGGCGCACCGGGCACGGACGTCGTTCGACCTCCCCGGCACCCCCGAGAATCCGGCCGCTCCCCTGGCCCTCGGCCCCGGAGGCCGGATCCTGCTGATCGGCCACGGCACCGGCACGGACGTCCGGGACGTGGGCACGGGCCGCCGTACCCGGACGCTGCCGGGCCTGACCGGGGCGACCCTGGCCGTACGCCCCGACGGGCGCCTGCTCGTCGGCACCCTCGACCAGTACGCGCGACTGCCCCGCGGCACCACGGTGGGCCGTGCCCTCGCCGACGGCAGAACGGTCACCGCGCTGGCGTTCAGTTCCGACGGCGAGCGGCTCGCGGTCGGCGACGACTCGGGGCGGGTGACCCTGTGGGACGGGGACGCCGAACACCGGACGGGCGTCCTGGCCGGCACGGCGGGCGAGGCTGCGCGCCAGGAGGTGGCGGCGCTGGCGTTCTCGGCCGACGGCCGCACCCTGGCCGTGGGCGGCACCGACAGCACCCTCCAGGTGTGGGACACCACGACCCAGCAGCTCCTCGGCACGGATCTGCCCACGCCCGGCGACGCCATCGAGTCGGTCGCCTTCGGCGGGAACGACGGCACGCTGTACGCCGCCGGCCCGCACACCCCGCTCCAGCGCTACACCGTCGACGCCGGCCGGGCCGCGGCCGCCGTCTGCGCACGCGCGGGGGGCGGACTGACCGAGGCCCAGTGGCGGACGTACGTCCCCGACGCGCCGTACCGGGAGATCTGCTGAGGTCAGCGGGTTGTCCAGGTGATTGTCCAGAGGTGATGACGAGGGTCGCTGGACAACATCAGGGCCCCGGAGGATGAGGCCGTGGCCGTCCGGCCCACCTGACATCCCCCTCCTTTTAGGGCTCTCTCGTCATGCGCAAGAATTCCCTGCTCCCGTCCCTTCTCCTGCTCGCCTCCCTGACCCTCACGGCCGCCTGCTCCTCCGCCACGCCCGGATCCTCCGGTGCGGAGCCCGGGCACCGGCCCGCCGGTTCCGCACCCGCCACCGCCGCCTCCGGCGTCGACCCGGCGCGGATCAGGGGCCTGGAGATCGTCACCGACAGCAGCGAGCACGGCTCCTGCCGGTATGCCGCGAGCTACCCGGCGGTCCCGGGCGCGGAGGCGATGACCGCCGCCATGAAGCGTTACGCCGAGCAGCGGGTGGACACCTTCCGGACGGGCTCGTGCGCCGGGGGCACCGACGCCGAGGGCGCCAAGGAGCTGAACATCAGCTACGAGTTCCTGGTCGCCTCGGGCGACGTGCTGGGCGTCCGCCTCACCACCCAGGACGGCTCCGCGGCCGCCGGCGGACTGTCCTACACGACGTACTGGTACGACGGCAGGGACCGGACGGTCCGCACCGCGCCCGACCTCGTCGCCGGCGCCTCGCAGGACGTCTTCGTCGCCGCCCTGAAGGCGAAGCTCAAGGGCCGGCCGGGCGTGGACGCCGCCTCCCTCGACGCGGCCTTCGGCGACTCCCGGAGCCGCGCCGCCGCCCTGGACGACATGGCCTTCACCGCCGACGGCGGTCTCCGGGTGGCCTTCGAACCGGGCGAGGTGGGTGTCCCCGCAGCCGGCCGGTACGTCGTGACCCTCTCGAAGACGACGCTCACCCCGTGGCTGTCCGGCTTCGGCAAGCGTGTCCGGCAGCAGGCCGTCACCCCGAGCAGCCACCTCGACCTGGGCGCGGCCCACACACCGGAGCCTCCCGCCCCGACGGAGAGCGCCTCCGGGGACGACACCACGGACTGCGAGAAGGCCAAGTGCATCGCGCTGACCTTCGACGACGGGCCCGCGGCCCCGGAGACGGCGACACTGCTGAAGCACCTCGCCCGCTACCGGGCGCGCGCCACCTTCTTCACGGTCGGCCAGAACGTGGCGGCCCACCCCGAACTGGTGCGCGCTGAAGCGAGGGCCGGCCACGAGGTGGGCAATCACTCCTGGAACCACCCCGACCTGACCCGCCTCACCCCCGCCCAGGTCCGCTCCCAGCTGGACCGCACCAGCGCGGCCGTCAAGGCCGCCACCGGCAGGGCGCCGACCCTGTTCCGGCCGCCCTACGGCGCGGTCAACGCCACGGTGAGGGCGGCGACCACCCTCTCCCCGGTGCTGTGGGACGTCGACACCGAGGACTGGAAGTACCGCGACGCGGCCAAGGTAGCCCGGACCGTCATCGACAAGGCCGGGCGCAACGACGTCGTCCTCCTGCACGACATCCACCCGACCTCGGTGGCCGCCGTCCCCGAGATCCTGCGCACCCTGACCGCCCGCGGCTACCGCTTCGTGACGGTCAGCCACCTGCGCTCGAGTCTCCGGCGCTGACGTCCGACCCGCGGCGGCGCGTACGCGGGGTCACCCGTCGCGGGCCGGAAGGCCGGCGAGCGCCTTGTCCGGCAGGCGTCCGTCCAGGCTCCGTCGTTACTATGCTCACTTGATGCCGGAGGCCGGGGGCGGGAGGCGGGACCATGGAAGGCAAGGCGAGCCAGCCGCGGGGCTGCGGAACATGTTGAGAGAAGTCACCGCGACCCGCTACATCGAGCCCCTGCGCACCGGCGGCTCCGTCCCCGCAGTCGTCGAGGCCGACGACCTCGGCACCTACGTCGTGAAGTTCACCGGCTCCGCGCAGGGCCGCAAGGCACTCGTCGCCGAGGTGATCGTGGGGGAGCTGGCCCGCGCCCTCGGGCTGCGCTTCCCCGAGCTGGTCCTGGTGCACTTCGATCCGGCGATCGCGGACCACGAGCCGCACCAGGAGGTGCGGGGCCTGCACGCGGCCAGCGCGGGCGTCAACCTCGGCATGGACCACCTGCCGGGCGCCCGGGACTTCACCCCGGAGATCGCCCGGGTCTTCCCCCTCGACCCGCTGGAGGCGGGGAAGATCGTCTGGCTGGACGCCCTGACCGTGAACGTCGACCGCACGGTCCACAGCTCCAACCTGATGGTCTGGCCCACCCTCGGCGTCGCACCCCCGCACCTGTGGCTGATCGACCACGGCGCCGCCCTCGTCTTCCACCACCGCTGGGACGCAACCGACCCCCGCAAGGCCTACGACTTCCGCCACCACGCCCTCGGCCACTACGGGCCCGACGTCCGGGCCGCCGACGCCGAGCTGGCACCCCGGGTCACCGAGGAGCTGCTGCGGCGGATCCTCGCCGAGGTCCCGGACGCCTGGCTGGCCGGCGAGCCGGGCTTCGCCACCGCGGACGAGGTGCGCGCGGCGTACGTGACATACCTGCACGCGCGCGTGCGGGCCTCCGGGGACTGGCTGCCGACGGGCTTCCCCACCCGGGAGGAACTCGCCGCCGAGGAGGCCCTCCGGGCGGCGAAGAACCAGCAAGGACGCCCCGCGTGGCTCAAGCAGGTGCCCGACCTGCACGGCAAGCCCGCGGCTCAGCAGGATTGGTCGGTGCACCTCGGATGACGGACGTCCAGCGGACCGAGATCGAACGGTCGGAGGACTCCCCGGGCGCCGCGCGGCGGGTCGAGATCGAGTACTGCACCCAGTGCCGCTGGCTGCCCCGCGCGGCCTGGCTGGCGCAGGAACTGCTCACGACCTTCGAGGCCGAACTCACGGAACTGGCCCTCAAGCCCGGCACGGGCGGGGTGTTCGTGGTCCGCGTCGGCGGCGAGGTCGTCTGGGACCGGCGCGAGCAGGGCTTCCCCGAGCCGACGGCGGTGAAGCGGGCGGTACGCGACCGAGTGGCCCCGGAGAAGTCCCTGGGCCACTCGGAAACGCCGTCCGCGGGCTGAGTCAGCCCCTGAGCTGCTCGTACGCCGGGAGCGTCAGGAAGTCGGCGTAGTCCTCGTCGAGGGAGACCGTCAGCAGCAGGTCGTGGGCCTGCTGCCAGTTGCCGGCCGCGAAGGCCTCGTCGCCGATCTCGGCCCTGATGTTCGCGAGTTCCTCGGCGGCGACCTTGCGGGCCAGGTCGGCGGTGACCTGCTCGCCGTTGTCGAGGACGACCTCCGCGTTGATCCACTGCCAGATCTGGGAGCGCGAGATCTCGGCGGTGGCCGCGTCCTCCATCAGGTTGAAGATGGCGACCGCGCCCATGCCGCGCAGCCAGGCCTCGATGTAGCGGATGCCGACCTGCACGGCGTTGACCAGACCCGCGTAGGTGGGCTTGGCGTCCAGCGAGTCGACGGCGATGAGGTCGGCCGCCTTGACGTCGACGTCCTCGCGCAGCCGGTCCTTCTGGTTGGGCTTGTCGCCGAGGACCTTGTCGAAGGACTCCATGGCGATCGGCACCAGGTCGGGGTGGGCGACCCAGGAGCCGTCGAAGCCGTCGCCGGCCTCGCGGTCCTTGTCGGCGCGGACCTTCTCGAAGGCGACCTTGTTGACCTCCGCGTCCCGGCGGGAGGGGATGAAGGCCGCCATGCCGCCGATGGCGTGCGCGCCGCGCTTGTGGCAGGTGCGGACGAGGAGTTCGGTGTAGGCGCGCATGAACGGGGCCGTCATCGTCACCGCGTTGCGGTCCGGCAGGACGAACCTGGCGCCGCCGTCACGGAAGTTCTTGACGATGGAGAACAGATAGTCCCAGCGGCCCGCGTTCAGCCCGGAGGCGTGGTCGCGCAGTTCGTAGAGGATCTCCTCCATCTCGTACGCGGCGGTGATCGTCTCGATGAGGACGGTCGCGCGGACCGTGCCCTGCGGGATGCCGCAGTACTCCTGCGCGAAGACGAACACCTCGTTCCACAGGCGGGCCTCCAGGTGGGACTCCGTCTTCGGGAGGTAGAAGTACGGGCCCTTGCCGAGGTCCAGCAGGCGCTGGGCGTTGTGGAAGAAGTACAGGCCGAAGTCGACGAGGGCGCCGGGCACCGGGGTGCCGTCGGCGTCGACGAGGTGACGCTCGTTCAGGTGCCAGCCGCGCGGGCGCATGACGACTGTGGCGAGGTCCTCGTTCGCCTTCAGGGCGTAGGACTTGCCGGACTTCGGGTCGGTGAAGTCGATGTTCCGGGTGTATGCGTCGCTCAGGTTCAGCTGGCCGCCCACCACGTTCTCCCAGGTGGGCGCGGAGGCGTCCTCGAAGTCCGCGAGCCACACCTTCGCGCCCGAGTTGAGGGCGTTGATGGTCATCTTCCGGTCGGTGGGACCGGTGATCTCGACCCGGCGGTCGTTCAGGGCGTCCGGGGCCGGGGCGACCTTCCAGGAGTCGTCGGCGCGGATCGCGGCCGTCTCCGGGAGGAAGTCGAGGGTGGAGGTGCGGGCGATCTCGGCGCGGCGCTCGGCGCGGCGGGCGAGGAGCTCGTCACGCCGGGGCGTGAACCGCCGGTGCAGCTCGGCCACGAAGGCGAGCGCCGCTTCGGTGAGGACCTCCTCCTGCCGGGGCAGGGGCTCGGCGTCGACGATGGCCAGCGGGGACGGCGCTGGAGCGGACATGAACGGTCACTTCCTTCAGCGAGCTGTGAAGACGAGCCGGCGTGCTTGGCACCGGGTGCCAGTCTTCCCGGATACGGCGGTCGGCGCCCGTGGAGCGGACGGGCGCTTCTGAACAGTGGATACTAGTTTCCTCATGGTGGAAGTTCAATCGTCTGTTGATGTCGAGATTCTCCGGGTCGAGGCAAGGTGGCGCTCCGTGCCACCCCGCTCACTCCAGGTGGACCAGATCGGCTTCGGTGTCGATGTCGAAGGGCCGGGCGACATCCCCGCACTCCACGAGGGTGACCTCCGGCCGGTGCTCCCTCAGATAGGCGCGTGCCCCCCGGTCCCCGTGCGCAGTCGCGGCGATGCCCGCCCAGTGGGCGGCGCCGAACAGCACCGGATGGCCGCGCACACCGTCGTACGAGGCGGAGACGAGCGACGCCTCGCCCGCGTGCGCCGCCAGGACCCGGGCCACCGCCTCCGGTCCGATGCCGGGCTGGTCGACGAGCGACACCAGCGCGGCCCGTGCGTCCGTGCCGGTCAGTGAGCCGAGCCCGGCGCGCAGGGAACTCCCCATCCCCTGCTCCCAGTCGGGGTTGTCGACCACGACGCACCCCGTGAGCGAGGCCCGGGCGCGCACCTCGTCGGCCCGCGCCCCCAGTACGACGTGGACGGTCGCGCAGCCGCCCTCCCGCAGCACCCGCACCGCGTGCTCCACCAGAGGCCGTCCCCGGTGGGGGAGCAGCGCCTTGGGCCGCCCGCCGAGCCGCCGTCCGCCACCCGCCGCGAGCAGCAGTCCCGCAATCGCGGGTGTCCCGCCCGTCGTCTCCCGTGTCGTCATGGCTCCTGCATACCGCACGCCCCGCACAGGGGTGCGATGGCGCGGGGTGCGCGTCGGACGGGCGTGCGCCTCGGGCCAGAAAGTCACTCAGCGAAACAAGTCGATGACGCAATGGACTGGCGCCCGGTGGTCCGCGTCGTTTACTGTCGCCCGCACCGACCGGCCGGGCGCCCGACGGCTGCCCGGTGTGGGGGACTTGGCGGCGAAGGGCACGCGCACGACGAGGTGCGAGGGGGAGGACTGTGTTGCGGAGCGTCGAGCAGAAGCGGCAGGGGCCTGTGACCGGCGGCGCCGAGGATCCGCGCGTGACGGAGCTGCGCTCCGCCGTGTCGCGGCTGCGCCGCCGACTGGCCGCCCATCCCGGCGAGTTCGCCGACCGGGCCATCGCCGAGGAGGAGTTGGCCGCCGTGGCCGCCATGGCCGCCGACGGCATCCCCGAGATCACCGGCCTGCGCCGTTCCCTGCTGCTGATCGCGGGCGCGATCGGCTCCGTGAGCGCCCTGTCCGCGGAACTGAGGGAGGTCCGGCGGGCGGTGGATCTCTTCGGGGGGCCGGTGCGGGGCCAGGGCTAGGGTCCGTCGTCCGGATCAGGTCGCAGGGGACCGGCGGATCCTCCCCGCCGCCTGTCGGCGCTACGCGGGGCTCTGGCTCGCGAGCGCCTCGGACAGTTCCCCAGCGACCTGCTGGAGCACGGGCACGATCTTGTCCGTCGCCGCCTCCGTGACCCGTCCTGCCGGGCCCGAGATGGAGATGGCCGCGGCGGTGGGGGAGTCGGGCACCGGGACCGCGAGGCAACGGACCCCGATCTCCTGCTCGTTGTCGTCGATGGCGAAGCCCTGCCGGCGCACGTCCTCCAGGGCCGCGAGGAACCCGTCGGGCGTCGTGATCGTCTTCTCCGTCGCGGCGGGCATGCCCGTACGGGAGAGCAGCGCCCGCACCTCCTCCGGCGGGAAACCGGCGAGCAGGGCCTTGCCCACGCCCGTGGAGTGCGGCAGCACCCGCCGGCCGACCTCCGTGAACATGCGCATCGAGTGCTTCGACGGCACCTGCGCCACGTAGACGATCTCGTCCCCGTCCAGCAGGGCCATGTTCGCCGTCTCGCCGGTCTCCTCGACCAGCCGCGCTAGGTACGGCCGGGCCCAGGTGCCCAGCAGCCGGGAGGCCGACTCGCCGAGGCGGATCAGGCGCGGGCCGAGCGCGTACCGCCGGTTGGGCTGCTGGCGCACGTACCCGCAGGCCACCAGCGTGCGCATCAGGCGGTGGATGGTCGGCAGAGGCAGGCCGCTGCTCGCGGACAGCTCGCTCAGGCCGACCTCGCCGCCCGCGTCCGCCATCCGTTCGAGCAGGTCGAAGGCGCGCTCCAGGGACTGGACGCCGCCGTTGGCGGAGGACCGGGCGGAGTCGGTGGTGCTGGCGCTGGACGTCGGCACGGCGCGTTCCTTTCGGGGCGGGCGGGAAGGGCAGAAGCCTACCCGGCGGTCGGTTGACTCCCCGCTTGTGCGTAGCTACGTTCTGCGTGCTGGAAGTTTAATTCCGCTTTGTGGAAACGTCCAGGAGTGTTCGCCGAAGGGTGCCGCCGTCCAGTGTGCCCTTGACGTCGCGGAAGAGGGAGTGAAGACTCCTTCAACAGAAAGTTGAATTCCGTTACGCGGAAGTGACTGGAAGTAAGGGGTTCGGGTGTCCGACGCTGAACTGGTGCTTCGCTCGACGCGTGTCATCACTCCCGGAGGGACGCGCGCCGCATCGGTCGCGGTCGCCGCCGGCACGATCACGGCCGTCCTCCCGTACGACGCTCCCGTACCGGAGAGCGCCCGCCTGGAGGACCTGGGCGACCACGTCCTGCTGCCCGGCCTCGTCGACACGCACGTGCACGTCAACGACCCGGGCCGCACCGAGTGGGAAGGCTTCTGGACGGCCACCCGCGCCGCCGCGGCCGGAGGCATCACGACGCTCGTCGACATGCCCCTGAACTCCCTCCCGCCGACCACGACCGTCCCGCACCTGCGCACCAAGCAGCGGGTCGCCGCCGACAAGGCGCACATCGACGTCGGCTTCTGGGGCGGCGCGCTGCCCGACAACATCAAGGAGCTCCGCCCGCTGCACGAGGCCGGCGTGTTCGGCTTCAAGGCGTTCCTGTCCCCGTCCGGCGTGGACGAGTTCCCGCACCTGGAGCGGGACCCCCTGGCCCGCACCATGGCCGAGATCGCCGCCTTCGACGGACTGCTCATCGTGCACGCCGAGGACCCCCGTCTCCTCGCCTCCGCCCCGCAGCAGCCGGGCCCGAAGTACGCCGACTTCCTCGCCTCCCGCCCCCGGGACGCCGAGGACACCGCCATCGCCCAGCTCATCCGCGAGGCGAAGGCCCTCCACGCGCGCGTGCACGTCCTGCACCTCTCCTCCAGCGACGCCCTGCCGATGATCGCCGAGGCGCGGGCGCAGGGCGTCCGCATCACCGTGGAGACCTGCCCCCACTACCTGACCCTCACCGCCGAGGAAGTCCCCGACGGCGCCAGCGAGTTCAAGTGCTGCCCGCCCATCCGCGAGGCCGCCAACCAGGACCTGCTCTGGCAGGCGCTGGCCGACGGCACCATCGACTGTGTCGTCACCGACCACTCCCCGTCCACGGCCGACCTGAAGACCGACGACTTCGCGACGGCCTGGGGCGGCATCTCCGGACTCCAGCTGAGCCTGGCCGCGGTCTGGACGGAGGCCCGCAGGCGCGGGCACGGCCTGGAGGACGTGGTGCGCTGGATGTCCGCGCGCACCTCCGAACTGGTCGGCCTCGACGACCGCAAGGGCGCCATCGCGGTGGGCCGCGACGCCGACTTCGCCGTCCTCGCCCCCGACGAGACCTTCACCGTCGACCCGGTCGCCCTCCAGCACCGCAACCGCGTCACGGCCTACGCCGGCAAGACCCTGCACGGCGTCGTGAAGTCCACCTGGCTGCGCGGACAGCGCGTCGTCGCGGACGGCGAGTTCACCGAACCGAAGGGGCGGCTCCTCACCCGGACCAACTGAATCCCATCCCGGACACCCGAAAGGCAGACCTGATCATCGTGACGGCGATCCCCAGCTTCACCGGCGACGCGAACCCCTACGGAGGCGGCGACCCGTACGCGGACTACCGCACCGCCGACTTCCCTTTCACCCAGTACACCGACCTCGCCGACCGGCGCCTCGGTGCCGGTGTCATCGCCGCCAACGACGAGTTCTTCGCCCAGCGCGAGAACCTGCTGGTGCCCGGGCCCGCCGAGTTCGACCCCGAGCACTTCGGTCACAAGGGCAAGATCATGGACGGCTGGGAGACGCGCCGCCGCCGGGGCGCCTCCGCCGGCCACCCCTGGCCGACCGCCGAGGACCACGACTGGGCCCTGGTCCGCCTCGGCGCCCCGGGCGTGATCCGCGGGATCGTCGTCGACACCGCCCACTTCCGCGGCAACTACCCCCAGGCCGTGTCCGTCGAGGGCACCCGCGTCATCGGCTCCCCGTCACCGGAGGAGCTCCTCGGGGACGACGTGAAGTGGACGACCCTCGTCCCGCGCACGCCGGTCGGCGGCCACGCGGCGAACGGGTTCGCCGTCGACGTCGAGCAGTGCTTCACGCACCTGCGGGTCAGCCAGCACCCCGACGGCGGCATCGCGCGCCTGCGCGTCCACGGCGAGGTCGTCCCCGACCCGGCGTGGCTGGAGGCGCTCGGCACCTTCGACGTCGTCGCCCTGGAGAACGGCGGCCGGGCCGAGGACGCCTCCAACCGCTTCTACTCGCCCGCCTCCAACACCATCGCGCCGGGCCGCTCCCTCAAGATGGACGACGGCTGGGAGACCCGCCGCCGCCGCGACCAGGGCCACGACTGGATCCGCTACCGGCTGGCCGCCCAGGCGCAGATCCGCGCCCTGGAGATCGACACCGCCTACCTCAAGGGCAACAGTGCCGGCTGGGCTTCGGTGTCGGTCAGGGACGGCGAGGACGGCGACTGGCAGGAGATCCTGCCCCGCACCCGCCTCCAGCCCGACACCAACCACCGCTTCGTCCTGCCGGAACCGGCCGTCGGCACGCACGCGCGCGTGGACATCTTCCCCGACGGGGGCATCTCCCGGCTCCGCCTGTTCGGCTCCCTGACCCAGGAGGGCACGAGCCGCCTGGCGGCGCGCCACCAGGAGTTGGGTGGCTGAATCACGTCGTGAGCGTGGGGCGCGCCGGCCGGACTGCGCCGGTGCGTCCCACGCGCCTCATGCTGCGTGGCCGCCGTCCACCGGGAACTCCGCCCCGGTCTCATGCGTCGCCCCTGCCAGGTAGGCGACCGTCGGCTAGCGGCGCGCCACCAGGAGTTGGGTGGCTGAATCACGTCGTGAGCGTGGGGTGCGCCGGCCGGACTGCGCCGGTGCGTCCCACGCGCCTCATGCCGCGTGGCCGCCGTCCACCGGGAACTCCGCCCCGGTCACGTACGTCGCCCCCGCAAGGTAGGCGACCATCGACGCCACCTCGTCCGCCGTGCCGAACCGGCCCAGCGCCGTCATCGCCGCCTGGCCGGCCGCGTACGGCCCGTCCGCCGGATTCATGTCCGTGTCGATCGGGCCGGGCAGGACGAGGTTCGCCGTGATCCCGCGTCCACCCAGCTCCCTGGCCAGCGCCTTGGTCAGACCGGCCAGGGCCGCCTTGCTCGTCGCGTAGAGCGTCCCGCCGGGTCCCGGTACCCGCTGGGCCATGCAGCTGCCGATCGTGATGATCCGCCCGCCCTCGGGCATCCGCGCCGCGGCCGCCTGGGAGGCCAGGAAGACACCCCGTACGTTGACGTCGAGGACCCGGTCCACCTCCGCGAGCGACAGGGTGTCCAGCGGCCCGAGCACCCCCACACCGGCGTTGTTGACCAGGATGTCGAGCCCGCCCAGCGCCTGTGCCGCCGCGTCCACCACGGCGGCCGCCTCGGCAGGCCGCGCCACGTCCGCGCGCAGCGCCACCGCCCGGCGCCCCAGCGCCTCCACCTTCCGGACGACCCCCTCGGCCGCCTCCTTGCCGTTCACGTGGCCGACGGCCACGTCCGCCCCCTCCCGCGCCAGCCGTACCGCCGTCGCCGCGCCGATCCCACGGCTCCCGCCGGTCACGAGAGCCACCTTGCCGTGCAGAGTTCCCTGAATGGTCATGAGTCCATCCCAGCGGCCGCACCACACCGGTGCCGGCGGCGAACGGACGTCGAGGTGGGACCGCAGGCCGCATACGCCATTGCGCGGGGCGGGCGTACGGCCCAGCGATGAGTTGCGGGCGGTGGCGAGGTCTGAACCGATGGCAGCAGATCCCGGCCCACCGGAAGGAAGGCACCCGCCATGGGCAAGCTCGTCTCCACCCTCTTCGTCACCCTCGACGGCGTCTACCAGGCCCCCGGCGGGCCGCAGGAGGACACCCGGGGCGGCTTCACCCACGGCGGCTGGAGCTTCCCGTACGCCGACGAGGACTTCGGCCGGTTCATCGGCGAGGTCTTCGCCCGCCCGGGGGCCTTCCTGCTCGGCCGCCGCACCTACGACATCTTCGCCACGTACTGGCCCAAGGTGACCGACCCCGCCGACCCGGTCGCCTCCAAGCTGAACTCCCTGCCGAAGTACGTGCCTTCCTCGACCCTGACGGACCCCGGCTGGGCGGGCACCACGGTGCTCACCGGCGATCTCGCCGAGGAGGTCGCCGCCGTGAAGGAGCGCAGCGACGGCGAGGTCCAGGTGCACGGCAGCGGTGCCCTGGTCCGGTCCCTGCTGGCGCTCGACCTCGTCGACACCCTGCACCTGCTGACCTTCCCGGTCGTGCTGGGCTCCGGGTTCCGGCTGTTCACGGAGGGCGCCGTACCGACCGCGTTCGAGCACACCGGCGGCAGTGTCACCGGTGCGGGCGTGTCGGTCCAGACGTACGACCTGAAGGGCCGCCCCGAGTACGGCGAGTTCGGACTGCCGGAGGAGGCGTGAGGGCGCCGGTGCGCGGGTGAACTTCCCGCGAACGCACGGGGCTTCACAGGAAATTCTCCACGCTTGTCATTGACATGCCAGCGTCTACGCGCGTCATCATGAGGCTCATGAATTTCCCCCCACGCGCCTCGCGGCTCGGCGCAGCAGCCGCCCTCCTGTCCGCCCTCCTCGTCGGCGGAACCGTCTCCGCCACCACGGCCGGCGCCGCCCCCACCGCCGTCGGCGACATCTGCTACAGCAAGCTGCCGTCCCAGGCCCACGACACGCTCGACCTGATCGAGCAGGGCGGTCCCTACCCGTTCGACCAGGACGGCACCGTCTTCCAGAACCGGGAAGGCATCCTGCCCAGCCAGTCGTCCGGGTACTACCACGAGTACACGGTCATCACCCCGGGCTCCTCCACCCGCGGCGCGCGGCGCATCGTCACCGGTGAGCAGAACCGGGAGGACTACTACACGGCCGACCACTACGCGTCGTTCGCCCTGGTCGACCACGGCTGCTGAGCCCGGCCGGGGCCGCGGGCCGGACGTCCGTCAGGCCGTTCAGACGGACTTCCGGCTCCCGGCCGCCGCGAACAGGGCGACACCCAGCACGAGCAGCGCCACGCTCGCGTAGACCTCGTAGCCGTCGAGGAACCCCAGACGGTGCACCAGGCCCCAGTTCCAGTCGGTGAATTCGTGCACCAGGCCCGCCACGCCCTGGACCAGGGCGAGGAAGCCGAGAATCTCCAGTACCTGCTTCATGCCGTCAGCCTCGCCCCGCGGGCCCCCACGCACATCGGCCGCGAGGCGGGCCGCCGGGAGCGGAAGTCTCCGCTCCGGCGCCACGACGGCATCGAAAGTCTGCACCGCGGCGACTTTGGTCGACGATTGCGGGCGAGGGCGGGTGCGACGGGCCTGCGCTGCGTAGATTTGGCCCTCGTGAGCGGTGACGACGTGCGGCACGCCTCCCCGGTACCGGCGGCAGGGACGCCCGCGCTGCCGACCGGGCGCAGATGGTTCTTCCCGTCGGCCCTCCTGCACGAACTCGACCCCGACGCCGCACGGGCCGGGCGGCGGCCCCGGCGCACCGCCCGCGACTGGGTCGTCGACTTCTCCTGCTTCCTGCTGGCCGTGGTGGTGGGCCTGACGGCCGTCGAGGCGCTCGCCGACAACCCCCATGTGCCGGACGGACTCGCCGTCGTCGACCAGGTGATCGGTGCGCTGGCCTGCGCGGCGGTCTGGCTGCGGCGCCGCTGGCCCCTGGGTCTGGCCGTGGCGCTGACCCCCCTCAACGTCTTCTCGGACACCTCGGGCGCCGCGGGCCTCATCGCCCTGTTCACCCTGGCCGTGCACCGCCCCTTCCGGTACGTGGCCTGGGTGGGCGGCGTCAACGTGGCGCTGGTGCCCCTCTACTACTGGGTGCGCCCCGAAGCGGACCTCCCCTACCTGGTGGCCGTGCTCTTCGCCGGACTGCTCACCGTGGCCGTCGTCGGCTGGGGCATGTTCGTACGGGCCAAACGGCAGCTCATGGTGAGCCTCCAGGACCGCGCCCGGCGCGCCGAGACGGAGGCGCGGCTGCGGGCCGAGCAGGCGCAGCGGCTCGCCCGCGAGGCGATCGCGCGCGAGATGCACGACGTGCTCGCCCACCGGCTGACCCTGCTGAGCGTGCACGCGGGCGCCCTGGAGTTCCGGCCCGACGCGTCCTGGGCGGAGACCGCGCGGGCGGCGGGCGTGATCCGGGAGAGCGCGCACGACGCGCTCCAGGACCTGCGGGAGATCATCGGCGTGCTGCGGGCCGGCGAACCGGACGACACCGGCCGTCCGCAGCCGACGCTCGCGGCCCTGGACTCTCTGGTCGCCGAGTCCCGCGAGGCGGGCATGAAGGTCTCCCTCGACCACCGCGTCGCGGACCCCGCCGCCGTCCCGTCCTCCGTCGGCCGCACCGCCTACCGGATCGCCCAGGAGGGCCTGACCAACGCGCGCAAGCACGCACCCGGCTCGGACGTCACGGTGACCGTCGCCGGCGCCCCGGGCACCGGCCTGACCGTCCTCGTGCACAACCCGCCGCCCGAGGGCGAGGTGCCGCCCGTGCCCGGCTCCGGCCAGGGGCTGATCGGCCTCACCGAGCGGGCGACCCTCACCGGCGGCCGGCTGGAGCACGGGCCCACCCCGCAGGGCGGGTTCGAGGTGCGGGCGTGGCTGCCGTGGGGGTGACGGCTCGTGCCCCGCGGCCCGGCCCGGCCGTGAAAACGTAAGGCCCATGACTGCGATCAGACTGCTCCTCGTCGACGACGATCCGCTGGTGCGGGCCGGGCTGTCCTTCATGATGGGCGGCGCCGACGACATCGAGATCGTCGGCGAGGCCGCCGACGGCGCCGAGGTGGAGGCCCTCGTCGACCGCACCCGCCCGGACGTCGTGCTCATGGACATCAGGATGCCGACGGTGGACGGTCTCACGGCCACGGAGCGGCTGCGCGCCCGCGAGGACGCCCCGCAGGTGGTGGTCCTCACCACGTTCCACGCCGACGAGCAGGTGCTGCGCGCGCTGCGCGCGGGTGCCGCCGGGTTCGTCCTCAAGGACACCCCGCCGGCCGAGATCCTCGCGGCGGTACGCCGAGTCGCGGCCGGCGACCCGGTCCTGTCGCCCACGGTCACCCGCCAGCTGATGCGGCACGCCGTCGGCACCGCGGCCGACACGCGCCGCACCCGCGCGCGCGAACGCCTGGCCGCGCTCAACGACCGCGAGCGTGAGGTCGCCGTCGCGGTCGGCCGGGGTCTGGCCAACGCCGCGATCGCCACCGGCCTGTTCATGAGCGTCGCCACCGTGAAGACACACGTCTCCCGCATCCTCGCCAAGCTCGACCTCAACAACCGGGTGCAGATCGCGCTGCTCGCCTACGACGCGGGGCTCCTGGAGGAGGAGCAGGAAGAGCGCTGACCGCGGCGGCCCGCCGTCAGGCGAACGCGGGGGAGGCGCCGGCGATCTCCGCGAGGCGCACCGGCCTGCGCTCCCGCCGCGACAGCTCGCACGCCTCGGCGATCCGCAGCGCCTGGAGGGCCTCCCGCCCGTCGCAGGGGTTGGCCCGCTCGCCCCGGACGACCTCCACGAACGCGTTCAGCTCGGCCTCGTAGGCAGGGCCGAAGCGCTCCAGGAAACCCGTCCACGGCTTGTCCGCGGCCGGCGGCCCGGTCGGCTCCGTGGACGCGATCGGCGTACGGTCGTCCAGACCGACCACGATCTGGTCGCGCTCCCCGGCGAGCTCCATGCGCACGTCGTAGCCGGCGCCGTTCATCCGGGTCGCGGTGAGCGTGGCGAGCGTGCCGTCGTCCAGGGTGAGCACCGCGGCGGCGGTGTCGACGTCGCCCGCCTCCCGGAACATCCGGGGACCCGCGTCGGACCCGGCGGCGTAGACGTCCGTCACCTCCCGGCCGGTCACCCAGCGCAGCACGTCGAAGTCGTGGATCAGCGTGTCCCGGTACAGCCCGCCGGACAGCGGCAGCCACGCGGCGTCCGGCGGCGCCTGGTCGCTGGTCAGGGCCCGCACGGTGTGCAGTCGCCCCAGCCGGCCGGCGCGCACGGCCTCGCGCGCGCCCGTGTAGCCCGCGTCGAAGCGGCGCTGGAAGCCCATCTGGAGAACCGTCCCGGCCGCCTCGACCTCGGCGATGGCCGTCAGGGACCCCGGCAGATCCAGCGCGATGGGCTTCTCGCAGAACACCGGCAGGCCCGAGCGTGCTGCCCGACCGATCAGTTCGGCGTGGGCCGACGTGGCCGTCGTGATCACCACCGCGTCGACCCCCCAGCGGAAGATCTCCTCCACGCCGGGCGCAGCCGTCTCGCCCAGCCGGTGCGCCAGTTCCTGGGCCCTGGCGGGGTCCGCGTCCGTGAGGATCAGGGAGCCGACGTCGCGATGCCGGCTCAGCGTGTTCGCGTGGATGGTGCCGATGCGGCCCGTACCGATGACGCCGATGCGCATGAAAACAAAGTGCGTGCCCCGCGCCCCGCTGTCAATCTGTATGTCCGGACAATCTGACTACACGACTTCCCGTCAACAACGCACGGAGCTACGCTCGCCCCGTGCCGAAACCAGAAGTGGACCCGACCGTGCAGCTCGAGCTGAGCGTGGACCGCAGCTCCCCCGTGCCGTTGTACTTCCAGCTGTCCCAGCAGCTGGAAGCCGCGATCGAGCACGGCACGCTGACCCCCGGCAGCCTGCTGGGCAACGAGATCGAACTCGCCGCCCGGCTCGGCCTGTCCCGGCCGACCGTCCGCCAGGCGATCCAGTCGCTCGTCGACAAGGGCCTCCTCGTCCGCCGCCGCGGCGTGGGCACCCAGGTCGTGCACAGCCAGGTGAAGCGCCCGCTGGAGCTCAGCAGCCTCTACGACGACCTGGAAGCGGCGGGCCAGCGCCCGGCCACCCGGGTCCTCGTCAACAAGCTCGTCCCCGCCTCCGCCGAGGTCGCCGCCGCGCTCGGCGTCGCCGAGGACAGCGACGTCCACCGCGTGGAGCGCCTCCGCCTCGCCCACGGCGAGCCCATGGCCTACCTCTGCAACTTCCTGCCGCCCGGCCTCATCGATCTCGACACGGACCAGCTGGAGACCACCGGCCTCTACCGTCTGATGCGAGCGGCGGGCATCACCCTGCACAGCGCCCGCCAGTCGATCGGCGCCCGCGCGGCGACCACGGAGGAGGCGGAGCGCCTGGCGGAGGAGACGGGCGCGCCGCTGCTGACGATGCAACGCGTCACGTTCGACGACACGGGCCGAGCTGTCGAGTACGGCACTCACACGTACCGCCCGACGCGCTATTCCTTCGAATTCCAGTTGCTCGTGCGTACCTAGGGGGCGCGGGGAACTGCGCGACAAGCCCCCACCGACCCGCACGCGGCGATGATCCGCACCACCCCTGTGCTCCGCACGCTGCCTCCCCGTGAGGCAGAATCGGCGGCGATGAGCACCTACCGCGACCTCACCGCCCCCATCGGCTCCCGCCGTGCCACGGCCCTGCGCACCGCCGGCACCCGGGAGCGCCGCTCGCACCTGACGGCGCCGCGCGTGCCCACGGTCGGCATCGACATCGGCGGTACGAAGGTGATGGCGGGCGTCGTCGACGCCGACGGCAACATCCTGGAGATGCTCCGCACGGAGACCCCGGACAAGTCCAAGAGCCCCAAGGTCGTCGAGGACACCATCGCCGAGCTGGTCCTGGACCTCTCCGACCGGCACGACGTGCACGCCGTCGGCATCGGTGCGGCCGGCTGGGTGGACGCCGACCGCAACCGCGTGCTGTTCGCCCCCCACCTGTCCTGGCGCAACGAACCGCTCCGCGACCGCCTCTCGGGCCGGCTCTCCGTGCCCGTCCTCGTGGACAACGACGCCAACACCGCCGCCTGGGCGGAATGGCGCTTCGGCGCCGGCCGGGGCGAGGACCACCTCGTCATGATCACCCTCGGCACCGGCATCGGCGGCGCGATCCTGGAGGACGGCCAGGTCAAGCGCGGCAAGTACGGCGTCGCCGGCGAGTTCGGCCACATGCAGGTCGTGCCCGGCGGCCACCGCTGCCCGTGCGGCAACCGCGGCTGCTGGGAGCAGTACAGCTCCGGGAACGCCCTGGTCCGCGAGGCCCGGGAGCTGGCCGCCGCCGACTCGCCCGTCGCGTACGGGATCATCGAGCACGTCAAGGGCAGCATCGGCGACATCACCGGCCCGATGATCACCGAGCTGGCCCGTGACGGCGACGCCATGTGCATCGAGCTGCTCCAGGACATCGGCCAGTGGCTCGGCGTCGGCATCGCCAACCTCGCCGCCGCCCTCGACCCGTCCTGCTTTGTGATCGGCGGCGGCGTCTCGGCCGCCGACGACCTGCTGATCGGCCCGGCCCGGGACGCCTTCAAGCGGCACCTCACCGGCCGCGGCTACCGCCCCGAGGCGCGCATCGTCCGGGCCCAGCTCGGCCCCGAGGCCGGCATGGTCGGGGCCGCCGACCTCGCCCGGCTGGTCGCCCGCCGCTTCCGCCGCGCCAAGCGCCGCCGCGTGGAGCGCTACGAGCGGTACGAGCGCTACACGCAGTCGCTCCGCAGTACCCAGGAGACGCCGTGACCGCTTCCCTGCCCCACCAGGGATCCTGGCCCGACGAGCCGGACCGCCCGGTCGAGGACCGCCGCCACATGATCCGCCGCAGGGCCCTCACCCTGCTGATCATCGTCCTGCTCATCGGCATCCCGGCCGGCTACCTGGTGATCTCCGCGAACCAGAGCCGCGACAGCGGCAAGGACAAGGAGGCGAAGTACTCGGCGACCGGCCTGACCGAGGGCTGGCCCTCCAAGCTCCAGCGCCGGATCTACCAGGTGCCCGTGCCGCACCCGGCCTGGCACGTGGCGTACTACGAGACCAACAACTGGAAGACCAGCCGCCTCTACACCCAGTTCGAGACCAACGCCGCCGGTCTCGACGCCTACCTGACCGGCCTGGGCGTGACCAGGAAGGACCTGAAGCAGGGCGACGTCACCATCGGCGCCCGCGACCGGAAGGTCACCGGCTGGAAGTTCGCCACGACCGACTCCTGGTACGGCTTCGTCCACCGGCAGAAGAACCCGGCCCCCACCCACGACGTGGTGGTGGACCTGTCCAACCCGGCGTACCCCTGGGTGTACGTGGTCGCGCGGACCGTGCCCTGACCGTCGCCGGGGCCGATTGTCAGACCCCGCCCGTAGAGTCGGAGACAACTGATCCGGAACGCGGGCGGGAGGTGACCGGACGTATGGACCGCACGACTGCGGTGGCCGAGCGGGCCGAGGCGCCCGCCCTCCCGGCCAGGCTCCCGGTCGTCTTCCTGCCCGCCCCCCTCCCGCGCGAGGGCCGCATCGCCGTCTGGGACCCCGAAGGCGAACCCCTGCCCCCGGGGGACCCGGAGCACACCGCCGTCACCGAGCTGACCGTCGTACGACGGCACGGCGCCGCCGGGGTCCGGCGGCGCACCACCCCCGCACTGACCCTCCCGCTCGACGCGGCCCTGCCGCTCCTCGTGCGCGCCCGCCACGACCCGGGAGCCCACCCCGCCACCGCCTGCTGGGGCGCCGCCGCCCTCCATGCCCTGCGGCTGACCGCCCGCGGCCGGCTGCTGCCCGGCCTCACCTCCACGGGCCACGACGCCTGGCGCGCCGGCCCCCTCGACCCGGACGACATCGCGCACCTGCGCGCCGTCGCCGCCGCCCTGCCCTACGAGGGCCACCCCGTCCCGCTGCCCGGCCCGGGCCCGATCCGGCTGCCCGAACCGGAAGCGCTCGTCCGCGCCTTCCTGGACGCGGTCGCCGACACCCTGCCCCGCACCCCGGCCGCGCCGCACACCTCCGGCAGGCCCTTCGCGGCCCGCGAGCCCCAGCACCTGCCCGCCGCTCACGACTGGGCCGCAGAGGTCGCCGCCGGCATGGACGCCGGCGTGCGGATCTCGCTCCGCCTGGACCTGTCGGCCTACGACCTGTTCGACGACGCCTCCGACGGCCGTGCCCGCAGTGCCGGCGCGGCGATCGTCCAGGTGCACAGCCTCGCCGATCCCACCCTCGTGGCCGACGCGGCGGCCCTGTGGGCGGGGGAGGCCGACGACGCCTTCGGTCCCCGCGCGCGCGTGGACGCGGCCCTCGCCGTCCGCCGCGCGGCGCGGGTCTGGCCCCCGCTCGACCGGCTCGCCGACCAGGACGTGCCCGACGTGCTGGCCCTGACCGAGGACGAGCTGAGCGACCTGCTCGGCGTCGCGGCGACCCGGCTCGCCGCGGCCGGGGTCGCCGTGCACTGGCCGCGGGACCTCGCGCAGGACCTGTCCGCCGCCGCTGTGGTCCGCCCGGCCCCCGGCTCGGCGACCGACGGCACCAGCTTCTTCGAGAGCGAGGACCTCCTCCGGTTCCGCTGGCAGCTGGCGCTCGGCGGCGACCCGCTCACCGACACCGAGATGGACGCGCTCGCCGAGGCCCACCGCCCGGTCGTCCGGCTGCGCGACCGGTGGGTGCTGGTCGACCCGGCGCTGGTGCGCAAGGCCCGCAAACGGGACCTGGGCCTGCTCGACCCGGTCGATGCCCTGTCCGTCGCCCTCACCGGCACGGCCGACGTGGACGGCGAGACGGTCGAGGCCGTCCCCGTGGGCGCGCTGGCCGCCCTGCGCGACCGCCTGACCGCGGGGATCCGCCCGGCCGACCCGCCCCCGGCCCTTCAGGCCACCCTCCGGGACTACCAACTGCGGGGCCTGGCCTGGCTCGACCTGATGACCACCCTCGGCCTCGGCGGCTGCCTCGCCGACGACATGGGCCTCGGCAAGACCGTCACCCTCATCGCCCTGCACCTGAAACGGGCGCGCGGCGAACCCACGCTGGTCGTGTGCCCCGCCTCCCTGCTGGGCAACTGGCAGCGGGAGATCAACCGCTTCGCCCCCGGCGTGCCGGTCCGCCGCTTCCACGGCCCGGACCGCAGCCTCGACGGCCTGGACGGCGGCTTCGTCCTCACCACCTACGGCACCATGCGCTCGGCGGCCCCCGCCCTGGCCGAGCGAGCCTGGGGCATGGTCGTCGCCGACGAGGCGCAGCACGTCAAGAACCCGTACTCGGCCACCGCCAAGGCGCTGCGCACGATCCCGGCCCCCGCGCGCGTGGCCCTGACCGGCACACCCGTCGAGAACAACCTCTCGGAGCTGTGGGCGCTGCTCGACTGGACCACCCCCGGCCTGCTCGGCCCGCTGAAGTCCTTCCGCGCCCGGCACGCGCGTGCCGTGGAGAACGGCGAGGACGAGGAGGCGGTGGAGCGCCTCGCCCGACTGGTCAGGCCCTTCCTGCTGCGCCGCAAGAAGTCCGACCCGGGCATCGTGCCCGAGCTGCCGCCCAAGACGGAGACCGACCACCCGGTGCCGCTCACCCGCGAACAGGCCGCGCTGTACGAGGCGGTCGTCCGCGAGTCGATGCTCGCCATCGAGACGGCCGAGGGCATGCCCCGCCGCGGCCTGGTCCTGAAGCTCCTCACGTCGCTGAAGCAGATCTGCAACCACCCCGCGCTGTTCCTCAAGGAGGAGCACCACCCGGCCGCGGGCGTCCGGCTCGCCGCCCGCTCCGGCAAACTCGCCCTTCTCGACGAGCTGCTGGACACACTGCTGGCGGAGGACGGATCAGCCCTCGTCTTCACGCAGTACGTGGGGATGGCCCGCCTCATCACCTCCCACCTGGCCACCCGCGCGGTACCGGTCGACCTCCTCCACGGCGGTACGCCGGTCCCCGAGCGGGAGCGCATGGTGGACCGCTTCCAGGCCGGTTCGACACCCGTCCTGGTGCTGTCGCTCAAGGCGGCGGGCACTGGCCTCAACCTCACCCGGGCGGGACACGTCGTGCACTTCGACCGCTGGTGGAACCCGGCCGTCGAGGAACAGGCGACCGACCGCGCCTACCGCATCGGCCAGACCCAGCCGGTCCAGGTGCACCGCCTCATCACCGAGGGCACCGTCGAGGACCGCATCGCCGAGATGCTCCGGTCCAAGCGCGCCCTGGCCGACGCGATCCTCGGCTCCGGCGAGTCCTCCCTCACGGAACTGACGGACCGGGAGCTGTCCGACCTGGTGTCCCTGCGGAGGTCGTCATGACACCCGGCCCGGCCGACGAGGCCCGCCGGGCCCTGCGGGAGGCCCGCGCACGGGCGGCCCAGGGACCGGACCCGGCATCGTCCCCGCCCGGTGAGCCCGCGGGGCGGGACGTCCCGCGCCCCGGCGACACCGCCCGTGAGGCGCTGCGGAAGGCGGTGCCCGGGCACCGGGGGAGCGGCCGGCGAGAAGAGCAGGACGCGCAGGAGGAGACCCGGGGAGCCGGGGCTGCGACAGAGCCGCCGTCCGCGCCGGAGCGTTCGCGTGAAGACGCGGCCGGGCCCGCCCCGGCCGAGGTGCGAACCGAGGCGCAGGAGGCCGGGGCGCAGGAGGCCGAGGCGCAGGAGGCCGAGGCGCCCACGGCCGGTCCCCGCGGAGGTGCCCCCGACCGGCCCGGGCCCCGCGCGGCGGACATCGCGCGGGAGGCGCTGCGCGCGACCCGGGACGAAGCGCGGCGCGCTCGGGAGGAGACCGAGCGGGAAGGCGCCCGGCGCAGGCGCAGGGCGCGGCACAAGGGCGTGGACGAGAGGGCGGCGGCCGCCCGGCGAGCCCGCGACCACGGCGTCGGCGGGGGAGCAGCCGAGGTACGACAGCTGCTCTCGGACGCGTTCCGGATGCCGGATCTGTCAGATGCGCTGGACGTGTCCGGCCCCCCTGGGGCGTCCGCTACGCCAGATGTATCGGACGCCCCGGACCCGGCAGGACGGCCGGACACGCCGGCCGGACCGGAGGAGGCGCCCTCCGACCTCGACGAGAGGAACGGTCAGGCGACGTCGGCCGTGGCTCCCACCCCCGGGACGAGTGCCCCGGCGCCCCCGGCCGTGGCCGCGACCGACGCCCCGGAGCCCACGGCCCCGACAGCACCGGCGGCCCCGACCCCGCCGACCCGCGCCTCCGGGCCCGCCCACCCGGCGTCCCCGCCACCCGCCACGACCGCCCCCGGCCCAACAGCCGCCCCCACGGCTCCGGGCTCCATGGCGGCCCCCGGTCGCGACGGCGACCTGCGCCGCACCTTCCCGCCCTTCCCGCCCCGGGACGGCGACCGCTTCGCCGAGAGCTGGTGGGGAAACGCCTGGGTCGGTGCGCTGGAGCAGGGCGCGCTGGACGTGAAGCGGCTGGAGCGCGGGCGGGGGTACGCCGCGCAGGGGAATGTCGACGCCATCACCGTGACGCCCGGACTCGTCCTGGCCTACGTCCAGGGCAGCCGCCCCCGCCCGTACCGCGTCCAGGTACGGCTGCGCACGCTCGACGACACCGACTGGGACCGTTTCCTGGACGCGGCCGCCGACCGCCCAGGGCACATCGCGGCGCTGCTCGACAAGGAGATGCCCCAGTCCCTCGCGGAGTGCGGCGTGCCGCTGCTGCCCGGCCCCGGTGACCTGGAGCCCCGGTGCAGCTGCCCCGACCGCGGTCATCCCTGCAAGCACGCGGCGGCCCTCTGCTACCAGACCGCCCGGCTGCTCGACGCCGACCCCTTCGTCCTGCTCCTGCTGCGCGGCCGGGGCGAGCGGGAACTGCTCGACGCGCTGTCCCGGCTGAGCGCCACCCGCGCGGCGCGAGCCGCGCGCGACAAAGGCCCGGCGCCCCTGCCCGGCGTGCGGGCCGCGGAGGTCCTCGCGTCGCGCGCGCTCGCGCCCCTGCCCGCACCACTGCCTCCGCCCGCGCACCCCGAGCAGCCCCCGGCCTACCCGGCCGCCCCCGGCGGCCCGGACCCCTTGGCCCTGGACCAGCTCGCCACGGACGCCGCCGCCCGCGCCCACGCCCTGCTCGGCACCGGCCGTGACCCGGTCGGGCAGCTGACCTTCTGGCAGGACGCGGTGCGCCTGGCCGCGGCCCGCCCCGGGGCAGGGCTCACCGCCGGCACCCGGTCGCTCTACGCGTCCCTCGCCTCGGCGGCGGGCCGCACCCCGTCCGAGCTGGCCCGGGCGGTCGCCGCCTGGCGTCAGGGAGGGCTGGAGGGCCTCGCCGTACTGGAGGAGCCGTGGGACCCGCCGGCCGGGCGGTTCGACCGGGCCCGCCCCCTCCTGCTCGCCGCCGACCTGCCCGCCTTCCGCCCCTGGCGCAACCACCTCACCCACCCCCGGGGCCACCTCCAGCTCCGCCTCGGCCGCGACGGCCTCTGGTACGCCTACGAGTCCGATCCGGGCCACGACGACTGGTGGCCGAGAGGCACTCCCGACCTGGACCCGGTCGGCGCCCTCACCGGCCTCGGCGTGCCGAGCGACCTCTGAACGCGCCCCAGCGCCCATGGCCCGCATCCGAGTGCTCCCGGGCACATCAGTGAAGGCGGCGTGAGGGTTCACCGGTGATATCCGGGAGCCGGGTGCAAGGATCCCGGGACCCGTGTCGGCTGTGCCGGAACCGGCGGTTAGCGTGGAGCGGTGAGTGAGACCACGACCCCTGCCCTCCAGTACCGCTTCGACGGCCCCGAGGACGCCCCCGTCCTCATCCTCGGGCCCTCGCTCGGCACGACATGGCACATGTGGGACCGCCAGATCCCCGAGCTGACCAAGCAGTGGCGCGTCTTCCGGTTCGACCTGCCCGGCCACGGCGGCGCTCCCGCGTACCCGGCGGGCTCGGTGAGTGACCTCACCACGCGGCTGCTGGCCACCCTCGAAGGGCTCGGCGTGCAGCGCTTCGGCTACGCGGGCTGCGCGCTCGGCGGCGCTGTCGGCATCGAGCTGGCCCTGCGCCACCCGGAGCGGCTCGCCTCGCTCGCGCTGATCGCCGCCTCACCCCGCTTCGGCACGGCCGACGAGTTCCGCCAGCGGGGCGTGATCGTCCGCACGAACGGCCTCGACCCGATCGCCCGCAGCGCACCCGAGCGCTGGTTCACCGGCGGGTTCGCCGCCGCGCAGCCCGCGATCACCGAGTGGGCCGTGCAGATGGTGCGCACCACCGACCCCGGCTGCTACATCGCCTCCTGCGAGGCGCTCGCCGGCTTCGACGTGCGCTCCGAACTCGGGCGGGTCGGCGTCCCGACCCTGGTCCTGGTCGGATCCGACGACCAGGTCACCGGCCCCGCCGAGGCCCGTACCCTGGTCGCCGGCATCCCGGACGCCCGCCTCGCCGTCGTCCCCGGCGCGTCCCACCTCGTCCCGGTGGAGCAGCCCGGGGCGGTCACCGACCTGCTGGTGCGGCACTTCTCCACCGCCTGGCAGCCCGTCTTCGAGACCTCCACCGGCCAGACCGCCCTGCCCGCGGCCGCCCTCAAGCCGGTGCTGTCCCCCGCCCCGCCGCAGCCCCTGCAAACCGGGCCCGTCGCCGAGATCGCCCCGCTCGCCGTACCACCCCAGGCCCAGGGCCGGCCCGACCCGTACGACGCCGGGATCAAGGTCCGCCGCGAAGTGCTGGGCGACGCGCACGTGGACCGCGCGCTCGCCCAGGCCGACGAGTTCTCCGGGGACTTCCAGGAGTTCATCACCCGCTACGCCTGGGGCGAGATCTGGGACCGCCCCGGCCTGGACCGGCGCACCCGCAGCTGCGTCACCCTCACCGCCCTGGTCGCCGGCGGCCACCTGGACGAGCTGGCCGTCCACACCAGAGCCGCCCTGCGCAACGGCCTCACCCCGGCAGAGATCAAGGAAGTGCTGCTCCAGGCGGCCGTCTACTGCGGCGTCCCGGCCGCGAACAGCGCGTTCAAGGTGGCCCAGCAGGTCATCCGGCAGGAGACCACGCCCCAGGAGTGAGTCCGCGCGACGGGCGCGGAGGCAGGATGGATTCATGAAGCTCACGAAGAAGTCGCACGCCTGCGTCCGTCTGGAGAAGGACGGCCGGACCCTCGTCCTCGACCCCGGCGCCTTCACCGAGGAGGACGCCGCGCTCGGCGCCGACGCGATCCTCGTCACCCACGAGCACCCCGACCACTTCGACGAGTCCCGGCTGCGCGCCGCGATGGAGAGCAACCCGGCCGCCCAGATCTGGACCCTGCGGTCGGTCGCGGAGAAGATCTCCTCCGCCTTCCCCGGCCGCGTCCACACCGTCGGCCACGGCGACACCTTCACCACCGCCGGCTTCGACGTCCAGGTCCACGGCGAACTCCACGCCGTGATCCACCCGGACATCCCGCGCATCACCAACGTCGGCTACCTCGTCGACGGCGGCGCGGTCTTCCACCCCGGCGACGCCCTCACCGTCCCCGACCATCCGGTGGAGACGCTGATGCTCCCCGTCATGGCCCCCTGGAGCAAGATCTCCGAGGTCATCGACTACGTCCGTGAGGTCAAGCCGCAGCGCGCCTACGACATCCACGACGCCCTCCTCACCGACCTGGCCCGCCCGATCTACGACCGGCAGATCGGGCAGCTCGGCGGCGCGCAGCACCTGCGGCTGACGCCGGGGGAGTCCGCCGAGGTCTGAGGCCGCGCAGGGACCGGACCGCGTTGTCAGACCCTCCGGGTAGGTTGTGGGGCATGCGCATCGCGACCTGGAACGTGAACTCGATCACCGCCCGCCTGCCGAGGCTCCTGGCCTGGCTGGAGAGCAGCGGCACGGACGTGCTGTGCCTCCAGGAGGCCAAGGTCGCCGAGGAGCAGTTCCCCTCGGAGCAACTGCGCGAGCTGGGCTACGAGTCGGCGGTCCACGCGACCGGCCGGTGGAACGGCGTGGCGGTGCTCTCCCGCGTCGGCATCGAGGACGTCGTCAAGGGCCTGCCCGGCGACCCCGGGTTCGACGGCTCGGTGGAGCCCCGCGCCATCTCGGCGACGTGCGGCCCGCTGCGCGTCTGGTCGGTCTACGTGCCGAACGGCCGTGAGGTGGACCACCCGCACTACGCCTACAAGCTCCAGTGGTTCGAGGCCCTCAAGGCCGCCGTCGCCGGCGACGCGGCGGGCAGCCGCCCCTTCGCGGTGATGGGCGACTACAACGTGGCGCCGACGGACGACGACGTCTTCGACCCCGCCTTCTTCGAGGGCTCCACCCACGTCACCCCCGCCGAGCGCGCCGCCCTGGCCTCCCTGCGCGAGGCGGGCCTGTCCGACGTGGTCCCGCGCCCCCTCAAGTACGACCAGCCGTTCACGTACTGGGACTACCGCCAGCTCTGCTTCCCGAAGAACCGCGGCATGCGCATCGACCTGGTGTACGCCAACGCGCCCTTCGCGAAGGCGGTCGGCGACGCGTACGTGGACCGCGAGGAGCGCAAGGGCAAGGGCGCCTCGGACCACGCCCCCGTGGTCGTCGACCTGGACGTCTAGAGGCTTCGGGGCCGCAGCAGCCGCAGGTCGACGGAGTCCGCCAGGGCCGCCAGCCCCGTGTCGCCCGGATGCAGACGGTCCCCGCTGTCGTACGCGGGGAGCATCCGGGACGGCCGCTGCGGATCGCGGACCACCGCGTCGAAGTCGAGCACGGCGTCGAAGGCCTCGCCGCTGCGGATCCACTCGTTCACCGCGACCCGCTCGGCGTCGACGGCGGCGGTGCACCGCGCCTCGCCCTCGCAGGGCAGGATCGTCGCGGCGAGCATCCGCAGCCCCCGGGCGTGCCCCCGAGCAGCCAGCTCGCGCAGCCCGGCGATCACCGCCGGCGCGGACGCGCCCCACCGCAGATCGTTGACGCCCTCGAAGACGACGGCCGTACGCGCCGACGGCTGGGCGAGGACGTCCCGGTCGAAGCGGTGCAGGGCGCTCACCCCGGCCGTGTCCGTGGACACCCCGTCGCCGGGGTAGCGGTCGGTGACCACGCGGTTGCCCGAGATGCCGAGGTTCAGCACGCCGTAGCGCGGGACGGTGCTCTGCTTCAGGAGCCGGCCGGCCAGGACGTTCGGCCAGCGCCGGTTTGCGTCCACCGTGGACTTGTCGCCGTCGGTGATCGAGTCCCCGAGCAGCACCACGGAGCCGGGACCGCCGCTCACGTCGACCCCGGCGAGCAGCGGCCAGCGGGTGATCACCGAGGTGTACGCCCCGGCGGCGGTGTCGGCCGCGTGGTCGCCCGGCTCGCTGACGTACGAGCGCTGCTGGGCGAGCCCGTGCACCGGCGCGGCCGCCACCGTCCCGGGCAGATGGAAGCTCACCAGCAGATTGGTCTCCGCCGGTACGGAGAAGCCGAGCGGATCGCTGTACGCCTGGCCCCCGGCCGGGATCGTCACGCCCGCCGCACCGCCGAACGACAGCGCCACCGGGGTGCCCCGCGAGGCCGCGCCGGACGCCTGCACCGCGACCGTCGCGCTCCCGATCCGCACCGGAGCGGCCGCGAAGGTGTTGTCGAACCGCATCCGCACCCGGGGCCCGCCGGTGGACGTGTGCACGACCAGTCGCAGCGTCCGGTCCGTCCAGGGGCCCACGGCGGCGTAGCCGCCCGTGGCGGTCGTCCAGCTGCCCGTCCAGCCCTGTGTGGCGGTCCGAACCGACATCGCGAAGACGTGCAGCCCGGCCGCGCTCGGCAGCCGGACCGACCTCACCGCGCGCCCCGGCACCAGCGGCACCGTCACGACGTACAGGCGGGCCTGCCGGTCGAGTCGGCCGCCGGGCGTGTTGATGTGCGGCAGGGCCACCGCCTTGGTCGCGAGCGGCCCGGTACGCCAGTCGGGCGCGGTGAGCCGGTACCGGGAGCGGGTGCCGTTCGCGTACGTGACCGTGCCCGGGCCGCCCACCTCCGTGCCGCCGGTGCCCGCCACCAGGAAGGCCAGGGCGTCCCCGCGCCCCGTGACCCGCACGTCCTGCCCGGCGGCGCGGACGTTGTCCGGCTCGCCGGGCCGGCGCTTCGGCCAGGTCAGCCGGGTGCCCTGCACGGTGAGCACGCGGCCGGGCGTCCAGCCCGCGGCCGTGAGGTCCCGCGCCGACAGCGAGGCGCCCAAGCCGTCGAAGTCGGCCTCCCGGGGCCGGCTGTCGTCGCTGACCGCCACGTTGTCGAACAGCCGCTCCAGCGGCACCGGTGCCGCCCGCTCCCGCTCGGCGGCCTGCGCCGACACCGTCGGCACCAGCGACCCGCACAGGCTCAGGACGACCAGGATCCCCCGGACACATCGGCGCACGGCCGACTCCTCCCGCTCATCGACACACGACGCAACAGACGGAACGCAGAGACGAAACCGAAGAGACGAAACCGAAGAGACGAAACCGAAGAGACAACGACAGCCGGGACACAAGACGCACGGTGAAGTTAGGGAGACGGGAGTGACCCGTCAACGCGCCCTGCGTGAACTCGGCCTGAACTCGACCGGGATCGGCGGACCCGCGCGCCCTGTGGTGCGTACGGCGGTACGAATGACACGCTGGGAGTATGAACATCCCTTTCCTGGGCAACCGGCGCCGGAAGGTCGGGTTCCCCGACCCCGCAGGCATCGCGGAACTCCTCGCCGAGTGCGAACTGCTCCGCTCCCAGGCGTACCGGGAGGGCGTCCGGCTGGACGACTCCGCGGCCTCCCTGGAGGCGCTCGACCAGCTCGTGCCGCGCTGGCGGGACGACGAGGAGACGCTGCCCTGGCTCGGCAACGACGCCGGTCTCTACCTCGGCACCGTCATCGTGCGCACGGTTCCGGGAGCCGCCTGGGAGATCCGGTCCGACGGACAACCGGTCGTGCGACTGGTCTCCGGCCGGGAGTTCGACGTCGTGGACTCCGGTCACGAGTGGGCGGTGAACGGGGTCCCCGAGCTGTCGCAGCTGTACGCCGAAGTCGCGGAGTCGTGAGCCCCATGACCGCAACCTTTGGCCCAAAGTCCGGCGTAAATACGGCTAATGATCGAAAAGTGCGTGTCGCCCGACAAGTCCGATCTTGCCTGGATACGTTGCGGCAACCACCACACAGCTGAGAGTGAGTAGGGCTGAGCATGGCCGTCGAGCCGCTGATCGAGCTGCGTGACGTCAACAAGCACTTCGGGGAGCTGCATGTCCTCCAGGACATCAACCTCACCGTCGGCCGGGGGGAGGTCGTCGTGGTCATCGGCCCGTCGGGCTCGGGGAAGTCGACCCTCTGCCGGGCGATCAACCGGCTGGAGACCATCGAGTCCGGGGAGATCGTCCTCGACGGGCAGCCGCTGCCGGAGGAGGGCAAGCCCCTGGCCCGGCTCCGCGCGGACGTCGGCATGGTCTTCCAGTCGTTCAACCTCTTCGCCCACAAGACCGTCCTCCAGAACGTCTCCCTGGGGCAGGTCAAGGTCCGCGGGCGCCGGAAGGAGGACGCCGACAAGCGCTCCCGTGAACTCCTCGACCGGGTCGGCGTCGCCAATCAGGCGGACAAGTACCCGGCACAGCTCTCCGGCGGCCAGCAGCAGCGCGTGGCCATCGCCCGCGCCCTGGCCATGGAGCCCAAGGCGATGCTCTTCGACGAGCCGACCTCGGCCCTGGACCCGGAGATGATCAACGAGGTGCTGGAGGTCATGAAGCAACTGGCCCGCGACGGCATGACCATGATCGTCGTCACGCACGAGATGGGCTTCGCCCGCTCGGCCGCCAACCGGGTCGTCTTCATGTCCGACGGCCGGATCGTCGAGGACCGCAGCCCCGACGAGTTCTTCACCAACCCGAGCAGTGACCGCGCCAAGGACTTCCTCTCCAAGATCCTCAAGCACTGAACGGGCAGGCACCGGACGGCTCATCGGATCGGACCTCGACTACGATGTGCCCTTCATCCCTGTCGGAGAGGGGGACTTCGCCGAAGACCGCCGATCCCGCCGGGGATGAGCAGACCGCCCGCCCGGTCCGCGGGGCACTTCCCACCGGGTGCGGCCCCCACGGCCCGAAGGCCACGGGGGCGGCGGTTCACATCGGCCAGGCCCGTCCGGCGGCAGCCGGAGATCACTGCTCGCGCAGCGGAACCGACACGTACGACGGGTCGTTCGCCGGTGAGGAGAAGGTCAGCTGCGCGCCGGACGGGTTGTGCTCGATGTAGAGCGGGTCGACCGTGTCGACGACCAGGGCGAGGCGGTGCCCGGCCGGGACGTCATAGGCCGTGGAGTACAGCTCCAGGTCGACGCCGAACGGCCTTCCGGGGGTGCGCCCGTGGAAGGTGTACGGCGCGTGGGTGACCAGCTTGCCGAGGCCGAGCGGCCCCACGTCGTACAGGTAGGCGACGAGGGTGCCGCTCTCCTTGGTCGGGGTGAGGGTCGTGTGCAACTTCGTCGTTCCGCGCACCCGTTGGGCCGTGGCCGACTTCTCCGACTGCCACACGGCAGCCCAGCGGCGGGGGAGCAGGGGGATCGAGGCCATGGGCGGCAGCTGGGCCACCTGGTCGAGGATGCTGGACAGGAAGACGACACCGCCGTCCGCCCCCGAGTTGACGTTCGCGCGGATCGTCTTCGCTCCTCCGAGGGCGATCTTGCGGTCCGTGGCGCCAGCCGACTTCCAGTCCGGATAGCCCTCGTAGCCGCCCGTGGAGCGGGACTTGAGCTGGACGGGCTGCTCGCGGTCGATGCCGTTGTCCTCGCCCCTGAGGTAGTGGTCGAACCAGCGCTCGGTGTCCTTCCACACGTCGTTGGGCAGTCCGAACAGGCCGGTCAGTTCGGCTGTCGCGTGGTCGCCGGGGCGCATCTCCAGCCGCTTCGGACCGGTCAGCTTCTCGTAGAAGTCGGCGTACTGGTTGGGCGGGAAGACGCTGTCGCCCCAGGCGTTGGCGAGCATGATCGCCGCGCCGTTCTCGTTGATCCGGTCGACGTACGTCGCAGCGGAACGTTTCTTCCCCCACGCGATGAGTTCCGGCTCCTTCGCCAGGTTGGAGCTGTAGAAGTCGTCGAAGATCTGCCGCAGTTCGGCGCCCTGGCGGCCCGTCACCACGCTCGCGCCGTCCAGCAGGGCGGCGGCCTGGAGGTGCTGGGTGCGTCCGGCGTAGATCGAGTCGATCAGGTCGGCCCAGCCGCTGAGTGAGGCGACCGCCTTGATCCGCTTGTCGTGCGCGGCGGTGAGCAGGCTGATGCCCGCGCCGTAGGAGACACCCGCCATGCCGATGTGCCCGGCGTCCGCGGGGGTGTGCGCGAGTGCCCAGTCGATGACCTTCGACGCGTCGGCGACGTCGGGTGGGCCCGCCACTTCTATCTCGCCGCCCGACTGCCAGAACCCGCGCACGTTGTACGTGACCACGACGTACCCGGAGTCGGCGAGCTTCTGCGCCTGGGCCAGGTACTCGATCTGGGGCAGTCCCCAGCTCGTGGGCAGGACGAGCAGCGGGTAGCGGTCGGTGCCGCGGGCGCCGGCCGGGGTCACGACGTTGGCCTTGAGGACGGTGCCGCCGTCGCCGGCGATGTCGACGAAGCGGACGGGGTTCGGCGCCGCCTGTGCGGTGGGGGCGAATCCGAGGGCGGTGCCGGCGACCAGGGTCGCCGAGACGGCGCCTACGGCGGTGGTGCGCAGGGCCTTGCGGTGGGGTCCCACGGGTCACTCCTCACTCGTGTCAGTGCAAAGTGACCGAACGGTAACCTCGACGTCTTACCAGGGGTAACCCGTCAGTAAGTTACGTGCCAGTAACGATTGTTGAGTGGTGGAGGACTTCAGGAGGCGCGGTGTGTAGTGCGTGGAGCCGTCGCCGCGGCGGGCAGCGCGGTCTGCGCCGCCCGCGTCACGTCCTCCACCAGCTCGACGACGTCCGGGCCGTACGCCTGCGAGTTGATCACCTTGAGCAGCAGCACGAACGACCCGGTGCCGTACTTGCGGGTCAGGCGCTCGTGGTTGCGGGCGAGGTAGCGGGTGGCGGCCTGGTTGGTGATGGCCCGCTGGCCGCAGAAGAGGAACACGGGCCGGGCGTCCCGGCGGTCGCCGACGGTGAGCCGGGCCAGCAGCACGTACTCCGTGATGCCCGGGTCCATGCGGTAGCGCTCACCACCGATCTGGAAGGCGCCCCGGTCCGGCCCCGGTTCGGGGTCGATGTTGACGCGCACCCCGGGCAGCATGGCCGACATGTGCGCCATCATGCGGCGGTTCGACCCCGGGCCGCCCACGCAGAACTCGGTGCGCTCCCCGAAGCCCTGATGCGCCGAGTCCTGGGTGACGACGTGGAGGTGTGCCCCGCAGTCCTTGATCAGCGCCGAGAGCTCAAGGAGCGCGTACACGTCGAAGCGGTGCACCGCCGGTTCGCTCGCGGCCGGATCGCGGTTGACGACGAGCAGGGACTCGGAGTTCTCGGGCAGTCCGAAGAAGGCCTGCTTGCGCCGGAGTTTGCGCCTCCACAGGAACGTACGGGCGAGCCAGCCCAGGGAGGCGCTGATGCCCGCCGCGATCACGCCCAGCACGATGTTGCGCACGTCGTCATTCATGGGCGCGCATGGTAGCGGGCCCGACGCACCGGTGTTCGACGCCTGCCTGACGCGGCCATGGCGATGAATTAAGCTGCGCGGACGGCTTTCGACTGGAGGTGCGGATGCGTCGCCCTGTCGCACGGAATCTGACGGTCCTGGCGGTTTCGGCCGCCGTGGTGGTGTCGGTGGGAGCGGCGGCGCCGCCACCCGCCGCGCAGAGCGCCGGCGGTGGGAAGACCCCGCTGGCCGTCGGCTACGGGGGTGCCGTCTCCAGCGTCGACCCGGACGCCTCCGCCGCCGGGATCGAGGTCCTGAGGAAGGGCGGCAACGCCGTCGACGCCGCCGTCGCCACGGCCGCCGCGCTCGGCGTCACCGAGCCCTACTCCGCCGGCATCGGCGGGGGCGGCTACTTCGTGTACTACGACGCCAAGTCCCGCACGGTACGCACCGTCGACGGCCGTGAGACGGCGCCGCTGAGCGCCGACGAGAACCTGTTCGTCGAGGACGGCAAGCCCATCCCCTTCCCCGAAGTCGTCAGCAGCGGCCTGAGTGTCGGCACCCCGGGGACGCCGGCCACCTGGCAGACCGCACTCGACCAGTGGGGCAGCAAGCGACTCGCGAGTGTCCTGAAGCCGGCCGAGCGGCTCGCGCGCGACGGCTTCACCGTCGACGAGACGTTCCGCTCGCAGACGGCGTCCAACGAGACCCGCTTCCGCTACTTCCCGGACACCGCCGACCTGTTCCTCCCGGGCGGCGAACTCCCCGTCGTCGGCTCCACCTTCAAGAACCCCGACCTCGCCCGCACGTACGCGGAGCTGGGACGCAAGGGCGTCGACGCGCTCTACCGCGGCCGGCTCGGCCGGGACGTCGTCGACACCGTCAACAAGCCGCCCGTGGACCCCGGCTCCGGCTGGAACGCCCGGCCCGGCGACCTGACCACGAAGGACCTGGCCGCCTACCGCACCAAGGTCCAGGCGCCCACCAGGACCTCCTACCGGGGCCTCGGCGTCTACTCCATGGCGCCGTCCTCCTCCGGAGGCACGACGGTCGGGGAGGCGCTCAACATCCTGGAGCGCACCGACCTGTCGAAGGCGAGCAAGGCGAAGTACCTGCACCGCTTCATCGAGGCCAGCCGGATCGCGTTCGCCGACCGGGGCCGGTGGGTGGGCGACCCCGCCTTCGAGGACGTGCCGACGAAGGGACTGCTGTCGCAGCGGTTCGCCGACTCGCGCGAGTGCCTCATCAAGGACGACGCGGTGCTCACCAGCCCGGTGCCGCCGGGCGATCCGCGTCATCCTGAGCGGTGCGGCTCCGGTGGTACGGCCGCGCCGACGACGTACGAGGGCGACAGCACCACGCACCTGACGGTGGCCGACAAGTGGGGCAACGTCGTCGCCTACACGCTCACCATCGAGCAGACCGGCGGCAGCGGGATCACCGTCCCCGGGCGGGGGTTCATCCTCAACAACGAGCTGACGGACTTCTCCTTCGCACCGGCCAACCCCGCGGTGCACGACCCGAACCTGCCGGGGCCGGGCAAGCGCCCGCGGTCGTCGATGTCGCCGACGATCGTGCTGGACCGGCACCACCAGCCCGTCGTGGCGCTCGGATCGCCGGGTGGCGCGACGATCATCACGACCGTTCTCCAGACGCTCACCGGGCTCGTCGACCGGGGGCTGCCGCTGGTCGACGCGATCGCGGCGCCCCGGGCCAGTCAGCGCAACGCCGCGCAGACCGAGCTGGAGCCCGGCTTCGACCGTGACGTCAGGAAGCAGCTGGAGGCGATCGGGCACTCCTTCAAGGCGAACCCGGAGATCGGTGCGGCTACGGGTGTTCAGCGGCTGCCGGGTGGGAAGTGGCTGGCAGCCGCGGAGACCGTGCGGCGGGGTGGAGGGTCGGCCATGGTGGTACGACCCGCGGGCTGACGTGCCGGTGTAGGTGCGCGGGGGCTGGTCGCGCAGTTCCCCGCGCCCCTCAGGAGGGCGTTGCCGAACTCGGTGTCTGGAAGGTCAAGTGGCCGTCCGCCGTGTCCACGGTGACCCGGCCGCCCTCCTTCACCCGGCCGTCCAGCAGCAGGCGTGACAGTTCGTTGTCCACCTCGCGCTGGATGGTGCGGCGGAGCGGGCGGGCGCCGTACTCCGGCTGGTAGCCGCGGTCGGCCAGCCATTCCACCGCGCGGTCGGTGAAGGTCACCGTGACGCCCTTGCCCTGCACGAGGGAACGGGTGCGGTCCAGCAGCAGGTTGGTGATCCGCCGCAGCTGTTCCGTGGTCAGCTGGCGGAAGACGACGATCTCGTCGATGCGGTTGAGGAACTCGGGGCGGAAGTGCTCGCGCAGGGGCCGCAGGATCTGCTCGCGGCGGGCCTCCTCGTCCGCGTCGGCGCCGCCCGCGGCGAAGCCCGTCGTGGCGCCCCGGCGGGTGATCGCCTCGGAGCCGAGGTTGCTCGTCATCACGATGACCGTGTTGCTGAAGTCCACCGTGCGGCCCTGGGAGTCGGTCAGCCGGCCGTCGTCGAGGACCTGGAGCAGGATGTTGAAGACGTCCGGGTGGGCCTTCTCCACCTCGTCCAGCAGCAGCAGCGAGTACGGGTGGCGGCGCACGACCTCGGTGAGCTGGCCCGCCTCCTCGTGGCCGACGTAGCCGGGCGGGGCGCCGATCAGCCGGCTGACGGTGTGGCGCTCCTGGTACTCGCTCATGTCGAGCCGGACCATGCGGTCCTCGCTGCCGAACAGCGCCTCGGCGAGCGCGCGGGCCAGCTCGGTCTTGCCGACGCCCGTCGGACCGAGGAACAGGAAGCTGCCGATCGGGCGGTCGGGGGCCGCCAGCCCGGCGCGGGAGCGCAGCACCGCGTCCGAGACGACCCGCACGGCCTCGTCCTGGCCGACCACCCGCTGGTGCAGGTGCTCCTCCAGGCCCAGCAGACGGTCCTTCTCCTCCTGGGTGAGGCTGCTGACCGGGATGCCCGTCTGCCGGGACACCACCTCGGCGATCGACTCGGCCCCGACGACCAGGTCCTGGCCCTCGTCGACCTCGCCGTCACCGCCGGCCTCGGTGATCCGCTGCTTCAGCTCCACGATCCGGTCGCGCAACTGGGTGGCCTGCTCGTACTGCTCGTCGGCGACGGCCTGGTCCTTGTCCCGGGTCAGCTGCTCCAGCTCCCGTTCCATGGACCGGACGTCCGTGCCCTTGGTCCGGGCCCGCAGCCGCACCCGGGCACCGGCCTGGTCGATGAGGTCGATGGCCTTGTCGGGCAGGCGGCGGTCGGTGAGGTAGCGGTCGGACAGCTCCACGGCCGCCACCAGGGCCTCGTCGGTGTAGCGGACCTGGTGGTGGGCCTCGTAGCGGTCCTGGAGGCCGCGCAGGATCTCGATGGCGTCCGCGGCGGTGGGCTCCGGCACCATGATCGGCTGGAAGCGGCGGGCCAGCGCCGCGTCCTTCTCGATCCGGCGGTACTCCTCCAGAGTGGTGGCGCCCACGATGTGCAGCTCGCCCCGGGCGAGGGCCGGCTTGAGGATGTTGCCGGCGTCCATCGAGCTGCCGTCGCCGCCGCCGGAACCGGCGCCCACGACCGTGTGCAGCTCGTCGATGAAGATGATCAACTGGTCGGAGTGGGCGCGGATCTCGCCCACGATGTTGTTCATCCGCTCCTCGAAGTCGCCCCGGTAGCGGGTGCCCGCGACCACGCCCGTGAGGTCCAGGGCGACCACCCGGCGCCCGATCAGTACATCGGGCACGTCCGCCTCGGAGATGCGCTGCGCCAGCCCTTCCACGATGGCCGTCTTGCCGACTCCCGCGTCACCGATCAGCACCGGGTTGTTCTTGCCGCGCCGGGAGAGGACCTCGACGGTCTGCTCGATCTCCTGGTCCCGGCCGATCACCGGGTCGATCCGGCCCTGCCGGGCCAGTTCGGTGAGGTCACGGCCGTACTTGTCGAGGGTCGGCGTGTTCGTCGGGCGTGGACGCTCGGACTGGGGCACCTCCGGCGCCTCGGGCGGTTCGGAGGGGGCGAAGCGGGCCGCGTTGAGGATGTGCCCGGCGGCGGAGTCGGGGTTGGAGGCCAGGGCGCTGAGCACGTGCTCCGGGCCGATGTAGCCGTAGCCGCGGGCCCGGGCCATGTCGTGGGCGTCCAGCAGGGCCCGCTTGGCGGCCGGGGTGAGGGAGAGCGCGGTCGGCGGCGGGGCGTCGTCCGGCGTGTGCTGGGCCGGTCCCGAGCGGTCGTCGATCTGCGACGCCAGTGAGTCGGGGTTCGCGCCGGCCTTGCTGAGCAGGGTGCGCGTGGGCTCGGTGGCGAGCGCCGCCCGCAGCAGATGCTGCGTGTCGAGGTCCCGGCTGCCGTGCTCGGCGGCGTACTGTGCGGCGCCGCGGACGAGTTCCCGGGCCGGCTGGCTGAGCAGCCGTCCGAGATCGATCTGCCGGGGACCGGGACGCGGTCCGCCGAAGAAGCGTGCGAGGAATTCTCCGAAGGGATCCGAGCCGTAGCCCTCCGGGCTGGTGAAGCCGCTGCTCATGGGCCTTCCGTTCCCGGCGTCCCCGGCGCGCGGGCGGGGGACGCCCTCGCTGGTCGACGTGCCGGGGTCGGGTAACCCGGGTGGCAGCCGGTTACACCTGGGGCGCGCTCGTAGAACACCTTCGCACGATCGTCGGCGGGGGGCACCTTTGGGGCATACCGGGAGGAAGAGGTGATCGCGTGGCGTGCTCAGCGTGCGGTCAGGATCCTCGGCCCGGACTCCGTGATCGCCACCGTGTGCTCGGCGTGGGCCGCCCGGGAGCCGTCGTTCGTCTTCAGGGTCCAGCCGTCGGGGGCCGCGTGGAAGTCGTCCGTGCCGCCCGCGACGACCATGGGCTCGATGGCCAGCACCATGCCGTGCCGCAGCCGCATGCCGCGCCCGGGGCGGCCCTCGTTCGGCACCCCGGGGTCCTCGTGCATGCGGCGGCCGATGCCGTGGCCGCCGAAGCCGTCCGGGATGCCGTAACCGGCGCCCCGGCACACCGTGCCGATCGCGTGGGCGATGTCGCCGACGCGGTTGCCGACGACGGCCGCCTCGATGCCGGCCGCGAGGGCCCGCTCGGCGGTCTCGATCAGGCGGAGGTCCGCCGTGTGCGGGGTGCCGACGACGAAGCTGAGTGCGGAGTCGCCGACCCAGCCGCCCAGTTCGGCGCCGAAGTCGATCGAGACGAGGTCGCCGTCGCGCAGGCGGTAGCGGGTCGGGATGCCGTGCACGATCGCGTCGTTGACCGAGACGCACAGAACGGCGGGGAAGGGGGTCGGTGCGAAGGAGGGGCGGTACCCCAGGAAGGGCGAGGTCGCGCCCGCCGCGCGCAGGACGCCGTGCGCCACCTCGTCCAGTTCCAGCAGGGACACGCCCACGGCGGCGGCCTCCCGGGCGGCCGTCAGGGCCCGCGCGACGACCTGGCCCGCCTCGTGCATCGCGTCGATAGAAGTGTCTGTCTTCAGTTCCACCATGCCAATTACTATACCGGTATTAGAATGGGGTCATGGTGCGCACCCCACTCACCCCCGAAGAGCGCGAACGCGGCGAGCGGCTCGGCAAGCTGCTGCGTGAGGCGCGTGGCGGCCGGAGCATGACGGAGATCGCGGCGAGCGCGGGCATCTCCGCGGAGACCCTCCGGAAGATCGAGACCGGCCGGGCCCCGACCCCGGCCTTCTTCACGGTGGCAGCGCTGGCCGGAGTGCTCGGACTGTCCATGGACGAACTGGCCGGGCAGTGCGCGCCGGTGCCCTTCTGAGGCTCCTGCGCCGCGCGTGAAAACTCCCCGTAGCACGCCCGTAACACGACTGGTGTTGCCTACGGGGCGGAGTGCTCCGGTCTCACGGGAGTTGAGCGATGGCGGCGGATCAACTCCCGGCTGAAGTCGGGGAGTTCGTGACCTACCTGGGCGGTCTGCTGACGCGCCTGGACCCGTCCGGCGGCTGGTGCGCGGTGTTCTGGCAGCGCGATCCGGAAGGCATGCGGGCTTGCCTCGACGGGCGCGAGATGCCGCCCTGGGACGTGGTCGAGGCCCTGCTCCAGGACCTCGCCGGGCAGTACGGACCGGGAGGTGCCGGCCCGGAGACGGACCGGGCCCGCGCCCTGCACGCCGCAGCGCTCGCCGCGTACGACGGCCGTCCCGGGGGCCGCGACGCCCTCGGTGACCGCCTCGACGTCATGCTCCGCGAACAGAAGTACGCCGCCGAACGCCAGGCCGCCCTGGCCCGCCACCTGACCTCGGCCACGACCCGCGAGCAGGCGGACGCCCTCCGCCTAGACCTGGCCTGGGCCCGGGACGACCACGACCGGGCCGCGGCGCGCTGCGCGGAACTCCGGGCTCGGATGGCCCACCTGGACCGACACGACCGGGAGTTCCTCCCGGGGGCGTGGCAGGACGCCGCCGGACCGTCCACGACTGATGACGCGTACGAGCCCGGGGCCCCCGCGGCCGGGACCGGTACCCCCGACCGGCACGGTGCCGGAGGCCCGGGAGCCGGCCGGCGCGGCCCCATGGGCCGGCCTGACCAGAGGGAAGCCGCCGGGGCCGCCGCCGGATCGGACGCGCTGCCGGCCGGCGCCCAAGCCGCGGCCGATGCCGTCGGCCGGTACGACGCCGTAGGCCGAGAGGGCCGGCGGTACGCGCCGCAGTACCCGGCGAGGGGGGCTGTCTCGGGGGAGGTCGAGGGGGCCGACGCGCTCCCCGCCTCCGCTCCTGCCCCGGTCGTGGCCGATGCCGTCGGCCGGTACGACGCCGTAGGCCGAGAGGGCCGGCGGTACGCGCCGCAGTACCCGGCGAGGGGGGCTGCTTCGGGGGAGCCGGCCGCCCCCGAGCCCCCGGCCCCCAAGCAGCGCAAACGACGTCGCGGCGGTGCTCGTTTCGCCGGGGTGGTGGACGAGGGTGGCGCAGCCGTCGCCGTGCCGCCGGCCGGGGGTGTGCCGGACCTGCCCGTGTCCGCCCCCACGGCCCCCGGCCGTACCCCCCGCGGTGCGCGCTACGCCGGGGCCGCCGAGGAGGCGGTGGTGGAACCCGCGGCACCGGAGGCCGGCCGGCCCGGGGCCGCGGATCTGGCCGAGGTCGGAGGGACCGTCGACCTGCTGGCCCGGCTGCGGAGCGAAGGGCGCAGCGGAGAGGCCCACGCCCTGCTGACCGAGGTCGCCTCGTGGGAGCCCGCCCGGTTTCCGCTGCTCGCGGAGCGGCTGCACCGGGCCGGCCTGGACGCCGACTGGCAGACCCTGTTGTGGGAGGCCGCATCGCTGCCCGCCGGGCGGCTGGTCGCCGCCGCCGACGCGCTGGTCGGGGCCGGGCGGGCGGGGGACGGACAGCAGATGCTTCGGCAGGGGGTCGCACGGCCCCCTGGCGAGGTCGGAGAGGCCGTCCTCGGCCTGGCCGCCGAAAGGCGCCACCGCGAGGTGCGCGTGCTGCTCGACGCGTACGTCAGGGCCCGTACCCCCGAGGAGGCCGCCCGCAGCGCCGAGCCCGATCCGCGGCGCCTCGTACCGCTCCTGCTGGAGGCCGCCCAGAGCGTGTCGGACGAACGGCGCTGGGATCTCGTGCACGCCCTGCGGGTCGCCGGATTCCCCGCCTGACCGGCGACGCCCCACCCGGGGCGACTCACCCACAGGAGTGCGAATCGCGCAATGCCCCGCGGGTTGGCGACGATGGTCTTGGCAACCCCGTGCCAGAGGCTTACGTTCGTGGCTCTACGGCCCGTTTCTACGGGCGTAGAGGCGCAGACGTCGCGTCGAAGGAGCAGCTCATGGCCAACGTCGTACGTGCCGCCCTGGTCCAGGCCACCTGGACCGGCGACACCGAGTCCATGGTGGCGAAACACGAGGAGCACGCCCGCGAGGCGGCCCGCCGGGGCGCGAAGATCATCGGCTTCCAGGAAGTCTTCAACAGCCCCTACTTCTGTCAGGTCGAGGAGCCGGAGCACTACCGCTGGGCCGAGCCCGTCCCCGACGGGCCGACCGTACGGCGGATGCGGGCGCTCGCACGCGAGACCGGCATGGTGATCGTCGCGCCGGTGTTCGAGGCTGAGCAGCCCGGCTTCTACTACAACACCGCGGCGGTGATCGACGCCGACGGCACCTACCTCGGCAAGTACCGCAAGCACCACATCCCGCAGCTCAAGGGCTTCCGCGAGAAGTTCTACTTCAAGCCCGGGAACCTCGGCTGGCCCGTCTTCGACACGGCCGTCGGCAAGGTCGGCGTCTACATCTGCTACGACCGCCACTTCCCGGAGGGCTGGCGCCAACTCGGCCTGGCCGGCGCCCAGCTCGTCTACAACCCCTCGGCCACCCACCGGAGCCTGTCGTCCCACCTGTGGCGGCTGGAGCAGCCCGCGGCCGCCGTCGCCAACGGGTACTACATCGCCGCGATCAACCGCGTCGGTCAGGAGGAGTACGGGGACAACGACTTCTACGGCACGAGCTACTTCGTCGACCCGCGTGGGCAGTTCGTGGGGGACGTCGCAAGCGACAGCCAGGAGGAACTCGTGATCCGGGAGCTGGACATCGACCTGATCGAAGAGGTGCGGCAGACGTGGGCCTTCTACCGCGACCGCCGTCCCGACGCCTACGAAGGGCTGGTGCAGCCGTGACCAACGACCTCCTGGGCCGTCACCGGGCCGTGCTCCCGGACTGGCTGGCCCTCTACTACGAGGAGCCCCTGGAGATCACCCACGGCGAGGGCCGCCACGTCTGGGACGCGCAGGGCAACCGGTACCTCGACTTCTTCGGCGGCATCCTCACCACCATGACCGCGCACGCGCTCCCCGAGGTGACCAAGGCGGTGAGCGAGCAGGCAGGGAGGATCATCCACTCCTCCACCCTGTACCTCAACCGCCCGATGGTCGAACTCGCCGAGCGCATCGCCCAGGTGAGCGGCATCCCGGACGCCCGCGTCTTCTTCACCACCTCCGGCACCGAGGCCAACGACACCGCCCTGCTGCTCGCCACGGCGTACCGGCGCAGCAACACCATCCTCGCGATGCGCAACAGCTACCACGGGCGCTCCTTCAGCGCCGTCGGCATCACCGGCAACAGCGGCTGGTCCCCGACCTCGCTCTCCCCGCTCCAGACCCTGTACGTGCACGGCGGCGTGCGCACCCGCGGCCCGTTCGCCTCGCTCAGCGACGACGCCTTCATCGCGGCCTGCGTCGACGACCTGAAGGACCTGCTCGGCCACACCCGCCCGCCGGCCGCGCTGATCGCCGAACCCGTCCAGGGCGTCGGCGGCTTCACCGCACCGCCGGACGGGCTCTACGCCGCCTTCCGCGAGGTGCTGCACGAGCGCGGCATCCTGTGGATCGCCGACGAGGTGCAGACCGGCTGGGGCCGCACCGGCGAGCACTTCTGGGGCTGGCAGGCCCACAGCCGCAACGGGCCGCCCGACATCATGACCTTCGCCAAGGGCATCGGCAACGGCATGTCCATCGGCGGGGTCGTCGCCCGCTCCGAGATCATGAACTGCCTGGACTCCAACAGCATCTCCACCTTCGGCGGCACCCAGGTCACCATGGCGGCGGGCCTCGCCAACCTCACCTACCTGCTGGAGCACGACCTCCAGGGCAACGCCCGGCGCGTCGGCGGCCTGCTCATCGAACGGCTGCGGGCCGTCGCCGCCCACGTCCCGGCCGTACGGGAGGTACGCGGACGCGGGCTGATGATCGGCATCGAGATCACCAAACCCGGGACGGACGAGGCCGATCCGCAGACCGCGGCGGCCGTCCTGGAGGCGGCCCGCGCGGGCGGCCTGCTGATCGGCAAGGGGGGTGGCCACAACACCAGTGCGCTGCGCGTCGCCCCGCCGCTGTCCCTCAACGTCGCGGAGGCCGAGGAGGGCGCCGCGATCCTCGAGAACGCTCTGCGGAGCATCCCGTAGCAGTGCACTGAGCAAGGGGCCCGCCATCATGACCATCACCCTGGATTCCCTGGAGCCCGCCCTGTCGGTCCGGCAGGTCCTCACCCTGGAGCGGGTGCTCGCCGGGGAGCCCGAGGTGGTGGCCGGCGCGAGCCACCTCGACCGGCCGGTGCGCTGGGTGCACGTCGCCGAGGCCGCCGACGTCGGCGTGATGCTCAGTGGCGGCGAGATGGTCCTCACCACCGGTGTGCTGCTCGCCGGCGACGAGGACAAACAGGCCGAGTACGTCCGGTCGCTGCACCGCGCGGAGGCCGCCGCCGTCGTCCTCGGACTGGGCCGCGCCTTCCCCGCGGCGCCGGACGTGATGCGCCGGGCGGCCGAGCGGTGCGGACTGCCGATGGTCGTCCTGCACCGGCCGTTCCCCTTCGCCGAACTGACCGAGGAGGTCCAGTCGCGGCTGGTGCGGCGCAAGTTCGCCGCCGTCAGCCTCTCCGAGGCCGTCCGCACCGAACTCACCGCCCTCATCACCGCCGGCGCCCCGCTGCAACGCCTGCTCGACGAGGTCGCCCGGCACAGCGCCTGCCCCGTCGTCGTCACCAACCTCGCCCACCGCGTCCTCGGCACAGCGGGGGAGCGGCCCGCGGTGGACGACGTGCTGCGCGACTGGGAGCGCATCGCCCGGCAGGCGTGGGGGCACCACCCAGGCCGTTCAGGCACTGGGGGAGGCGTCGAGGGCGACGGCTGGATCCGGGCCGAACTGGGCGGGCGCGGGGAGCGGTGGGGCCGGATCGTGCTGTGCGGCTACCGGGGCGACACCGCCACCGGACGGCTGCTGGCCGACCGCGCCGCCGAGGCCCTCGTCCTGCACCGCATGCTCGCCGGCGGCGCCGCGTGTTCCTGGGAGGAGCAGTCCGCGCAGAGCCTGCTGACCGACCTGGTCAGCGGCGTCGTACCGGCACGGCAACTGCTGCCCCGGGCCCGCGCGGCCGGGCTGCCGGTCAACCGGCGCACCTTCGTGCCGCTGGTCGTCCGCGACGGCGACCCCGCCCGGCTCGAACGCCTCCTGCGGCTGCTGGGCCTGCCCGGGCTCGTCGCCGAACTGGCCGACGGCGCCACCGCCGTGCTGCTCAGCCTGCCCCAGGACCAGGACGCGGGTGTCCTCGCCGCGCACTTCGCGACCCGGCTGCGGACCGAGACCGGCCCCGGCCACACCGTCGTCGCCGCGGCCGAAGCCCGCTCCGCCTGGGACGACGTACCCACCGGGCTGCGCGAGGCCCAGCACGTCGCGGACGCCGTCGCCGACTCCTCCGCCGTCCTCGACCTCCCGCCGGTGGTGCGCCTGAAGGACGTCCACCTGCGGGGCCTGATCCGGCTGCTGCGCGACGACCCGCACGTGCAGTCCTTCGCGGAGCGCGAGCTGGACGGGCTGCTGCGCGAGAGTGACGAGGACCTGCTGTCGGTGCTGCGCACCTACCTGGCCACCGGCCGCAACAAGTCCCGCACCGCCCAGCTCCACCACGTCTCCCGGCCGGCCCTCTACCGCCGGCTGGAGGCCATACAGGTCCGCCTCGGGGTGGACCTCGACGACTTCGAGCAGGCCGCCTCGGTGCACATCGCACTCCTCGCGCACGACGCGCAACAGCAGTGAAACACGACGATCACCTGGGAAAACGGCGGTGAAACATGGGTCCACGAAAGAGTGACACGGTGGCACGCCGCACGCCCCGGGACGTGACACGCTGCAACTCAAAGACGCCTTTCGCCCTCCCTAGGCTCACGGCACACCGAGCGACCGGAGGTCCCGATGAGCCGAGTGATCCGCGCCGCCGTCTTCCAGACCGCCTGGACGGGCGACAAGGAATCGATGATCCAGGTCCACGAGCAGGCGGTCCGCGACGCGGCCGCGCAGGGCGCCCAAGTCCTGTGCTTCCAGGAACTGTTCTACGGCCCGTACTTCTGCCAGGTCCAGGACCCGGCGTTCTACGAGTACGCCGAGCAGATCCCCGAAGGCCCGATCGTGCGCCGCTTCCAGGCCCTCGCCGAGGAACTCGGCATCGTCCTGGTGCTGCCGATGTACGAGGAGGAGCAGCCCGGCGTCCTCTACAACACCGCCGCCGTGATCGACGCGGACGGCTCCTACCTCGGCAAGTACCGCAAGACGCACATCCCCCAAGTGCGGGGCTTCTGGGAGAAGTTCTACTTCCGCCCGGGCAACAGCGGCTGGCCCGTCTTCGACACGAAGGTCGGCCGGGTCGGCGTGTACATCTGCTACGACCGCCACTTCCCGGAGGGCTGGCGCGCCCTCGGCCTCGCGGGCGCGGAGATCGTCTTCAACCCGTCGGCGACCTCCCGCGGCCTGTCCGGCTACCTCTGGCAGCTGGAGCAGCCGGCGGCGGCCGTGGCCAACGAGTACTTCGTCGGCGCGATCAACCGGGTCGGCGTCGAGGAGTACGGCGACAACGACTTCTACGGCACCTCGTACTTCGTGGACCCGGAGGCCCAGTTCGTCGGCGAGGTGGCCGGCGACAAGGAGCCCGAACTGGTCGTCCGCGACCTGGACATGGCCAAACTCCGCGAGGTCCGCGACCGCTGGCAGTTCTACCGGGACCGGGCACCGGGTGCGTACGGGCCACTGACAGCACCCTGAGAAACCCAGGGGCGCGGGGAACTGCGCGACCAGCCACCGTCAACCGTCACGTTCAAACGGCGAGGAGCGACAGAGCATGAGCACCCGAACCGTCATCCGCGGCGGCCTCGTCATCACCGCATCCGACGAGATCCACGCCGACGTCCTGATCGAGGACGGCCGCATCGCCGCCCTCGCGGCATCCAACACCCCGGCGGCGCAGGCCTTCACCGCAGACCGCACCATCGACGCCACCGGAAAGTACGTCATCCCCGGCGGCGTCGACGCCCACACCCACATGGAGCTGCCCTTCGGCGGCACCTTCGCCTCCGACACCTTCGAGACCGGCACCCGGGCCGCCGCCTGGGGCGGAACGACGACGATCATCGACTTCGCCGTGCAGAGCGTCGGCCACAGCCTGCGCGAGGGACTCGACGCCTGGCACGCCAAGGCCGAGGGCAACTGCGCCGTCGACTACGGCTTCCACATGATCGTCTCCGACGTCAACGAACACACGCTGAAGGAGATGGACCACCTGGTGGAGGAGGGCGTCACCTCCTTCAAGCAGTTCATGGCCTACCCGGGCGTCTTCTACAGCGACGACGGCCAGATCCTGCGCGCCATGCAACGCTCCGCCGACAACGGCGGCCTGATCATGATGCACGCCGAGAACGGCATCGCCATCGACGTCCTGGTCGAACAGGCCCTGGCCCGGGGCGAGACGGACCCGCGCTACCACGGCGAGGTCCGCAAGGCCCTGCTGGAGGCCGAGGCCACCCACCGCGCCATCAAGCTGGCGCAGGTGGCCGGCGCGCCCCTCTACGTCGTGCACGTCTCGGCGACGGAGGCGGTGGCCGAGCTGGCCCGGGCCCGCGACGAGGGGCTGCCCGTCTTCGGTGAGACCTGCCCCCAGTATCTGTTCCTGTCCACCGACAACCTCGCCGAGCCCGACTTCGAGGGCGCCAAGTACGTGTGCAGCACGCCCCTGAGGCCGAAGGAACACCAGGCCGCACTCTGGCGCGGCCTGCGCACGAACGACCTCCAGGTCGTCTCCACCGACCACTGCCCCTTCTGCTTCGTCGGCCAGAAGGAACTCGGCCGCGGCGACTTCTCCAAGATCCCCAACGGGCTTCCCGGCGTCGAGAACCGTATGGACCTGCTCCACCAGGCCGTCCTCGACGGGCACATCTCCCGCCGCCGCTGGATCGAGATCGCCTGCGCGTCCCCGGCCCGCATGTTCGGCCTGTACCCGAAGAAGGGCACCATCGCGCCGGGCGCCGACGCCGACGTCGTCGTCTACGACCCGCACGCCGAGCAGGTCATGTCGGCCGAGACGCACCACATGAACGTCGACTACTCGGCGTACGAGGGCAGGCGCACCACCGGCCGGGTCGAGACGGTCCTCTCGCGCGGCGAACCCGTCATCACCGAGCGGGAGTACACCGGCCACGCCGGGCACGGCGTGTTCACCCCGCGATCCACCTGTCAGTACCTCAACTAGGAGTGGCGCAGATGGACTTCGGACTCGTCCTGCAAGCAGACCCGCCGGCCTCGCGGGTGATCAGCCTGATGAAGCGGGCGGAACGGAACGGCTTCACCTACGGCTGGACCTTCGACTCGGCCGTGCTGTGGCAGGAACCGTTCGTGATCTACAGCCAGATCCTGGCCAACACCACGACCCTGAAGGTCGGGCCGATGGTGACCAATCCCGGCACCCGCACCTGGGAGGTCACCGCCTCCACCTTCGCCACCCTCAACGACATGTTCGGCAACCGCACGGTCTGCGGGATCGGCCGCGGCGACTCGGCGATGCGCGTGGCCGGCCGCAAGCCCAACACCCTGGCCCGGATCAGCGAGGCCATGAAGGTCATCCGGGACCTCGGCAGCGGACGGGAGGCCGACCTCGGCGGCGGCACCGTGGTCCGGTTCCCCTGGATCAAGGAGGGCGCCGAACTGCCCGTCTGGATGGCCGCGTACGGGCCCAAGGCCCTGAAGATGACCGGCGAGGAGGCGGACGGGTTCATCCTCCAGCTGGCCGACCTCTATCTCACCGAGTACATGGTCAAGGCCGTGAAGGACGCGGCCGTCGCCGCCGGGCGGGACCCCGCCGAGGTGACGATCTGCGTGGCCGCCCCGGCCTACGTCACCGAGGACGACTCGCCCGAGGCACTCGCGCACGCGCGCGAGCAGTGCCGCTGGTTCGGCGGCATGGTCGGCAACCACGTCGCCGACCTGGTCTCCAAGTACGGCGAGCACTCGGCCGCCGTCCCCGACGAACTCACCGACTACATCAAGGCCCGCGAGGGCTACGACTACTCCCACCACGGCCGCGCCGGCAACCCGGACACCCAGTTCGTGCCCGACGAGATCGTCGACCGGTTCTGTCTGATCGGCCCGGTCGACAAGCACATCGAGAAGCTGGAGGCGCTGCGCGCGCTCGGCGTGGACCAGTTCGCCGTCTACGACATGCACGACGCGCAGGAGGCCGTGATCGAGGCCTACGGATCCCGGGTGATTCCGGCCGTCAACGGCTGACCTCCTCCGCCGCACCCCCCTGTGAACTCCCCCTTCCCAGCGGCTCGGGAAGGGGGCCCCAGGACGCTCACCGGCGCACCCCCCATCGGCATCACCGCACGGCCTTTCCCGTCCCACCTCCCCTGATTGGCCCGGCCCATGACCGATACCGCTCCCACCGCCCCACCGCCGACCACCCAAGTCACCCTCGCCGACGGCCGGGTGGAGATCACCCCGGGCGCCCCCGCACCGACCGGCCCCTACGCCAACGAGGACCTGCTGCCGGTCCCCGTCGAGAAGCGCACCTGGACCACCTACAACTTCTCCGCCCTGTGGGTCGGCATGGCCCACAACACGGCCTCCTGGACCCTCGCCTCCGGGCTCATCGCCGTCGGCATGGACTGGAAGCAGGCGGTGCTCACCATCGCCCTGGCCAACGTCATCGTGCTGATACCGATGCTGCTCACCGGGCACGCAGGACCCAAGTACGGCATACCCTTCCCGGTCTTCGCCCGGGCCTCCTTCGGCATCCGCGGGGCCAACCTGCCCGCCGTCGTACGGGCGTTGGTGGCGTGCGGCTGGTTCGGGATCCAGACCTGGATCGGCGGCGAGGCCATCTACTTCCTGGCCGGCAAGCTCATCGGCACCGGCTGGACGGACGCGGCGAAGGTCGGCGGCTACGCCTGGACGATGTGGCTGTCGTTCGCGATCTTCTGGGCGCTCCAGGTCGTCATCATCTACCGGGGCATGGAAACCATCCGCCGCTTCGAGAACTGGGCGGCGCCCTTCGTGCTCGTCGGCGCGTTCGTGATGCTGTGGTGGATGAGCGACAAGGCGGGCGGCTTCGGCCCGCTGCTCGACCAGCCCTCCAAGCTCGGCTGGGGCCCCGACTTCTGGAAACTGTTCGCCCCCGCCCTCATGGGCATGATCGGCTTCTGGTCCACGCTGTCGCTGAACATCCCCGACTTCACCCGCTACGGCAAGAGCCAGAAGGCGCAGACCCGGGGCCAGGCCCTCGGCCTGCCGACCACCATGACCCTCTTCGCGTTCCTGTCGGTGATGGTCACCTCCGGCTCCCAGGCCGTCTACGGCGAGGCCATCTGGGACCCGGTGCAGCTCGCCGCCAAGACCGACAACACGGTCGGCCTGCTCTTCGCGCTGGTCACCGTGCTGGTGGCGACGCTCTCCGTCAACGTGGCGGCCAACCTGGTCTCGCCGGCGTTCGACTTCTCCAACATCGCGCCCCGGCGCATCAGTTTCCGGGCCGGCGCCCTCGCCACCTGCGTCCTCGGTGTGCTGATCTTCCCGTGGAAGCTCTACTCCGACCCGCAGGGCTACATCTTCACCTGGCTCGGGCTGGTCGGCGGCCTGCTCGGCACCGTCGCGGGCATCCTCATCGCCGACTACTGGATCCTGCGCCGCGCCCGGCTCGACCTGGCCGACCTGTACCGGCCCGGCGGCCGCTACTGGTACGAGGGCGGCTGGAACTGGCGGGCCGTCGTCGCCTTCGCGGTCGGCGGTGTCCTCGCCGTCGGCGGCGCGAGCTTCAAGCCGCTGATCGACGGCCGTCCCGTCCCGGCGCTGGCCGATCTGGCCGACTACGGCTGGGCCGTGGGCCTGGGCACGTCGATGGTCCTGTACCTGGTGCTGATGGCCACGCGGGGCCGCAGCACCGTCTGAAAGAGCCCGGCGCGCTGGAGGGCCGTTCAGCCCTTGTCGCTCTCCAGCGCGGCCACGGCTTCCTTCGCGGCCTTGATGGCGCCCTTGTTGATCGTGTCCGTGCCGGGCGCCTTCTTCGACTCGAAGTCACTGCCGTTGTAGGTGATCATCACCAGCGCGTTGGAGGCGCGGGCGATCACGACGCCCTCGCGGGTCTCCTGCTTGTCCTCGGTCGTGAGGTTCACGACGGAGTAGGCGCTGTCGCCCAGACCCGGGACGGCGCCGCCGCCGCTCTTCTTGTCGAGGTGCGCCTCGTACGACTTCTCCGCGGCGTCGTCCGACTCCATCACCTCGAACGACACGTCGAGCCAGCGGTAGTCGTACCCCTTGAGCGCGTTCCAGGAACAGGTGCGGCGCAGCTCCGAGTCCGTGGACGGGATCTCCTTGCCGGCCGTCTTGGCGCCCGGCACCAGCGACTCGATCGTCTTCTCGGCGACGCTCTCGCACGGGGCCGGCGCGGCCGAGTACGCCTTCGACACCGTCGACGTCGACGGGGCGGACGCGGACTGTGTCCCGGTCTTCTCTTCGGCCGGCTTGTGCTCGGCGGCCTGCGGCGCGGCGAGCGGACCGGACGACAGCGCCCAGCCCAGCGCGGCGAGCACCACCACCGGGGACAGACGGGCGGTCAGGGCGAGGGGCAGAGGTAGGGAACGCACGGCGCCCTTCTCGTGGGGGACGGAAGGTGCGGAGCGGGTCCGCACGGCGGACGGGACGACAGTCTCACACGAGTGTCTGTGGTGCGGAAGTGCGAACTCGCTCCGTGGCTGCGCGGTGACGGGGGACCCCTTTTCACCGCCCGGAAATCGGTCGGTTCAGCAGCCGGTGGGCGGTTTTCCCGAGGTTTTGCCAGGTCCCGCACCGGGGGAGGGGGACGGGTGGCGTGCCCCCGAGCGCCCCGGACGACGAGAGAAGAAGGCCGTATGTTCACCACCCGCCCCACCCTCCAGGGCACCTTCGGCATGGTCTCCTCGACCCACTGGCTCGCCTCGCAGTCCGCGATGGCCGTTCTGGAGGGCGGCGGCAACGCCTACGACGCGGCCGTGGCGGGCGCCTTCGTGCTGCACGTCGTCGAGCCGCACCTCAACGGCCCCGCGGGCGAGGTGCCGATCCTGCTCGCCCCGGCCGGCGGCGAAGTGCGGGTGCTGTGCGGGCAGGGCGTCGCACCGGCCGGGGCGACCGTCGCGCACTACCGGGGCCTCGGCCTGGACCTCGTCCCCGGCACCGGGCCGCTCGCGGCCGCCGTACCGGGCGCGTTCGACGCGTGGATGCTGCTGCTGCGCGACCACGGAACCCGGTCCCTGGACGAGGTCCTGAAGTACGCCATCGGCTACGCCGAGCACGGCCACGCGCCCGTGGAGCGCGTCGGCGAGACCGTCGAGACCGTGCGCGAGCTGTTCGAGACGGAGTGGACCTCCTCGGCGGACGTCTACCTGCCCGGCGGCAAGGCGCCGCGCCCCGGTGAGCTCTTCGCCAACCCCGCACTCGCCGCCACCTGGAAGCGCCTGCTCGCCGAGACCGCCGGCACGGGCGACAGACAGGCGCGGATCGAGGCCGCCCGGCAGGTGTGGCGCGGCGGGTTCATCGCCGACGCCCTCGTCCGCCAGGCCGGTCGTCCGACCAAGGACACCAGTGGCCGGCGGCACACCGGGACCCTCACGGCGGCCGACCTCGCCACCTGGTCCGCGACCTACGAGACACCGGCGACGTACGACTGGAACGGCTGGACCGTGTGCAAGCCGGGCGCCTGGAGCCAGGGCCCCGTCCTCCTCCAGCAACTCGCCCTGCTCCCGCCCGAACTGCCCCCGTACGGCTCGGCCGACTACGTCCACCTCCTGGTCGAGAACTGCAAGCTCGCCATGGCCGACCGCGAGGCCTGGTACGGGGACGCCGCCGACGTACCGCTCGACGACCTGCTGTCCGACCCGTACAACGCGGCCCGCCGCGCCCTCGTCGGCGAGCGTGCCGAGAACGACCTGCGGCCCGGCAGCCCCGGTGGACGCACGCCGCGCCTGTGCGCGCACGCGCGCGTGGCCGCCGCCGCTCAGGAGGGCTTCGACGCGCTGGGCGTCGGCGAACCGACCGTCGCCAAGAGCCCGGCGTCCCCCGTGCCCGGCGAACCCGAGATCCTCGCCGACGGCACCACCCGCGGCGACACCTGCCACCTCGACGTCGTCGACCGCTGGGGCAACATGGTCTCGGCCACCCCCAGCGGCGGCTGGCTCCAGTCCAACCCGGTCGTGCCCGAACTCGGCTTCCCGCTCGGCACCCGGCTCCAGATGACCTGGCTGGAGGAGGGCCTGCCCAACTCCCTCACCCCCGGCCGCCGTCCCCGCACCACCCTGACGCCCTCGATCGCCCTGCGCGACGGCGTGCCCGTCATGGCGTTCGGCACGCCCGGCGGTGACCAGCAGGACCAGTGGCAGCTGCACTTCTTCCTCGCGGTGGCGCTGCGCGCCCACGTGCGCGGCGGCCCCGACCTCCAAGGCGCCATCGACGCCCCGAACTGGCACAACGACAGCTTCCCCGGCTCCTTCTACCCGCGCGGCATGCGCCCGGGCAGTGTCACCGTGGAGGCCCGCACCGACCCGTCCGTCGTCGGGGAGCTGCGCCGCCGCGGCCACGACGTGACCGTGGGCGGCCCCTGGTCGGAGGGCCGGCTGTGCGCGGTCGCGCGGGACCCGGAGACGGGCGTGCTGTCGGCCGCGGCGAACCCGCGCGGAATGCAGGGATACGCGGTGGGCCGGTGATCCGTCGGCCGGACGCCGGAGGGCGCGCCCGTGACGGGCACCGCCGTCCGGCCGCGCCCGGACGCCCCGCTGTTCATCGCGAGGCCACCCGGAGTGCACCCGGCGGGCGGGCGTTGTCAGTGGCTCGTGTTGTCATGGAGGGGTGATCGACAGCAACGAAACCATCGAAGAGTTTCTCGCACAGCACGCCGGTGACGTCGAAGAGGCGATCCGCAAGGCGGCCGCCTCCGAGATCATGCCCCGCTGGCGCCGGCTGGCCGCGGACGAGGTCGACCAGAAGAGCGGCCCGCACGACCTGGTGACCGACGCCGACCGCAAGGCCGAGCTGTACCTGACCGAGGCGCTGGTCGCCCTGCTGCCCGGCTCGGTCGTGGTCGGCGAGGAGGCGGTCCACGCCAACCCGGCGTCCTACCGGGCGATACGCGGCGACGCCCCGGTCTGGATCGTCGACCCGGTCGACGGCACCCGCCAGTTCGTCCGCGGCGAGGCGGGGTTCTGCACCCTGGTCGCACTGGCCCACCGCGGCACCCTGCTCGCGTCCTGGACGTACGCGCCCGCCCGCGACCGGCTCGCCACCGCCCAGCGGGGCAAGGGCGCCCACCTCGACGGGGAGCGGCTGTTCGCCGGAGTGCCGGAGCCCGGGCGGGACCTGCGGGTGGCCACCTCCCACCCCGACTACACGACGGACGAGGAGAAGCACGCCCTGCTCGGCCTGCGCACCGACGGCGTGGCACCGCGCCCGTGCGGCTCGGCCGGACTGGAGTACCTCGCCATCGCCCGCGGCGAGTCGGACGCGGTGGCGTTCTCCTGGGAAGCCGCCTGGGACCACGCGGCCGGTCTGCTGCTGGTCGAGGAGGCCGGCGGCGCCCACCTGACCCTCGCGGGCGAGCCGTTCCGCATCGCGGGCGGCAACGCCCTGCCCTTCACCGCCGCCCGCGACGCGGCCACGGCCCGCCGGGTGGTGAGCCTGCTGTCGGGCGGGGCGTGAGCGGCCCGCCATTGCGTGCTGCACACAGGTGACTACCAAGCGTGTGCCCGTTCGGGGGTTTCGGTCGCCGCAAAGCGGCCTTCCCCGCCGTAAATCACCGGCGGCCGGTGACTGTCCGTCCCCGGGCATATCCTGATCCCCAGTGGCCGTCGGCTGACGAAGGGGTCCGAGGTGCCGTCGATGCTCGATGCCGTCGTAGTGGGTGCGGGGCCGAACGGACTGACCGCGGCCGTGGAGCTGGCCCGCCGCGGCTTCTCCGTCGCCGTCTTCGAAGCCCGTAGCACCGTGGGCGGCGGAGCCCGCACCGAGGAGCTCACCCTTCCCGGCTTCCGGCACGACCCGTGCTCCGCGGCCCACCCGCTCGCCATCAACTCCCCGGCGTTCCGCGCCCTGCCGCTGGAGCGGTACGGCCTGGAGTGGCTGCACGCCGAGCTGCCCATGGCGCACCCCTTCCCGGACGGCACGGCGGCCGTCCTGGCCCGCACGGTCGGCGAGACGGCCGCCTCCTTCGGCCCGCGCGACGCCGGCGCGTACCGCAGGCTCGTCGAGCCCTTCCTGCCCAAGTGGGACACCCTCGCCCGGGACTTCATGTCGCTGCCGCTGACCGCCCTGCCCCGCGACCCGGTGACCCTGGCCCGCTTCGGCCTGGCCGGACTGCCCCCGTCGACGCTGCTGATGCGCCGCTTCCGCGACGAACCGGCCAAGGCCCTCTTCTCCGGGCTCGTCGCCCACGTCATGGCCCCGCTCGGCGGCTTCGCCACCGGCGCCATCGGCCTGGTCTTCGCCCTCGCGGCGCACGCCCGCGGCTGGCCCGTCGCCCGCGGCGGCTCCCAGTCCCTGTCCGACGCCCTCGCCGCCTACCTGCGGGACCTCGGCGGCAGCGTCCACACCGACTACGAGGTCAAGCGCCTCGACGACCTGCCGCCGGCCCGGGCGTACGTCTTCGACACCTCGCCCACCGCCCTGGCCCGCATCGCCGGCTTCGGCAACCACTACGGCGGCTACCGCTACGGACCGGGCGTCTTCAAGGTCGACTACGCGCTGGACGGCCCCGTGCCGTGGACCGCGAAGGAGGCCCGCGCCGCCGGCACGGTGCAGGTCGGCGCGAACAGGGCCGAGATCGGCGCGGCCCTGAACGCGGCCTCCCGGGAGGGCCGGGCCCCCGACAAGCCGTTCCTGATCACGGTCCAGCCGAGCGTCGTCGACCCCACCCGGGCCCCGGCGGGCAAGCACGTCTTCTGGGCCTACGGACACGTCCCGCACGGCTGGACCGGCGACCTCACCGACACCATCGAGCGCCAACTGGAGCGCTTCGCCCCGGGGTTCCGCGACCGCGTCCTGGCCCGCGCCACGGCCGGCCCGCCCGAACTCGCCACCCGCAACGCCAACTACATCGGCGGGGACATCGCCTCCGGCGCCGTCTCCGGCCTTCAGCTCCTGCTGCGCCCCAGGCCCACCCTGTTCCCCTACAACACCCCGCATCCGGCCGTCTTCATCTGCTCGTCGGCGACCCCGCCGGGCCCCGGAGTGCACGGCATGTCGGGGCACAACGCGGCGAAGGCCGTCTGGAAGCGACTGAGGCAGATATGACGGCCATCGAACTGGTCCAGGGCGACATCACCCGCGAGAGCGTCGACGCGATCGTCAACGCGGCCAACTCCTCACTGCTGGGCGGGGGAGGGGTCGACGGCGCGATCCACCGCCGCGGCGGCCCCGCCATCCTGGAGGACTGCCGCAGGCTCCGCGCGGCGCACCTCGGCAAGGGCCTGCCCACCGGCCGGGCGGTCGCCACCACCGCGGGCGACCTGGACGCCCGCTGGGTCGTCCACACGGTCGGCCCGGTGTTCAGCGCGACCGAGGACCGCTCCGCCCTCCTCGCCTCCTGCTACGGCGAGTCGCTCCGTGTCGCCGGTGAACTCGGTGCCCGCAGCGTCGCGTTCCCCGCCATCTCCACCGGCGTCTACGGCTGGCCGATGGACGACGGCGCGCGCATCGCGATCGAGACCGTACAGGCGGCCGACACCACGGTCGAGCAGGTCAGGTTCGTCCTCTTCGACCGGCCCGCGTATGAGGCGTTCGCCGCGCACCTCCGCTGAGCCGCGGGGCGGCGTCTCTCAGACGGGTTCGGGCTCGAAGTGCCGCAGCAGGTCGCGGCCGGGCTGGACGACGCCGTAGCTGTTCTCCGGAACGGTGTTCCACACCCCGGGAAGATCGCCCAGCGGTTCCGACACCACCAGCCGGGTCTCGTCCGAGATGTGATTCAGGAAGGCGAGATCGGGGTGCAGGGCACGCACGTCCTCCACCCGGCTGCTGTAGTACAGCGAGCGCGAGGCTCCGCCGCTGGAGTACCGGAAGAACCACACCCGCTCGCCGTCGGTCACCGCGATCGTCATCTGGAGCGGCTCCGGCACCCCGTGCTCGTGCCCGAGCCGCTCGACGAGCCCCGCCATCCGGGCCACCGCGCCCGGCGGGTCGCCGTCGAGACCGAGCGTGAGGGCCACGTGGAACATCACCTCGGAGTCCGTCGTGCCCTCCAGCGAAGGGAACAGCTCCGGCGCTATGGACATCATGAGATCCCGGCGCAGCGCTGAGAACCCGGTGATCGCCCCGTTGTGCATCCACATCCATCGTCCGTGCCGGAAGGGGTGGCAGTTGGTCTGCTGCACGGCGGTGCCGGTGGAGGCCCGCACATGGGCGAAGAACAGCGACGAGCGGACGTGGTCGGCGATCTCCCGCAGATTGCGGTTGCTCCAGGCCGGACCCGTGTCGCGAATGACAGCGGGGGTGCGCAGGTGCCACGCGTACCAGCCGACGCCGAAGCCGTCGCCGTTGGTGGTCTCGACCCCCATCCGCGCGTGCAGGCTCTGGTCGATCAGCGAGTGCTCGGGGCGGTACAGGACGTCGTCGAGCAGCACGGGGGTGCCCGAGTAGGCGAGCCAGCGGCACATGATCGGTCCTCCCGTTCCGAGCGGTGCCCCCAGGAGACTCCGGCCACGGCGGTGGCCGCATCGCCCGCCACGGGTGGTTGACGGGGACGGCTGGGCCCGGGTGTGCGCGGCGGAGCGAACACTGAGATGCTGAGCGGGACGATCGCCAGTTCAGGACCGACTGACGGACGGCAGGCAGGGGTGAGCCCCATGGCCGCGACCGATGAGATGCCGGAGGCGGGGTTCGCCGACCCCACCGGTGACCCGCTGCTGCGCACCCGGTTCGCCCTGCCGGCCAGACCCGCGACCTTCGTGCGCCGGCCGCGCCTGACCGGGCACCTCGACCAGGCCCTGGCCACGCCCTTGACGATGGTCAACGGCTCGGCCGGTGCGGGCAAGACGCTCCTGGTCGCCGACTGGGCCTCCAGCCTGAGCCGCCCGGTCGCATGGCTCACCGCCGAGAGCACCGACCAGGCCCCCGGCGTGTTCTGGGCGCACGTGCTTCAGGCTCTGCGTGCGGCCGGCGTGCCGGTGGCGAGCGAGGTCGGCAGCCCCGCGGAGGCCGGTCGCGTGGACCAGCGGACGCTCACCCGCCTCGCCGCCGATCTCGAGGGCAGGGACCCTCCCACGCTCGTCGTCCTCGACGAGTTCGACCGCGTGGTCTCCCGGGAGATCGCCGAACAACTGGAGTTCGTCCTGCACCACGCCGGTCGGGGCCTGCGTCTGATCCTGGTCACCCGCACCGAACCCCTGCTGCCGCTGCACCGCTACCGGGCCTCGGGCGAGATGACGGAGATCCGGGACGCCGAGCTGGCCTTCACCCCCGACGAGGCCCATGAGCTCCTGACACGGCACGGCCTGGACCTGCCCGCGAGCGCCGTGCTGGCCCTGGTGGAACGGACCCGGGGCTGGGCCGCGGGTCTCCGGCTCTCTGCGCTCGCCGCCCGCCAGGGGACGGACCCGCACGCCTACCTGAAGCAGTTCGAGGCGGACCACAGCGCGGTGGCCGACTTCCTGCTCGCCGAGGTGCTCGACCGGCAGCCACCCGGCACCCAGGATCTGCTGCTGCGCATCAGCGTTCTGGAGCGCTGCTGCCCCGACCTGGTCAACGTGCTGACGCAGCGCACGGACGCGGAGCCCATCCTGGCCGCCTTGCAACGCGAGAACGCCTTCGTCCACTACCTCGGCCACTCCTGGTACAGCCTGCATCCCCTCTTCGCCGAGATCCTCCGAGCCCACCTGCGCGAGCGTTTCCCCGGCCTGGAGCCGGAACTGCGCAGCCGGGCGGCCCAGTGGCTGCGCAGTTCCGGAGCCCTGCCCGAAGCGCTCGCCCAGGGTGCGGCGGCGGACGACTGGGAGTTCACCGCACGGGCCGTGGTCGACGACCTCGCCCTCGGGCAGCTCTTCACCGGTCTGCGCTCAGACGACCTGTCCGCGCTGTTCGAGCGGATGGGCCCCGATGTCAGGGGCCCGGCACCGGACCTCGTCCGCGCGGCCCGCGAGCTGGCCGGCCGTGATGTCGAACACGGCCTGGCGCACCTGCACCGGGCCGAGGAGGAACTGGCCCGGGACGGCGCGACGGACCCCGCGGCGGCCGGGCTCACCTGCGCCCTGCTGGAAGCCCTGGCGGCGCGCCTGACCGGAACGCCGGGCAGGGCCGAGCGCGCCGCGGAGCAGGCGCTGGCCCTCCGGCCGGAGGTTCCCGGGCACCTGCTCGACGAGCACCCGGAGCTGAACGCCCTGCTGCTCACCCACCTGGGTTCCGCCCGGCTGTGGGCCGGGCGCTTCGAGGACGCACGGACCGTCCTGTCGGCGGTGGCCGGACGACCCGGCGGCGCGGCCATGGCGCTGCCCCGGTGGGAGGCTCTGGGGCACCTGGCTCTGATCGACTACCTGAACGGCTGGCTCGGCCGGGCGGAGCACAAGGCCCTGGCGGCGGCCGGCCAGGCACAGCGCTACAGCCTGCCCCAGCGGTCCGGGGCCGGCCTCGGCGCTCTGGTCCGGGCCGCCGTCCTCATCGACCGTGACGAACTCGACGAGGCGCAGGCGCTCCTCGACGAGGCCGCCGCCTCCCACCTGCTGGGAGAGGATCCCGTCGAGGAAGCGGGCCGGGTGCTCACCCGGGGCCGGCTGCTGCTCGCCAGGGGAGACACCCGGGCCGCACTGGCGGCGGCGGACGCGATCGTCCCGGCCGTGGTGGGCTCACCCTGGGCCGAGGACCACGCCGCCGCCCTCGCCTGCGCCGCCTACCTGGCCCAGGGGCAGCCCGAGTCGGCCCGCAAGGCCGTCGAGCGGGTGGCCGACCGCCGAGCCGCCTGCACCGTGCAAGCCGCCCGGGCCCGGCTCGCCGCGGGCCACCCCGAGCAAGCGCTGGAGATGCTCCGCAGCCTGCCGGACACCGACCGGCCCGGGCCGGCGGTGACCGTCCGGGCCACGCTTGCTCGCGCCCAGGCCGCCCACGAGCTCGGCGACCACGCCGCCGCCCACCGCCTGCTCGGCCGGGCCCTCCTGGACGGCCGGCGCGAGCAGCTGCGCCTGCCGTTCCTGGAAGCCGGTCCCTGGATCCGCCCGCTGCTGAGCACCGGCCGTCTGCGGGAGCTGGCGGGCGGCTGGCTCGTCCCGGAGCCCGAGCACGCTCGCCCCGCTCCCGCGGCGCAGCCGCCGCCACCGGCCCTCGTCGTCGAGGAACTGAGCGCGCGCGAGCGGGACGTGCTGCGCAGGCTGGCCGAGATGAGGTCGACGGAGGAGATCGCGACCGACCTCCACGTCTCGGTGAACACCGTGAAGACCCACCTCAAGAGCATCTACCGCAAGCTCGCGGTGAGCCGGCGCGGCGACGCGGTGCGCCGCGCCCGCGACGCGCGGATCCTCTGACCGCGCGGGTCCCATCCGGCCCCCTCGCCCGGGGCGGGTGAGGCGCGACGACGGCTCTGCGGCTGCGATGGACGGGTGAGAAGCTGGCGTCCCCTGTTCGTCCTCGGCACCGCACAGTTCCTGATGGTGCTGGACACCTCCGTCATGAACGTGTCCATCAGCCGGCTGGTCGAGGACTTCGACACCGAGGTCACCGCCATCCAGGCGGTCATCACCCTGTACGCCCTGGTCATGGCGGCGTTCATGATGGTCGGCGGACGGCTCGGGGACGTCCTGGGCCGCCGGCGCATGTTCCTCCTGGGGCTCGCGGTCTACGGCACCGGCTCGGCCCTCACCGCCGTGGCGCCCAGTCTGTGGGTCCTCGCCCTGGGCTGGTCGGTCATCGAGGGGCTCGGGGCCGCCATGGTCCTGCCGTCCATGGCGGCCCTCGTCGCCGAGTCCTACGCCGGACGGGACCGGGCCGTCGCCTACGGCGTGATAGGCGGTCTCGCCGGCGCCGGCATCGCGGTGGGGCCGCTGCTGGGCGGCTGGATGACGACGTACCTCACCTGGCGTCTGGTCTTCGCCGGCGAGGTCGTGGTCGTCCTGGTGGTGCTGCTCTGCCACCGGGTGATCCCCCGGACGGCCCCGAGGGAACCCCGGCCCCGGCTCGACGGCGTCGGTGCGGTGCTCTCCGCCGCCGGCCTCGGACTGGGCGTGCTCGGAGTGCTCCAGAGCACCACCTGGGGCTGGGTGCAGCCGCGCAACCCGCCCTTCACCGTCCTGGGCTTCGCCCCCACCCTGTTCGTCGTCGGCGCCGGAGCGGTGGTCCTGTCCGCCTTCGTGCACTGGGAGCGACGGCGGGACGCCCGGGGGGCCGACGCCCTGGTCCACCTGTCACTGCTGGGCAGACCGGTCCTGCGGTCCGGGCTGCTGATGCTCCTGAGCCAGAACCTCATCCTGCTGGGGCTGTTCTTCGCGATCCCGCTGTACTTGCAGGTGGTGCAGGGCTTCGACGCCTTCGAGACCGGCCTGCGGCTGCTCCCGGTGTCCCTCACCATGCTCGCGGCCTCCCTGTTCGCCTCACGGTTGGGCCGGCTCGCGGGTCCGCGCCGGGTGGTGCGGCTGGCTCTGCTGACCCTCGCGGGAGCGATCGTGTGGCTGCTGGCGACCATCGACCCCGCCATCGACGACGCCCAGTTCGCCGGGGCCATGGCCCTGCTGGGCGTGGGCATGGGTCTGCTCGCCTCGCAGCTGGGCAACGTCGTCCAGTCGGGCGTCGGCGAGGAGGAGCGCAGCGAGGCGGGAGGGCTCCAGTTCACGGCCCAGAACCTGGGCTCCGCCCTGGGCACCGCGCTCATCGGCTCGCTGCTCATCGGAGCCCTGGTGCACGCCTTCAGCACCCAGGTCGAGGCCGACCCCAGGCTGTCGGAGGAGGCCCGCAAGCAGACCGGCGTAGCCCTGGAGGCCGGGGTCAGCTTCGTCTCCACGGGCCAGGTCCGCTCGGCGGCGGAAGAGGCCGGCCTGCCGCCCGCGGAGGTCGAGGCGGTCACGGATTCCTACGCGTCGGCCCAGCTCGACGGGCTGAAGGCGGCCGTCCTCGCCACCGGTGGGATCACTCTCGCCAGTTTCCTGGTCACCTCGCATCTGCCGACCGCGGGGCAGCGCTCCGTGCGGCGGCCCGCCGGCGAAGGAGAGGCCTGATGTCCACGGACCGCGGTGCCGCACGCAGGGCACGGAGCGCGGAGCGCCGGGCCCACGCCGACTACACCGGCGGCGTCTACGGGGCCATGCTCGCCGCCTCCGTGGTGATCGGGGCCGGAACCCTGGGGGCGCTGCCCCGGCTGGAACTGGTGTTGCTGCTCGTGCTGACGGGCGGGGTGTTCTGGCTGGCGCACGTGCACGCGCAGCTGTTCGGGGCGCGGCTGGCGCAGCGGACCGTCGACCGTGCGACCGTGCTGCACGTGTGCCGCGAGGAGTGGCCGATCGTGCAGGCCGCGGTCCCGCCCGCCGTCGCCGTCGCGGTCAGCCCCCTGCTGGGCCTGGACGTGCAGGGCGCCGTGTGGCTGGCGCTCGCGGTGGCGGTGGCGGAGCAGGTCGGCTGGTCGGTGGCCGCGGCGGTCCGGGCCGGTGCCTCCCGGGGGCAGCTGGCCGCCTCGGCGGCGGTGAACCTGCTGCTCGGTCTGCTGATCATCGCCTTCAAGTTCGTCGTCAAGCACTGACGTGCCCCTCGCGGGCCGGGCGGAGGTTCACCTGCGCCGGGTGAGGGCGCACGGCCCGCCGAGGCGGACCATCGCTAGGGAAGGGCGCGCCTCACCCTCTCGGGCCGCCCGCGGGAGAGCAGCTCATGCGCTATGAGATCCGCATCGCCGGACAGATGTCGGAGACATTGGCCAAAGTCTTCCCGGAACTGGACCACGTGGTGGTGTCCGGGCAGACGCTGCTGTACGGCCCGGTCGTGGACGACGCCCACCTGTACGGCCTGCTGACCCGTTTCCAGTCGCTGGGGCTCAGGGTCGTGGAGCTGCGCCAGTTGCCGGAGTGACCAGCTCACAGGAGGGACGGCTCACGAGGCCGCCGTCCGGATCCTGCCGGACCGGGCGGCGGCGCCGAGCGCGGCGAAGTCCCGCTCGTTCCGGTCGGCGTAGGACTGCGCGAACGCGGTGAGGGCACGCTCGAAGCCGTTGCCGCCGCCGAGGTACGCCCCGATGGCGATGGGGTCGCCCGAGCGGGCATGGGCCCTCGCCAGACTGGCCCCGCACAGCCCGGCGAACAGCCGCAGCAGGCCCGGGTCCATCGTGTCCGGACGGGCGATGCCCTTCCAGTCGCGCAGCTGGCGTACGTAGAAGTCCCGCTCGTGCCCGTCGAGGCCCACGGCGTGTGTCCAGCCCAGGAGGATGTCGCTGGTCGTCTGGATCAGCCGCTGGCCCGCCACCACGCGGCGGCCCTCGTTGTCGTAGCGGATGCCGTCGGTGTGGTCGGCGAGTACCGACGCCTGCGCCTCCTTGGCCTGGAGCAGCAGCGGATCGTCGTCGTCCCGGCCGAGCAGGAGCACGATCCAGCAGCGGGTGCCGACGCTGCCGACGCCCACCACCTTGCGGGCGATGTCGACCAGCCGGTAGCGGCGCAGCAGGTGCCGGCGCTCGGACGACAGGGTCCGCACGTACCCCTCCAGGACGGCACGCAGCTCCTTCTCCTGCCCGCGCGGCGCGGAGTCGTCCACCAGGTCGCGCAGCGGCGTGATCAGGGGCGGGTCGGGGGCGATCCGCCGGCCCTCGTCGGTGACCCGGGTGAGCTTCTCGAAGGCCTGGAGGTGGGTGCGGGTCCTGGCCTTCGCCGTGGCCTCGGCGGTGCGGCGCCTCGCCTCCTTGGTCATCGACGCGGCCATCAGTTCCCGCAGCCGGTCGGCGTCGTCCTGCGCGTACCAGATGTCCAGGGTGCGCATGCCCGCGAACTCCCGCATCCGCTGCCGGTAGGCCCGTACGCCCGCCTCCACCACCCGGTTCTGCTCCTCGGCCTCGAAGCCGTTGGCCCGGCCCGCGATGGCGAGACTGGCCGCCAGCCGCTTGACGTCCCACTCGAAGGGCCCGGCCAGCGTCTCGTCGAAGTCGTTGATGTCGAACACCAGATGGCGTTCCGGCGAGGCCAGCAGCCGGAAGTTCAGCAGATGGGCGTCGCCGCAGAGCTGCACCCGCAGACCGGTGTCCGCGACGGCCCCGAGGTCCGCCGCCATCACGGCCGCCGCGCCCCGGTAGAAGCGGAACGGGGACTCCAGCATGCGGGCGTAGCGGATCGGCACCAACTCCGGTACGCGGGTGGCCGACTGACGTTCCAGCACCTCGACCGGGTCGAAGCGCTGCGGACCCGCGTCGAAGAAGCCGTGGGAGGAGCGGGGGACGTGCCGTCGCACGTTCCGCCCCTCGGCCGCCCGCTCGGCCGGCGACAGGTAGGTCGTCAGGGGACCCGGTACGGTCATGGCTCAGTCCTCCGGCCGCGAGGTGAAGTCGTCCGAGGGCTCCCGTCCCCGACGGCGCAGCCCCGCCTGCACGGCACCGGCGAGGATCCGTGCGGCGACGCCCACCAGCAGCAGTCCGCCCGCCATCTGAATCATCGTCAGTACGCGTCCGGTCTGGGACCGGGCGGCGACGTCCCCGTACCCGACCGTGGTGAACGTGGTGAGCGTGAAGTACAGGGAGTCCGTCTTGGTCAGCGGTTCGCTGAAGGAACCCGGGGTGGAGTGTTCCAGCAGGTAGTAGGTGCCGGCGAAGAGCAGCAGGAAGAGGACCAGGGTGGCGGCCAGGGCCTCGACGGCCTTCAGCCTCGGATAGGGCGAATGCGCGATGGCGCGCACCTCCCACGCGAAGACCATGACGACCAGCAGAAGGCCGCAGGCGAGCAGCACCGAGGTGCCGGTCGTGCTCCGCCCGTCCAGGGGCAGCACGTAGTAGACGGTGACGAGACCGGTCGCGATGAGCGCCGCACGCACGAGGACGGCGGCCCGTGCGCGGCGCCGCGGACCGTGTGGCCGCCGACGCCGCTCCTGCTCCTCGTCCTGCTCCTGGTCCTGCTCCTGCCGGAGCTGGGCGGACGTGGTCCGGGCCACCGCTGGATCGTTCATCTCGTGTCTCGTGCTCCTTGCCGGCAGACGGGGTCGTCACCACCTCATCGCGGCGGGGCGGGAGAGGGATCACCCGCCGGGGGTGATCCCGGGGCCGGCGGGGCGCGCGACGCTGCACGGCAAGGGCGTTCCCGCAGACCGGCGGATCGCCGGTGAGGAGGAGCCATGACCACGTCACCGGGGCAGGGGCCGCGTGCGGGTGCCGAGTACGGGCCCACGGGGCCGGCGTACAGCACCGCGGGTGACCCCGCGCAGCTGCTGGCGGCCCTCGGACGTTCCTGGACGTGGATCCTCGCCTCGGCGGTGGCGACCCTCGTGCCGGGCATCCTGCTCCTGGTCTGGCCCGAGGCCACCCTGCACGTCGTGGCGGTGCTGATCGGCCTGTACCTGCTGGCGGCCGGAGCGTTCCGCTTCGTCGCGACCTTCGCCCGGCAGGAACAGGGCCACCGCCTGCCCAGCCTGCTCCTGGCCGTGCTGTACGTGCTGGCAGGAGTGCTGTGCCTGAGGAACCCGTTGCAGACCATCACGGCGCTGTCGCTGATCGTCGGCCTCGTCTGGCTGGTGTCCGGCATCCTCACGCTCTACACCGCCCTCGCCGCCCGTGACCTGCCGCATCGCGGCTTCGTCCTGGGCATGGCGGTGCTGGGCATCGTCGCGGGCGTCGTGGTGCTGGCCCTGCCCGCGGAGTCGGCGCGCGCGCTGACCCGGCTGCTCGGCCTGTGGCTCGTCCTGCTCGGACTGGCCGAGGCGGGGCTCGCGTTCGCCTGGCGGGCCGCGCTGCGCGGGTCGTCCACCGCCGTTCCGCACGGCCCCGACGGGAACGCCTGAGCCAGGCGGGACACCTGACGGCGACCGGCCGTCACCGCATGCGAGGAGCAGCCATGGCCCCCACCGACGGTCCCGTCCCGTCACCCTCCGACGAGGGCCGTGAGGCATCGGGACGCTTCCTGAGCCCGGAAGAGCACGCCGAGTACGAGCGGCTGCGCCGGCACGCCGGCGTACGGCACCGCCGGCTGCGCTACTCCGGCGCCGGCGTGCTGCTCGTCCTGGCCCTGCTGCTCGCGCCGCTGTCGGTCGTCGCCGCCTGGGTGGACGACCAGGTCTCCGACACCGGCCGGTACGTGCAGACCGTGGCACCGCTCGCCTCGGACCCGGCGGTCCAGGACGTGGTGACCGACCGGCTGACCGACCGTGTGGTGGCCCAGGTGGATGTCGAGGCGGTGACCGAGGCGCTCACGCGGACGCTGGCGGACGCCGGGGCACCGCCGCGCGTGGTCGAGGCGTCCGAGTCCCTCGCCGGGCCCCTGCGCTCCGCCGTCCGCGACGTCGTGGACGGGACCGTCAGCCGCGTCGTGACCAGCGATGTCTTCGCACAGGCATGGGAGGGCGCCAACACGCGGGCGCACGCCGCCGTGGTGAGCATGCTCACCGGAGAGCGCGAGGGCGCGCTCCGCGCCGAGGGCGACACCGTGCAGCTCGACCTCGGGCAAGTGGTCGACGAGGTGCGGCAGCGTCTCGTCGACGCGGGCTTCGAGAAGGCCGCGGCCATCCCGGACACCGACCGGACCATCACACTGTTCCAGGCCGAGGAACTGGGCAAGGCGAAGGACGCCATGCGGCTGCTGGACACCATGGGCACCTGGCTGCCCGTGCTGACCGTCGTCCTGGCCGCCCTCGCCGTGTGGACCGCGCCCCGGCACCGGCGGATGCTGCTGGTCACGGCTGTCGGTGTGGGCGTGATGATGGTCCTGCTCCTGGTGGCGCTCGCCCTCATGCGGCGGGTCTACCTGGACGCCGTGCCGAGCGCGACGCTGCCGCCCGACGCCGCCGCGGCGATCTACGACACCTTCGTCCGCTTCCTGAGCGACAGCACCCGCACCCTCCTCGTGGTAGCGGTGATCATCGCGCTGGCCGCCTACCTCTACGGCCCCGGGCGCGGGGCCCGGGCCGTCCGGAACCTCGCCCGCCGGGGCACCTCGGCCGCCGGCCTGGGCCTCTCCCGCGCCGGCCTGCGCACCGGATCGGCCGGCCTCGCCCTCGCGGAGCACCGCGCGTGGACCTCCGGCATCGTCATCGGCGCGGGCGTCCTGGCCCTCGTCCTGTGGAACCACCCCACGGCCGGCGTGGTCGCGCTCGTGGCAGGCCTGGTCGTCGTCGTGCTGATCGTCCTGGAGACGCTCGCCGCTGCCGCACGAGGCCCGGACACGACGCGAACGGGCCCGGCCCCGGCTCCCTGAGCCATGGCCGGCACCTCCGCCCCGGATCCGCCGTCCCGCAGGTCGCGGGCCGAGCGGATCTCGGCGCACCTGAGGTCCGGCCCCGCGGCCCGGCTGCTGCCCCGGCTGGTCGCGCTCAACATCGTGGAAGGGGCGGTCCGGCTGGCCGCCCAGGCCTTCCTCGCCGCGCTGCCCCTGCTGATGACGGTGGCGGCGTTCGCACCCGATGGCGTACAGGACCTGCTCGCCGACGCGCTCCAGGAGCTTCTCGGGGTCCGGGGCGACACGCTGGAGGAGGTGCGGCGCTCCTTCGAGGCGACCGGACCCACCGCGAACACGGTCGGGGCCGTGGGTGTGCTCGTCACGCTCGCCTCGGCGACCGCCTTCAGCCGGGCGCTCCAGGCGGTGTGCCAACGGTGCTGGAACCTGCCCCGGGCGCCGCTGCGGGAGGCGGCCTGGCGCTGGCCGCTGTGGCTGCTGGTCTGGCTCGTCTACCTGCTCCTCCAGGCACCACTGCGCGGCGGTTTCGGCGCCGGGCCGGTGGTCGGAGCGGTGCTGTCCGTGCTCTGGGCGACGCTGCTGTGGTGGTGGTCGCAGCACCTGCTGCTGGGTGCCAGGATCGGCTGGAGCGATCTGCTCCCGGGAGCGGTCCTGGCGGGGACGGGGACGGTCGTGCTCAGCTGGGCGGCCCGCCTGCTGATGCCCACGGCCATGGACCGCAGCCTGGCGGAGTTCGGTCTGCTGGGGCCGGTCTTCACCTTCCTGTCGTGGCTGATCGCGGTGTTCCTGGTGGCCGTCTCGGGGCTGGCACTCGGGGAGGCGGTGGCCACGTCCGCCTGGTACCGCAGGGCGCTCGGCGCCCGTCACCGGCCGCGGGGCGGCCGCACGATCACCCGCTCCGGGTGAGGCGGCCCGGTCCGCGCCGCGAGCACGCTGACAACGGCACACAACGGCTGCCGGGCGTGTGCCCGGAACGGAGGAGTGACATGAGTGCGCAGACCTACCTGGCGTACGACTTTCCGCTGCTGAGCGCCTTCTGGGCGATGCTGTGGTTCTTCCTGTGGATCATGTGGTTCGTGCTGCTCTTCCGGATCGTCTTCGACATCTTCCGCGACGACTCCCTGAGCGGCTGGGCCAAGACGGGCTGGCTGGCGTTCTGCGTCGTCCTGCCCTTCCTCGGGGTGTTCGTCTACGTCATCGCCCGCGGCAAGAACATGGGACGCCGGGAAATCGCACACGCCCGCGAGCAGCAGGAGGCCATGGACAGCTACATACGGCAGACCGCCAGGGGCGGCGAACCGACGAGCAGCGTCGACGAACTCACCAGGCTGTCCGAGATCCGAGCCCGCGGTGACATCACGGACGAGGAGTTCCGCAAGGCCAAGGACCTGGTCCTGAGCGGATCCGGCGCGTCGGCGCCCCCGCCGCACGCCACTTCCACCTCCGGTCGCTGACGGCGCCGGACGCAACAGAAGCGAGGCAGCAGATGACCGCCACACACCCTACGCACGGGCACAGGACGGCGAAGCAGGGCCTGGCCACCGGCATGATGGTCTTCGCGGCCGTCATGCTCATGATCGCCGGGATCCTCGCTGTGATGCGCGGCATCGCGGCGATCGCCGAGGACGAGGTCTTCGTCTCGACACCCAATTACGTCTTCGCCTTCGACCTCACCGGCTGGGGCTGGATCCACCTCGCCCTGGGCGTGGTCGCCGTGCTCGTCAGCATGGGTCTGTTCCAGGGGTCGGGCTGGGCGCGCGTCACCGGCGTGGGCATCGCCTCACTCGTCATCATCGCCAACTTCCTCTCCCTGCCGGCCTACCCGGTCTGGTCCGTGGTCATGATCGCGATGTCCGCGTTCATCATCTGGGCCCTGTGCACCCCACGCAGGGGTGACGCCTGAGCCGTCCCGCTCAGGTCCGCGTGCGGACCAGCAGCAGGGCCACGTCGTCGTCCGGTTCGGGACTCAGCGCGCTGAGCAGACTGTCGCTCGCGCGCTGAAGGCTGGGCCCCGCGTTCCGGAGCAGGCGGGTCAGCGTGTCGAGGCCGGTGTCGATCGACTCGGCGCGGTTCTCGACCAGCCCGTCCGTGTAGAGGGCGAGCAGGGAGCCCGGGGCGAGTTCCACCTCCACCGTGCCGAACTCCACGCCGCCGACCCCGAGCGGCACACCGCCCGGCACGTCGAGGAGCTTCGCGCTGCCGTCCGTCCCGGCCAGCACCGGTGGCAGATGCCCGGCGCTGGACAGCTCGCACGTGCCGCGCTCCAGGTCGCACACCGCGTACACACACGTGGCGATCGCGTCACCGAGCGAGCCGGCGATGTCGTCGAGGTGGCGCAGCAGCTCGGCCGGCGGCAGGTCCAGCCGGGCCAGCGCCCGGGTCGCGGTGCTGAGCTGCCCCATGATCGCCGCGGCCTGGACGCCCTTGCCCATGACGTCCCCGACGATCAGCCCGGTGCGCCCCGGGCCCAGCGGCAGGACGTCGTACCAGTCGCCGCCGACCTCGCTGAGGGCCGGGCGGTAGCGGGCGGCGATGTCCAGCCCCTCCCGCTCGGCGGGGGTGCTCGGCAGCAGGCTGCGCTGGAGGGTCAGGGCGGTGCCGCGCTCGCGGCCGTACAGGCGGGCGTTGTCTATGCAGATCGCGGCCCGCGCGGCCAGTTCGGAGGCCAGCACGCGGTCCCGGTCGTCGAAGGAGCGCTCGTTGACCGTGCGGTACAGCGAGAGCGTGCCGAGTACCTTGCCCCGGGCCACCAGCGGCAGTGCCAGGTAGGAGTGGGCGCCGGCCTCGTGCAGGGCCTGGGCGGCCCGTGCGTCCCGGGCCAGACGCCGCAGCATCTTGCCGTCCACGCGCTCGACCAGGACCGGGCGGGCGCTGCGCACGACCTGCGTGATGATGCGCGACGAGCCGTACGTGGCCAGCTCGCCCACCGGGTCGGCGGCGTGGATGGCGTCGGTCGGGTAGCCGGCCGCGACGGCCAGCGCCCGGAACTCGGCCGGGGCGCCGCCCGAGACGGGCGTGATGGTGCCGCCGGCCACCACCGACTCCAGGACGTCCACGGCCGCCAGGTCCGCCAGATGCGGCACGACCACGCCGGCCAGCTCCCGGGCGGTCTGATGGAGGTCCAGCGTGGTGCCGATCTTCATGCCCGCGTCGGCGATCACCGACAGGTGCTGGCGGGCCTGCGCGACCTCCGCGGCGGCCTGCTGGCGCTCGGTCACGTCCAGCACGGCCATCGCCAGCCCGAGCACCCGGCCGTCGGTGTCCTCGATGCGGTGGTACGACTCCGAGTAGGCGCGCTCCTGGAGGTCCCCCGCCGTACGCCCGACGGTCTGCTGGTCGAGCAGGGGTCTGCCGGTCTCCAGCACGTGCCGCATCCGGGCCTCGATGGCCGCCACGTCCAGATCCGGCAGCACCTCACCCACCCGGCGCCCCAGCACGGCCTCCTCGGGTACGCCGTTGATCCGCTCCAGCGCGGGATTGACCCCGACCCAGCGCAGGTCGTTGTCGAAGACGGCGATGCCGAGCGGGGTCTGGTTGACGAGGCTGTGGGAGAGGGCGAGGTCGCGCTCCACCTGCCGTACCGTCGTCGCGTCCGTGGCGAGTCCCAGCAGGTGGGGCTGCCCGTCGGGGTCGAGGAGGCGCATCGTGCGGAACTCCACGGCGCGTTCCGTGCCGTCGCGGTGCCGCAGGGGGAAGACACCGGCCCACCGGGCACCCGTACTGACCTGGGCGAAGAGCTCCCTGCCGCGGGGCCGGTTCTCGGGGGAGACGAGGAGGGTGTCGGCGCGCTGCCGCAGGGCCTCCGCGGCGGTCCAGCCGAGCAGGTGCTCGATCTCGGGGCTCCACAGCGCGATGTGCCCGCCCGCGTCCAGAACCACGGCCGCGACCTTCAGCAGATCCAGCAGCCCGCCGGGCGCGGCCGTGACGGCGTCGCTGTCCGAGGTCGCATACCCGTTCATGCGAGCCGCTCCTTCCGGCGCGGCAAAGGTACCGCCATGATCTGTCGCTCTGGCTGTCCGATGAGGTCACATTACGGTCGGAGGAGCGGCACTGTCGCGCCGAAATGACAAAAAACCGCGGGTGGTCGCCCGCGACGGGAGGGAGTGGCTTCGTGGAGGACTGGACGCTGCGGGAGAGCCTGGTCACCGGGTCGGGAACCGTGCGCTGGGACCGGCTCGGCGACCCCGGCGGAGAGCCGGTGGTGCTGCTGCACGGGACGCCCTTCTCCTCGTACGTGTGGCACGAGATCGCGCCCGCCCTCGCCGCCGCCGGGTACCTCGTGCACGTGTGGGACATGGCGGGCTACGGCTCCTCCGGCATGCACGCCGGCCAGGACGTCTCACTGGACGCCCAGGGCCGGATCTTCGCCGAGCTGCTCGCGCACTGGGGACTGCGGGAGCCTGCGGTCGTCGCGCACGACTTCGGGGGGTGTGTGGCCCTGCGCGCCCATCTGCTGCACGGGGCGCGCTACCGGCGGCTCGCGCTGGTCGACCCGGTGGCGCTGAAGCCCTGGGGCTCCCCCTTCTTCCGGCTGGTCGGGGAGCACAGCCGGGTCTTCGAGCAGCTCCCGGCGGCCCTGCACGAGGCCCTGGTGCGTGAGTACGTCTCCTCCGCGAGCCACCTCGGGCTGCGTCCCGCCACCCTCGACGCCCTGGTCGGGCCCTGGACGGGGGAGGAGGGCCAGGCGGCCTTCTACCGGCAGATCGCGCAGGCCGACCAGCGCTACACCGACGAGATCCAGCCGCTCTACCCGACGATCGACCTGCCCGTCACGGTGTGCTGGGGCACCGAGGACACCTGGATCCCGTTCGCCCGGGGGCAGGAACTCGCCGCCCTGGTCCCGGGAGCCCGGCTGGTGGCCGTCCCGGAGGCCGGTCATCTCGTCCCCCTGGACGCGCCCGCCCGGCTGACGGGCGAGTTGCTCACCTTCCTCATGGCCTGAACGATCAGGAACGCACAAAGTCCGACGAGGTCATTGCTTCGATTGTGTGCGGGTCCTAGGGTGTGCCTGCTCAGCAGTTGCTCCCTCACCGTCAGTTGCCACGCGACTCAACAGAAACACCCATCACCGATGGGCCGTTGAGGCCCGCATCTGACGCGCCCTCAGTCCGTGCAGCACCGCACCTGTCGAACCGAGGAAGGCCACGCTCATGCCGCACCCCCCGCACCCGTCCCCCGCCGACCGGCCGGTCGTCAGCCGCCGCCGACTGCTGGAGTCAGGAGCCGCCGTGCTCGGCGCGCTCGCCCTGTCCGCGTCGCCGGCCGCGGCACACGCGGCCGGCCGGCGCCCGGCGGCGGACGGCCCTCCCGAGTGGAACGACGGTCTGAGCGTGTACCGGGTGGGCACCGAGCCGCCGCACACCACCCTCATGCCCTACGCGGACCTCGGACAGGCCCTGAAGGGCGACCGCGAGCGCTCGCCGTACCGGCTGAGCCTCGACGGCACCTGGAAGTTCGCCTATGCGGACCGCCCCGACGACCGGGACAAGGACTTCTACGGCACCGACGTCGACGACTCCGGCTGGGACACCATCCCGGTTCCGTCGGCCTGGCAGCTGCACGGCTACGACTTCCCGATCTACGTCAACATCACCTACCCCTGGTGGGGTCCCAACGGCCGCGGCGAGGAGGCCCAGCCGCCGGCCGCACCGACCCGCTACAACCCCGTCGGTCAGTACCGCCGCACCTTCACCGTGCCCCGCGACTGGCGGGGCCGACGCACCTTCCTGCACTTCGAGGGCGTCAAGTCCGCCCACTACGTGTGGATCAACGGCGAGCTGGTGGGCTACCACGAGGACTCCTACACCTCCGCCGAGTACGACATCACCCCCCACCTGAAGCCGGGCACCAACCAGATCGCCGTCGAGGTCTACCGCTACTCCGACGCGGAGTGGCTGGAGGACCAGGACATGATCCGGCTGAGCGGCATCTTCCGCTCGGTCCACCTGTACTCCACGCCCGGCGTGCACCTGCGCGACTTCAAGCTGGACACCCCGCTCGGCGACGACTACACCTCCGCCGAGCTCAAGGTCACCGCGCACGTACGCGACTACGGCGGCGAGGGCGGGGGCCGCCACACCGTCGAGACCCAGCTCTACGACGCCCGCGGCCACGCCGTCTGGTCCCGGCCGCTGAACCAGCCCGTCGACGTCCCGGACGGCGACGAGGCGACGGCCGAGGCGTCCAGAGCCGTTTCCGCGCCGAAGCTGTGGTCGGCCGAGCACCCGAACCTCTACACCGCCGTGCTCCGCCTGCGCGACCCCGCCGGCAAGGTGGTGGAGACCCTCTCGCACCGGGTCGGCTTCCGCGAGTTCGCGCTGAAGGACGGCCTGATGCGCATCAACGGCAAGCCGGTCTCCTTCCGCGGCACCAACCGCCACGAGATGCACCCCGTCACCAGCTCGGCCCTCACCCGCGCGCAGATGGTCGAGGACATCGAGATCATCAAGCGCCTCAACATCAACAGCGTCCGCACCTCGCACTACCCCAACAGCCCGCTGTGGCTCGAACTCGCCGACGAGTACGGCCTGTACCTCGTCGACGAGACCAACCTGGAGACCCACGGCATCCGCGACGAGTTCCCGGGCAGCGGCCACCCCGAGTGGACCGAGGCCTGCGTGGTCCGCGCCCAGAACATGGTCCACCGCGACAAGAACCACGCCAGCGTGGTCATCTGGTCCCTCGGGAACGAGGCGGGCGGCGGCACCACCTTCAACGCCATGCACGACTGGATCCGCTCCTACGATCCCACCCGTGTCATCCAGTACGAGGGCGACGACCGCCCGGGCATCAGCGACATCCGCTCCGAGATGTACGACAGCCCGCAGCGGGTCGAGCAGCGCGCCAAGGACACGAGCGACACCCGGCCGTACGTGATGATCGAGTACTCCCACGGCATGGGCAACTCCAACGGCAACTTCAAGAAGTACTGGGACATCGTCCGCCGCTACGACGTCCTCCAGGGCGGCTGGATCTGGGACTTCGTCGACCAGGCACTGAGCTGGCCCACTCCCACGCGCAAGCTGCTGACCGAGTCCGGCCCCGGCGCGCTGCGCGGCGAGGTCATGGCACCCGCGGGCACCTTCGACCGCGCCAAGGGCGTCTCGGGCGGCACCGTCTTCCCCCGCGATCCCGGGCTCGACCTCACCGGCTCCCTCACCCTGGAGGCCTGGGTCACCCCGGACGTGCCCTACGGCCACCAGCCCATCATCGCCAAGGGCGACACCCAGTACGCCCTCAAGCAGACCGACAAGAACCTGGAGTTCTTCATCCACGGCGGAGGCCAGTGGGTCACCGCGAGCTGGTCCCTGCCCGAGGGCTGGACCGGCAAGGAGCACCACATCGCCGGCGTCTTCGACGCGGACGCGGGCACGCTCACCCTGTACGTCGACGGTCAGGTACGCGGCACCCGGACCACCACCCGCCGCCCCGGCGTCAACACCGCGTCCCTGTCGCTCGCCACCGACGTCGACAACCCGACCCGGGAGTTCAGCGGCACCATCCGCCGCGCCCGCGTGTACGCCCGCGCCCTGAGCGCCGCCGAACTGGCCTCGGACACCCGCAAGCCCGGCGACGAGGGCGTGCGCTTCTGGTTCGACGCGGCCACCGTCGGCCTCACCGAGAAGCGCCCGCGCGACAAGACGTTCTACGCGTACGGCGGCGACTGGGGCGACAACCCCAACGACGGTGCCTTCGCCGGCGACGGCATCGTCCTGCCCGACCGCACGCTCACCGGCAAGTCCGCCGAGGTCAAGCAGATCTACCAGGCCGTCGACGCCACCCCGGCCGCGGGCGGCCCCGGCGCCGTCAGGCTCACCAACGAGTACCTGTTCACCAACCTCCGCGAGTTCGACGGCCGTTGGTCCCTCGTCGCCGACGGCAAGGTCGTCCAGCGCGGCCGGCTGACCCGCGACCAGCTGAACGTCGCCCCGCTCAGCAGCAAGGACATCAAGGTCCCGGTCCGGCTCCCGGCGAAGCCCGGACCCGGCACGGAGTACTTCCTCCAGCTCTCCTTCACCACCAGGGAAGCCACCCGGTGGGCCAAGGCCGGCTTCGAGGTGGCCAAGCGGCAGCTCCGACTCGACGCGGGCGGCCCGGCCGTGCGGCCCGCGCCGCTGCGCACCGTCCCCGCCCTCACCCACACCGACGGGGAAGGGGCCGTCACCGTGCAGGGCAAGGGCTTCGCCGTCACCGTCGACAAGAGCACCGGAACCATCACCTCCTACGAAGCGGGCGGCACCCGGCTCATCACCTCGGGGCCCGTCCCGAACTTCTGGCGGGCGCCCACCGACAACGACCGCGGCAACGGCCAGCACACCCGCAACCAGATCTGGCGCGACGCCGGAGCGCAGCGGAAGGTGGCCGACGTACGGGTCCGGCCCCTGGACGACCGGGCCGTGGAGGTCACCGTCACCGGCACGCTGCCGACCGGTACGGAGTCCACGTACAGCACGACGTACACGGTCTTCGGCAACGGCGAGATCAAGGTCGACAACACCCTGCACCCGGGGGCGGCGCACCTGCCGTACATCCCGGAGGTCGGCACCCTGCTGTTCCTGCCGCGGAGCCTGGACCGGCTGCACTACTACGGCCGGGGCCCCGAGGAGAACATGTGGGACCGCAACAACGCCACCGACGTGGGCCTGTACTCCGGCACCGTCTCCGGACAGTGGACCCCGTACCTGCGCCCCCAGGAGAACGGCAACAAGACCGACGTCCGCTGGGCGGCGCTGACCGACGGCAGGGGGCGCGGACTGCTCGTGTCCGGTGAGCCGCTGCTGGAGGTCAACGCCTCGCACTTCACCCCCGAGGACCTGTCGGTCGGCGCCCGGCACGACTACCAGCTCACCCCCCGGGACGCGGTGGTCCTGCGGCTCAACCACCGCCAGATGGGCGTGGGCGGCGACAACAGCTGGGGCGCGCACACCCACGACGAGTTCAAGCTCCTCGCGGGCCGCGACTACGCGTACACCTACCGGCTGCGTCCGCTCGCGCGCGTGAGCGAGGCGATGGAGGCCTCGCGACGGCCGACCGCCACCGCGTGACCCGGGTCAGCGGCGCCGCCTCACTCGGCGGCGTCGCTGAGGCCCAGCCGCAGGTGCTCCACGTGGTACACGGCCTGGTCGAGCAGCTCGGCGACATGGTGGTCGTGCAGCGCGTAGACCACCGAACGGCCCCGCCGCTCGCCCACGACCAGGCCCAGATTGCGCAACAGCCGCAGCTGGTGCGAGCAGGCCGACTGCTCCATGCCCACCTCCGCGGCCAACTCCGTGGCCGGCAGCGGGCCTTCGCGCAGCCGCGCCAGGATCAGCAGCCGGGAGGGCGTGGACAGGGCCTGGAGCGTGGTGGCGACCTTCGCGACGTTGTCCGCGTCCAGGCGCACGCGCTCGCCGGCGTCCTGCACGGGGGTGACGGCTCCATGACCCATGACGTCATCCTAGCGGCCCTACGCGAACACATGAATGAATCTTCAACTGTGCCCGTGCGGCCGTTGAGCCGGCACGTCCATGTCGGATTCTCGCCAGCCCCGCGCCGCCCGGTGCCGGATGCTGGACTCATGCAGATGGGGATGCACACCGACACCGAGCGCTGCGTGCGCGCCGTCCGGTCGAAGGACGCACGCTTCGACGGCTGGTTCTTCACGGCCGTTCTGACCACCGGCGTCTACTGCCGTCCCAGCTGCCCGGTGGTGCCGCCCAAGCCGGAGAACATGGTCTTCCACCCGAGCGCGGCGGCCTGCCAGCAGGCCGGGTTCCGGGCCTGCAAGCGCTGCCGGCCCGATACCAGCCCCGGCTCCCCGGAGTGGAACCAGCGCGCCGACCTGGTGGCCCGCGCCATGCGGCTGATCGCCGACGGGGTCGTGGACCGCGAGGGCGTGCCCGGCCTCGCCGGCCGGCTCGGCTACAGCACCCGGCAGGTCGAGCGGCAACTCCTCGCGGAGCTGGGTGCGGGGCCGCTCGCCCTCGCCCGAGCGCAGCGGTCCCGGACGGCCCGGCTGCTCATCGAGACGACGGACCTGCCCATGGCGCAGATCGCCTTCGCCGCGGGCTTCTCCTCGATCCGGACCTTCAACGACACGGTCCGCGAGGTCTTCGCCCTGGCCCCGAGCGAGCTGCGCGCCGCCCGCGCCCCGAAACGGCAGGGCACGAGCACACCCGGGGCGCTCTCCCTGCGGCTGCCGTTCCGCGCCCCGCTCAACCCCGACAACCTCTTCGGCCACCTCGCCGCGACGGCCGTACCCGGGGTGGAGGAGTGGCGCGACGGCTCCTACCGCCGCACGCTGCGCCTCCCGTACGGCCACGGCATCGTGGCCCTCACCCCCGAGCCGGACCACATCGCCTGCCGCCTCACCCTCAGCGACCTGCGCGATCTGACCGTAGCCATCAGCCGCTGCCGCCGCCTGCTCGACCTGGACGCCGACCCCGTCGCCATCGACGACCAGCTCCGCACGGACCCGGTCCTCGCGCCACTGGTCGACAAGGCACCCGGCCGGCGCGTGCCGCGCACGGTCGACGAGGCCGAGTTCGCCGTCCGGGCCGTGCTCGGGCAGCAGGTCTCCACCGCCGCCGCCCGCACCCACGCGGCCCGTCTGGTCACCGCGTACGGCGAACCGGTCGAGGACCCCGAGGGCGGCCTCACCCACCTCTTCCCGGCCCCCGAGGCCCTCGCGGCGCTCGACCCCGAGACGCTGGCGATGCCGCGCACCCGCCGCACCACCTTCACCACCCTGGTCCGGGCCCTCGCCGACGGCGACCTCCACCTCGGCGTGGAGAGCGACTGGCCCCGCACCCGCGACCGGCTCCTCGCCCTGCCCGGCTTCGGCCCCTGGACGGTGGACGTCATCGCCATGCGCGCGCTCGGCGACCCCGACGCCTTCCTCCCCACCGACCTCGGCATCCGCCGCGCGGCCCGGGAACTGGGCCTGCCGTCCACTCCCGCCGCCCTCACCGCACGCGCCGGGGCCTGGCGCCCCTGGCGGGCCTACGCGGTCCAGTACCTCTGGGCGACCGACAGCCACCCGATCAACTTCCTTCCGGTATAGGGACGTCCGATGAAGCAGCACACCGTGACCGACAGCCCGTACGGCCCCCTGACCCTCGTCGCCGACGACGGTGTCCTGTGCGGCCTGTACATGACCGAACAGCGCCACCGCCCGCCCGAGGAGACCTTCGGCGTCCGCGACGACACCCTCTTCGCCGAGGCGCAGCAGCAGCTGAAGGCCTACTTCGCGGGCGACCTGGAGGAGTTCACGGTCGAACTCCGCCTGAACGGCACCCCCTTCCAGCGCACGGTCTGGGACGCGCTGCGCCGCATCCCGTACGGCGAGACCCGTACCTACGGCGAGCTGGCCGGCATCCTCGGTGCCCCCACCGCCTCCCGCGCGGTCGGCCTCGCCAACGGCCGCAATCCCATCGGCATCATCGTGCCGTGCCACCGGGTGATCGGGGCGAACGGGAACCTGACGGGGTACGGCGGCGGCCTGGAGCGCAAGCAGCGGCTGCTGGACTTCGAACGCGGTGCCTCACTCTTCTGACTCCGCGCCTCGTCAAATTTGACTAGAGTGGGGTCATGCCGGAGAAGACGATCCCGATCCTGCCCTGCCGGACCCTCCAGCCCGTCCTCGACTTCTACACCGCCCTCGGATTCGAGGTGACCTACCAGCAGCGCAGCCCCAACCCGTACGGGGTCGTGCAACGCGGCGGCATCGAGCTCCAGTTCTTCGCGATGAAGCAGTACGAGCCGGCCACGTCGTTCAGCACCTGCTACCTCCTGACCGACGACGTCGACGGCCTCTACCGGGCGTTCCGCGCCGGGCTCAAGAAGACGTACGGCAGGATCCCGACCCGGGGGCTGCCGCGGGTCGGGCCGCTCAAGGACATGTCGTACGGCGTGCGGCAGTTCCTCGTGACCGACCCCGGGGGCAACTGCGTCCGCGTCGGGCAGTGCACCGGCGGGGAGCGGCACCACGGGCCCGCCCCCGAGGAGACGTTCGCGCGGGCCCTGCACTTCGCGTCCCTCCTGGCGGACTCCAAGGGGGACCCGGAGGGCGCCGCCAAGGTCGTCGACCGCGTGCTCGGTCTGACGGACGAGACGCCGACCCGCGTCCAACTGCTTCAGCTCCTCGTCCTGCGCGCGGACGTCGCGGCACGGCTCGACGACGAGGAGGCGACCACCGCCGCCCTCGCCCGGGCCGCCGCGCTCGACCTCACCGCGGCCGAGCGCGACCGGGGCCGCGACGCACTCACGCGCCTGGCGGACCTGCGGGGCTCGCTTCGGCCGTGAGGCCACGCAGCAGCTCGGGCAGCGCCGTGCCGATGGGATCGCGGACGATCTCGTCGGCCCGGTCGTCGTACGGCGTCGGCTCGGCGTTGACGATGATCAGACGGGCGCCGTGGTCGGCGGCGACACCGGCCAGGCCGGCCGCAGGATGCACCTGGAGGCTCGTGCCTACGGCGACGAAGATCTGGCAGCCCTTGCTGACGGCGGCCGCCCGGCCGAGGACCACGGGGTCGAGCCGCTCGCCGAACATCACCGTCGCCGGCTTCAGGATCCCGCCGCACTCCAGGCACGGCGGGTCCTCCTCACCGGCCTCCACCCGGGCCAGCGCGTCCGTCATCGGGCCGCGGGCGTGGCAGCCGGTGCAGACGAAACTCCGCGCCGTGCCGTGCAGTTCGAGCACCTTGCGGGCCGGCATCCCGGCGAGCTGGTGCAGCCCGTCCACGTTCTGCGTGATCACCCGCACCGGCACCCCGGACCGCTCCAGCTCCGCCACCGCCCGGTGCGCGGCGTTGGGCTCGGCCCGAAGCGCCCCCGTCTCGCGCCGCATCCGCCAGGAGCGGCGGCGGATCTCCGGGTCGCCCATGTAGTACTCGTACGTGACGAGCTTCTCGGCGTCGGGATCCCGCCGCCACAGCCCGTTCGGCCCGCGGTAGTCCGGGATCCCGGAGTCCGTGCTGATGCCGGCACCGGTGAGCAGGGCGACGAGGGGCTTGGCCATGCCACCGAGGGTAGGCGGGGGTGCGGGACGGCGGCGAGCGGATATCCGGCGGGACACCGAGGGATGATCGCGGGACGTGGCCGGTCAGAACACCCGCCGGCCGTTCTCCAGTTCCGCCGTGCCCGAGCCGTCCGCCAGGACGTCGAGGGCGGCCAGGACCCGGCCGCTGTGAACGCCCGACAGGTACTCGGTCAGTTCCTCGCGCGCCACCAGGCGCCAGGACAGCAGCTCCTCCTCCTGGAGGCGGATCGCCTTGATCTCGTCCTCGCTCAGCACACCGCCGTCGTACAGGTACGCCACCACCGGCGGACGGCCCGCACCCTGTACCCAGTCCACCGTGAGCAGCCGGCCGGGATCACGGTCGAGACCGATCTCCTCGGCCGTCTCGCGCCGCGCACCCTGCCGAGGCGTCTCGCCGCCGTCGGACTCGACGGTCCCGCCGGGCAGCGTCCAGCCCTCCCGGTAGCCGGGCTCGACGAGCAGCACCCGGCCCTCGCCGTCCCGGAACAGCACGGCGGCACCGGCCAGGACACGGGGGAGGGAGGCGATGTAGGCGGCGTAGTCAGGAGAGGAGGTCATCGGAGCAGGGTAGCCGTCGGGTACCGCCTCACCCGTTGGCCGGCCGGGCCGCCGGCTCCGCCAGCCGCAGTGTCCGTTCCGCCAGTTCGCTGATCCGCACCCCGTCGTAGCCGAACACCGCGCTGCGCACGGTGTCCTCCAGCGGAGCCTTCCACTGGTCGGGGATGGCCGCCGCCCCGCCGAACACACCGGCCACCGAACCCGCGGTCGCGCCGTTGGAGTCGGTGTCCAGACCCCCGCGGACGGTCAGGGTGATGGTGCGGGTGAAGTCACCGTCGCCGTAGAGCAGACCGGCGGTGAGGACGGCCGCGTTCGGGACGGTGTGGATCCACCCCATGCCGCCGGTCTCCTCGGCGACCGTGGTCAGGGTGTCCTCCCAGGACATCCGGGTGTCGTGCAGGGAGACCACCCGGCGCACCGTGCGGGCGAGGCGGCTGCTCGCCGGGATCACGGCCAGGGCCTCGTCGACGGCGTGCCGCACGGTGGGAGCCGTGAACGCCGCCGAGATCAGTGCCGCCGCCCACATCGCTCCGTAGACCCCGTTCCCGGTGTGCGACAGCACCGCGTCCCGCCGGGCGAGCTGGGCCGCGCGGCGCGGGACGCCCGGGCAGGTCCAGCCGAAGATGTCCGCGCGGATGAGGGCGCCGATCCACTCCTGGTACGGGTTGTCGTACGTCGCCGTCAGCGGCGGCTTCAGCCCGTTGGCCAGATTGCGGTACGCGGCCCGCTCGGCGGTGAACGTCTGGAGGAACGGCAGCCGCAGCAGCCACAGGTCGCCGACCTGCTCGGTGCTGAAGCCGAAGCCGTGGGTCTCCAGCAGGTCGAGGCCGAGGATCGCGTAGTCCACGTCGTCGTCACGGCAGCTGCCGTGGATGCGGCCGCGGACGCAGTGCGGCCACTCGGGGCGCAGCGCGATCTCGAGATCGCCCGCGGGCTGGGGCAGGTAGTCGGTCAGGGGCAGGGCGGCGGCCTGTCTGAGGTAGCGGTCGATGCGCTCACGCGTCCAGAGCTCCCCCTGCTCGACCGGCTTGCCGAGCATGTTTCCCGCGATGCGGCCCGTCCAGCCGCCGAGGACGCGGTCGGCCAGCGCCGTTTCGTTGTCGACGAGGGTCATGGTTCCGGTCTACCCGTTTTGCGCGGGGCGCCTGAGGGGGCGGGGCTGCGGGCCCGTCGCAGCAGCTCGCGCGGTTCCCCGCGCCCTTGAGGTCATCGGTCCAGGGGGTGGGCAAAGGCTGACGGGCCGGGGCTCCTCCGGTTAAGGTCACAGCGGCGCGACTGGCCTTGACGTGCGTGAGGGCCCGGAGAGCAAGGGGAGTGCAAGTGGCGGACGCTGCAGTGAGCGACACCCGGAAGGCACAGCGGGTGCTCGTCGCCGCGGACAAGTTCAAGGGGTCGCTGACGGCCGTGGAGGTCGCCGAGCGGGTCACGGCCGGGCTGCGCCGGGTCCTGCCGGACCTGGAGGTCGAGGCGCTTCCGGTGGCCGACGGCGGCGACGGGACTGTGGCCGCGGCGGTGGCGGCCGGGTTCCAGCGCCGGGAGGTACGGGTCGCCGGCCCCCTCGGTGACGACGTGACGGCGGCGTTCGCGCTGCGCGAGGGCACCGCGGTCGTGGAGATGGCCGAGGCGAGCGGGCTTCAGCGGCTGCCCGCCGGGGTCTTCGCCCCGCTCACGGCGTCCACGTACGGCTCCGGCGAGCTGCTGCTGGCCGCGCTGGACGCAGGCGCCCGCACGATCGTCTTCGGGGTCGGCGGCAGCGCCACCACCGACGGCGGCGCCGGGATGCTGTCGGCGCTCGGCGCCCGGTTCCTGGACGCCGCCGGAGAGCCGGTGCCACCGGGCGGCGGCGGACTCGCCGAGCTGGCCACCGCCGACCTGTCGGGGCTCGACCCGCGTCTGGCCGGGGTCGAGCTGATCCTCGCGAGCGACGTCGACAACCCGCTGACCGGCCCGAAGGGCGCCCCCGCGGTCTACGGCCCGCAGAAGGGCGCCTCACCCGAGGACGTGGCGGCCCTGGACGCCGCCCTCGCGCACTTCGCGAAGGTGCTCCAGGGACCGGCCGGCCCGCAGGCCGCCGAGTACGCGGCGTCGCCGGGTGCGGGCGCGGCGGGCGGCATCGGCTACGGCGCCCTGCTGCTCGGCGCCCGGTTCCGCCCGGGTATCGAGGTCATGCTCGACGTCCTGGGCTTCGGGCCCGCCCTGGACCGCGCCGGCCTGGTCATCACCGGCGAGGGTTCCCTGGACGAGCAGACCCTGCACGGCAAGGCCCCGGCGGGTGTCGCCGCCGCGGCCCGCGCCGCGGACAAGGACGTCGTGGCGGTCTGCGGACGCCTCGCCCTGCCGCCCCAGACCCTGGGCCGCGCCGGTTTCCGCCGGGCCTACCCCCTCACCGACGCCGAGCCGGACGTGGCGAAGTGCATCGCCGAGGCGGGCCCGATTTTGGAACGGGTCGCGGAACGCATCGCCAGGGACTTCCTGACCTGAGCCGGGCGGCTCCCGCCCCGCGGGCACGAAAAGGGCCCCGAGCCATCGGCTCGGGGCCTTCATCGTCGTACCGTCGCTACGGCAGCTGCGCCGCCCGTGCCTCGCGGCGGTTGTCGCGGAAGTTGTTCACCCGGCGGGCCGTGGCGAACAGCGGGATCACCGCGCCGGTCACCAGCTGGAGCGCGCACCCCGTCTGGAGGAGGAGCTGTCCGCCGGGCGCGCCGAAGGCCCAGGCCGCCAGCAGACCCATGGACAGGACGATCCAGATCAGCATCGCCACCGCGAGCCAGCCGCGGGGCTTCGGGTACTCGACCCGGCTCACCATCAGCCACGCCGTCCCCACGATCGCCAGCAGCGTGGCCTCGAACGGCAGCTCCAGCAGCACGATCGCGACGACCGTCAGCGCACCGAACGGCGAGGGCATGCCCTGGAAGGTGCCGTCCTTCACCGTCACGCACGAGAACCGCGCGAGCCGCAGCACCACCGCCAGCAGCACCACGATCGCCCCGACCGCCGCCACCCGCTGGTGGGCGTCGTTCGCGACCATGCCGTAGACGAGGACGAAGTACGCCGGTGCCAGACCGAAGCTGATCAGGTCGGACAGGTTGTCCAGCTCGGCGCCCATGGGGGAGGAGCGCAGCTTGCGCGCCACCAGGCCGTCGAAGAGGTCGAAGACCGCCGCGCAGAGCATGAGGATGACCGCCGTGGCCGCGCTGTGGCGGGCCATGCCGGTCTCCTGGCTGCCCGTGAGGTGCGGGATCAGGATGCCGGTGGTGGTGAAGTACACCGCCATGAAGCCGCACGTGGCATTGCCGAGGGTCAGGGTGTCCGCTATCGACAGGCGGAGGGAGAGGGGCATCTCCTCTTCCTCGTCGACCTCGTCGGCCTCCGGGACCCAGCCGGCCTTGGTATCAGGATCAATCACGGTCAATGCGAGTCACCCCAGCCACCGTCTTCTGACCGACCTCGACCGCGACCTCCACGCCCTCGGGCAGGTAGAGGTCGACACGGGAACCGAAGCGGATCAGGCCGATCCGCTCGCCCTGCTCAACCTTCGTGCCCTCAGGCAGGTAGGGGACGATGCGGCGGGCGACCGCGCCGGCGATCTGGATCATCTCGATGTCGCCGAGCTCGGTGTCGAAGTGCCAGACGACCCGCTCGTTGTTCTCGCTCTCCTTGTTGAAAGCGGGAACGAAGCCACCGGGGATGTGCTCCACGGACGTCACCGTGCCGGCCAGCGGCGCGCGGTTGACGTGGACGTTGAGCGGGCTCATGAAGATCGCGACGCGGGTGCGGCCGTCCTTCCACGGCATGATGCTCTGCACCACACCGTCGGCGGGCGAGATGACCCGGCCCTGGGTGATCTCGCGCTCGGGGTCGCGGAAGAACCACAGCATTCCCGCCGCGAGCGCGGTGGCGGGAACGGCGACGGCCTTGGCGGCGCCGGAACGGCGGGCCCGGGCCAGGCTGAGGGCTGCGGTGGCGACGGTCGGAAGGAGCCACGGCGATGCTCCGCGCGCGAGGCGTACGCCGGCCCGGCTGTCGCGAGATGCAGAGGTTTGGCTGTGGGGCATGGATGACCTTCGTAGCGGAGATGATGCCGCACTCTGACGGGGGACGGCGGCTTTCCGGCGATCGTAGCGGCTCGGGGCCGTAACTGGGTAAGCCAGGCAGCCGAGTCGGCGGCAGAAGAGTGTTGACGGGGTGTGATCTTCTTCTCCAAGAAAACACCCCGTATCCGGACATCTAGCCCTGGAATCGATACTCTTCGAGCAGCCGCCTGCCGATGATCATTTTCTGGATCTCGGCGGTACCTTCACCGATGAGCAGCATCGGAGCCTCGCGGTAGAGGCGCTCGATCTCGTACTCCTTGGAGAAGCCGTAGCCCCCGTGAATACGGAAGGCGTCTTCCACGACCTCCTTGCAGTACTCGGATGCGAGGTACTTCGCCATCCCGGCCTCCAGGTCGTTTCGCTCCCCGGAGTCCTTTTTGCGTGCTGCGTTCACCATCATCGCATGGGCGGCCTCCACCTTGGTAGCCATCTCGGCCAGCTTGAACTGGATCGCCTGGTGCTGGGCGATCGGCTTCCCGAAGGTGTGACGCTGCTGCGCGTACTGGACGCCCAGTTCGAACGCACGCTGAGCGACGCCGCAGCCACGCGCCGCCACGTTGACGCGGCCGACCTCCACGCCGTCCATCATCTGGTAGAAACCACGGCCGGTGACCCCGCCCAGCACTCGATCCGCAGGAATCCGCAGGCCATCCATGATGAGTTCGGTGGTGTCGACCCCCTTGTAACCCATCTTGTCGATCTTGCCGGGGATCGTGAGGCCGGGCCGGACCTCGCCGAAACCGGGCTCCTTCTCGACCAGGAAGGTCGTCATCGACTTGTGCGGCGCGGTGCCCTCGGGGTGACCTTCGTCACTTCTGACCAGAACGGCCACCAGAGACGACGTTCCGCCGTTCGTCAGCCACATCTTCTGGCCGTTGAGGACGTACTCCTCGCCGTCCTTCACCGCCTTCGACGTGATCGCCGACACGTCCGAGCCGAGGGCCGGCTCCGACATCGAGAACGCGCCCCGGATGTCGCCGGCCGCCATCCTCGGCAGGAAGTGGTCCTTCTGCTCCTGCGTGCCGTGCTGCTTGAGCATGTACGCCACGATGAAGTGGGTGTTGATGATGCCGGACACCGACATCCACCCGCGGGCGATCTCCTCCACGCACAGCGCGTAGGTCAGGAGCGACTCGCCCAGACCCCCGTACTCCTCGGGGATCATCAGGCCGAACAGGCCCAACTCCTTCAGCCCGTCCACGATCTGCTGGGGGTACTCGTCGCGGTGCTCCAGCTCGGTCGCGACCGGAATGATCTCCTTGTCCACGAAGTCCCGGACGGTGGACAGGATCTCCTGCTGGACGTCCGTCAGACCGGCGGTCTGGGCGAGTCGCGCCATGACTACTTCTCCTGCTCTCGCAGCTCCGGGCGGCCGGGCTGCTCGCCGCCGCGCTCCTTGATGTACGTCTCGGTCGGCACCATCACCTTGCGGCGGAACACGCAGACCAGCGTGCCGTCCTGCTTGTAGCCCTTGGTCTCGACGTGGACGATGCCGCGGTCGTTCTTCGACTTGGACGGCCACTTGTCAAGCACCGTCGTCTGGCCGTAGATCGTGTCGCCGTGGAAGGTCGGCGCCACGTGCTTCAGCGACTCGATCTCCAGGTTGGCGATCGCCTTGCCGGAGATGTCCGGTACGGACATGCCGAGCAGCAGCGAGTAGATGTAGTTGCCCACGACGACGTTCTTGCCGAAGTCGGTCGTCTTCTCCGCATAGTTCGTGTCCATGTGGAGCGGGTGGTGGTTCATCGTGAGGAGACAGAACAGGTGGTCGTCGTACTCCGTGACCGTCTTTCCCGGCCAGTGCTTGTACGTCGCGCCGACCTCGAACTCCTCGTAGGTGCGTCCGAACTGCATCGCCGTCACGCCTCCGGAATCTCGAACTTGCTGGTGCGCTGCATTCCGGCGGCGCGGCCCTTGCCGGAGATGACCAGGGCCATCTTGCGGCTGGCCTCGTCGATCATCTCGTCACCGAGCATCGCGGAGCCCTTCTTGCCGCCCGCCTCGGAGGTGTAGTAGTCGTACGCGTCCAGGATCAGCTCGGCGTGGTCGTAGTCCTCCTGGGACGGCGAGAAGATCTCGTTGGACGCCTCGACCTGGCCCGGGTGCAGCACCCACTTGCCGTCGAAGCCGAGCGCGGCGGCACGCTGCGCGACCTCGCGGTAGCCGTCGATGTTGCGGATCTGGAGGTAGGGACCGTCGATCGCCTGGAGGTTGTTGGCGCGGGCGGCCATCAGGATCTTCATCAGGATGTAGTGGTAGGCGTCTGCCGGGTAGCCGGGCGGCTGCTCGCCCACGACCAGCGACTTCATGTTGATCGACGCCATGAAGTCGGCCGGGCCGAAGATGATCGTCTCGACGCGCTGGGAGGCCGTCGCGATCTCGTTGACGTTGTTCAGGCCCTGCGCGTTCTCGATCTGCGCCTCGATGCCGATCTTGCCGACCTCGAAGCCCATCGTCTTCTCGATCTGGGTGAGGAGGAGGTCGAGGGCGACGATCTGCTCGGCCGTCTGCACCTTCGGCAGCATGATGCAGTCGAGGTTCTGGCCGGCGCCCTCGACGACCGTGACGACGTCGCGGTACGTCCACTCGGTCGTCCAGTCGTTGACGCGCACGACCCGCGTCTTGCCCGTCCAGTCGCCCTCGTTCAGGAACTTCACGATGGTGTGCCGCGCCTCGGGCTTGGCGAGCGGGGCGCACGCGTCCTCCAGGTCGAGGAAGACCTGGTCGGCCGGGAGGCCCTGGGCCTTCTCCAGGAAGCGCGGGTTCGAGCCCGGTACCGCCAGGCAGGAACGCCGGGGGCGAAGGCGGTTGACCGTGGTCATGCGGGGACCTCCAGGGGGTCGAGCTTGTTCGCTTTCCGGATCTCGTCGACGATCCGGCCGATGATTCCGGTGATGTCGAAGTCCTTCGGGGTGAAGACCGCGGCCACTCCGGCTTCCCTGAGCTGCTCGGCATCACCGTTCGGGATGATGCCACCGGCGATCACCGGTATATCTGTGGCACCGGCCACACGGAGCCGTTCGAGCACGTCGGGCACCAATTGGGCGTGCGAGCCGGACAGGATCGACAGGCCGACCGCGTGCACGTCCTCGGCGAGGGCCGCGTCCACGATCTGCTCGGGCGTCAGCCGGATCCCCTGGTAGACCACCTCGAAGCCGGCGTCGCGCGCACGCACAGCGATCTGCTCGGCGCCGTTGGAGTGCCCGTCCAGGCCCGGCTTGCCGACCAGGAAGCGCAGCTTGCCCACGCCCAGGTCCTTGGCCGTGAGGTCCACCTTGCGGCGGACCAGGGCGAGCGTGCTGCCCTCCTCGACGGGGACGGCCACCGGTGCCGAGGAGACGCCCGTGGGCGCCCGGAACTCGCCGAACACCTCGCGCAGGGCCCCGGCCCACTCGCCGGTCGTCGCCCCGGCGCGGGCGCACTCCAGGGTGGCCTCCATGAGGTTCTCGCTGCCGCGCGCGGCCTCCTTCAGCCGCTCCAGCGCCTTGCAGGGGCGCGGGTGGTTGAACGGCGGCTGGTAGCGGCTGTCACGCCACTGCTGGAGCGCGGCGATGACCCGGGCCTCGACCGCCGGGTCCACCGTCTGGATCGCGGTGTCCAGGTCGGCGGTCAGCGGGTTCGGCTCGGTGCCCTCGAAGGCGTTGACACCGATGATCTTCTCCTGGCCGGACTCGATCCGGCCCCGGCGCTCGGCGTGCGAGGCGACCAGCTGCGACTTGAGGTAGCCGGACTCGACGGCCGCCATCGCGCCGCCCATCTCCTGGATGCGGTCGATCTCGGCGAACGAGGCCTCGACCAGCTCGTCCACCTTCGCCTCGATCACCTTCGAGCCCTCGAAGATGTCCTCGTACTCCAGCAGGTCGCTCTCGTACGCCAGCACCTGCTGGATGCGCAGCGACCACTGCTGGTCCCACGGGCGGGGAAGGCCCAGCGCCTCGTTCCAGGCGGGCAGCTGCACGGCCCGGGCGCGGGCGTCCTTGGAGAGGGTGACGGCCAGCATCTCCAGCACGATCCGCTGGACGTTGTTCTCCGGCTGTGCCTCCGTCAGGCCCAGGGAGTTGACCTGGACGCCGTAGCGGAAGCGGCGCTGCTTGGGGTTCTCGATGCCGTACCGCTCACGGGTGATGCGGTCCCAGATGCGGCCGAACGCCCGCATCTTGCACATCTCCTCGACGAAGCGGACGCCCGCGTTCACGAAGAACGAGATGCGTGCGACGACATCGCCCATGCGCTCCTGCGGCACCTGGCCGGAGTCGCGCACGGCGTCGAGGACGGCGATCGCGGTGGACATCGCGTACGCGATCTCCTGCACCGGCGTGGCGCCCGCCTCTTGGAGGTGGTAGCTGCAGATGTTGATCGGGTTCCACTTCGGGATGTGGGAGACCGTGTACGCGATCATGTCCGTCGTCAGGCGCAGGCTCGGCCCCGGCGGGAAGACGTGCGTCCCGCGGGACAGGTACTCCTTGACGATGTCGTTCTGGGTCGTGCCCTGGAGCTTGGTGATGTCCGCGCCCTGCTCCTCGGCGACGACCTGGTAGAGCGCCAGCAGCCACATGGCGGTGGCGTTGATCGTCATCGAGGTGTTCATCTGCTCCAGGGGGATGTCCTGGAACAGCCGGCGCATGTCACCGACGTGCGCGATCGGCACGCCGACCCGGCCGACCTCGCCGCGGGCGAGGATGTGGTCGGAGTCGTAGCCGGTCTGCGTCGGCAGGTCGAACGCCACCGACAGACCTGTCTGGCCCTTGGCGAGGTTGCGCCGGTACAGCTCGTTGGACGCCTCGGCGGTGGAGTGACCGGCGTAGGTCCGCATGAGCCACGGCCGGTCCTTCTGACGCTCAGTCATGTACGCCTCTCAGATGTTCCGGAAGCGGTTGATGGCGTCGATGTGCTTGGCGCGCTTCTCGTGGTCGCGCACGCCCAGGCCCTCCTCGGGCGCCATGCACAGCACGCCGACCTTGCCCTGGTGCAGGTTGCGGTGCACGTCGTAGGCGGCCTGGCCGGTGTCCTCCAGGGAGTACACCTTCGACAGGGTCGGGTGGATCTTGCCCTTCGCGATGAGCCGGTTGGCCTCCCAGGCCTCGCGGTAGTTGGCGAAGTGCGAGCCGATGATCCGCTTCAGCGACATCCACAGGTAGCGGTTGTCGTACTCGTGCATGTAGCCCGAGGTCGAGGCGCAGGTGGTGATGGTGCCGCCCTTGCGGGTGACGAAGACCGACGCGCCGAAGGTCTCGCGGCCCGGGTGCTCGAAGACGATGTCGATGTCCTCGCCGTCGGTGAACTCGCGGATGCGCTTGCCGAAGCGCTTCCACTCCTTCGGGTCCTGGGTGGTCTCGTCCTTCCAGAACTTGTAGCCCTCGGCGCTGCGGTCGATGATCGCCTCGGCGCCCATCGAGCGGCAGATGTCCGCCTTCTGCTCGCTGGAGACGACACAGATCGGGTTGGCGCCGCCGGCCAGCGCGAACTGGGTGGCGTAGGAGCCGAGTCCGCCGCTCGCACCCCAGATCAGGACGTTGTCGCCCTGCTTCATGCCGGCGCCGTTGCGGGAGACCAGCTGGCGGTAGGCGGTGGAGTTGACGAGGCCGGGGGCGGCGGCCTCCTCCCAGCTGAGGTGGTCGGGCTTCGGCATCAGCTGGTTGGACTTGACCAGCGCGATCTCGGCGAGGCCGCCGAAGTTCGTCTCGAAGCCCCAGATGCGCTGCTCGGGGTCGAGCATCGTGTCGTTGTGGCCGTCGCTGGACTCCAGCTCGACGGAGAGGCAGTGCGCGACGACCTCGTCGCCGGGCCGCCAGGCGTTGACGCCGGGGCCGGTGCGCAGGACGACGCCCGCGAGGTCGGAGCCGATGATGTGGTACGGCAGGTCGTGGCGCTTGGCCAGCTCGTTGGTGCGGCCGTAGCGCTCCAGGAAGCCGAAGGTGGACAGCGGCTCGAAGATCGACGTCCACACGGAGTTGTAGTTGACCGAGGAGGCCATGACGGCCACCAGCGCCTCGCCCGGGCCGAGCTCGGGCAGCGGCACCTCGTCCAGGTGGATCGACTTGCGGGGGTCCTTGTCGCGCGTGGCGAGTCCGGCGAACATCTCCGTCTCGTCCTTGTGCACGGTGATCGCGCGGTACGACTCGGGGATCTGGAGGGCGGCGAAGTCCTCCGACGTGGAGTCGGGCGACTGGATCGCGGCCAGGATGTCCTTAACGGTCACGGTGTTGCCTCCGGCGGTGAGCGCCCTGAGGGAGGGGCGCCGATGGTTACGTCGGTGCTGCTGAGGGTTGAGGGTGTGCCGTCGGTTCGGCGGTGGAGCTGTTCGACAGCGCTGGGTGGCGCGGGAGGTTGCCTGTGACGCAGGCGACCGGGCGAGCAGGCGGGTGAGCTTGCTGGGACATCGCCCGGACCTCTTCAACGTATGACACCGCGTGTCACCCCGCAAGGCACTGAGTGCCAGAACTTGACCTCAGATGAAATCTTTACGTAACAGATGAGCGATGATCGATCGAACAGGCCCTCCAGGAGCCTGCAAAGCAGCCCCTGACATGCCAAAACGGCCACCCCGTGGGGTGGCCGTCATCACAGTGGCTTCAGCCGCTCAGAGCCCTTCGCAGGGCCGCTCAGACCCCTCGCAGGGCCGCTCAGCGCTCCTTGAGGGCCTGCTCGATCGTCCGCATGACTTCCTCCAGCGGCGCGTCGGTACGGGCGACCGTCACCAGCACCTCGCCCTGTGCCGAGGCCGTGGCCGCGGCCGGCTGTGTGTCCGTGGAACGCCCGGCCCCGATGCCCGTGCCGAAGGTCTTCCGCACGATCGCGAAGGCGTGGTCCAGCTGTGCCTCCACATCCCCCTGGGCGCCCGCGCGCAGCCAGCGCCGCAGTACGTGGTTGTGGGCCGTCACCACGGCCGACGCGGCGACCTCCGCCAGCAGCGGGTCGTCGTTGGCGTCGTCCGCGTGCGCGCGCTCGTCGAAGTGGCCGAGGAGGTAGCGGGTGAAGAGCCGCTCGTAGCGGGCCACCGACGCGATCTCCGCCTCGCGCAGGGTGGGCACCTCGCGGGTCAGCTTGTAGCGGGCGACCGAGATCTCCGGCCGGGCCGCGTACATCCGCATGACCTCCTTGATGCCGCGGCACACCGTGTCGAGCGGATGCTCGTGCGCCGGCGCGGCGTTGAGCACCGCCTCGGCCCGGATCAGGGTGTCGTCGTGATCGGGGAAGATCGCCTCTTCCTTGGAGCGGAAGTGGCGGAAGAAGGTACGGCGCGCGACCCCGGCCCGGGCCGCGATCTCGTCGACGGTGGTCGCCTCGTACCCCTTGGTGGCGAACAGCTCCATCGCGGCGGCCGCCAGTTCCCGGCGCATCTTGAGCCGCTGGGCGGCGGCGCGAGAGCCGGCGGCACTCTCCGGCGCCTCGGTCGCGGCTGGTGTACGTGAGGACTTGGCGGGCTGGGGCATGCCCTGAACGTACTGCATGTGCGCAGCTCGCTGCGCATGGCCTGGTTCGTGGAACCGGTCCGGGCCGAGCAGGCCGCCCCACTCCGCGCCGGACCGGAACCGGTCGCCGGGACGCTCAGCGCTTGGCATATTCGCGGAAGCCACGGCCGGTCTTGCGGCCGAGGCAGCCCGCGGCCACCAGGTGCTCCAGCAGCGGCGCCGGAGCGAGCCCCGGGTCGCGGAACTCGCGGTGCAGGACCTTCTCGATGGCCAGCGAGACGTCCAGTCCGACGACGTCCAGCAGCTCGAACGGGCCCATCGGGTAGCCGCCGCCCAGCTTCATCGCCGCGTCGATGTCGTCGAGCGTCGCGTAGTGCTCCTGCACCATCTTGATCGCGTTGTTCAGGTACGGGAACAGCAGCGCGTTCACGATGAAGCCGGCGCGGTCGCCGCAGTCGACCGGGTGCTTCCTGATCCGGCCGCACACCTCGCGGACCGTCGCGTGGACGTCGTCGGCCGTCAGCACCGTCCGGACCACCTCGACCAGCTTCATGGCCGGCGCCGGGTTGAAGAAGTGCATGCCGATCACGTCCTGCGGGCGCGAGGTGGCCCGGGCGCAGGCGACGACCGGCAGCGACGAGGTCGTGGTGGCGAGGATCGCGCCCGGCTTGCAGACCTTGTCCAGGGCCGCGAACAGCTGCCGCTTGACCTCCAGGTCCTCGGCGACGGCCTCCACGGCCAGGTCGACACCGGCGAAGTCGTCGTAGGTGCCCGTGGCCGTGATGCGGTCCAGGGTCGCGGCGGCGGTCTCCGCGCTCATCCGGCCCTTGTCGACCGAGCGTGCCAGGGACTTGCCGATCCGGGCCTTCGCGGTCTGCGCCTTCTCCGCGCTGCGGGCGGCCAGGACCACCTCGTACCCGGCCTTGGCGAAGACCTCGGCGATCCCTGAGGCCATGGTGCCCGAGCCCGCGACACCGACCGAGTGGATCTCCCGCCCGGGGGCGAGGTCGCCCCCCTCCGGCGGGGTCAGCGTGTCCCGCACGACGGCCGCGCTGCCCGGCGCCTCGTACGTGTAGAAGCCGCGCCCCGCCTTGCGGCCGGTCAGGCCCGCCTCGCTGAGCTGCTTGAGGATCGGGGCCGGGGCGTGCAGCCGGTCGCGGGAGGCGGCGTACATGGCCTCCAGGACCGTGCGGGCGGTGTCGACGCCGATCAGGTCGAGCAGCGCCAGCGGGCCCATGGGCAGTCCGCAGCCCAGCCGCATCGCGGCGTCGATGTCCTCGCGGGAGGCGTACTTGGCCTCGTACATCGCGGCGGCCTGGTTGAGGTAGCCGAACAGCAGGCCGTCCGCCACGAAACCGGGGCGGTCGCCGACCGCGACCGGCTCCTTGCCCAGGTCCAGCGCGAGGTCGGTGACCGCCGTGACGGCCGCCGGCGCGGTCAGCACCGAGGAGACGACCTCGACCAGCTTCATGGCCGGGGCGGGATTGAAGAAGTGCAGGCCCAGCACCCGTTCGGGGCGGGACGACTCGGCGGCCAGCCGGGTCACGGACAGGGCGTTGGTACCGGTCGCCAGGATGGTCTCCGGGCGCACGATCCCGTCCAGCTCCCGGAAGATCTGCTGTTTGACCTCGTACGACTCCGGGGCCACCTCGATGACCAGGTCGGCGTCGGCGGCGGTGCGCAGGTCGGCCGAGGTGCGGACGCGGCCGAGGATCCCGGCGCGCTCCTGCTCGGTCAGCCGGCCGCGCTCGACGCCACGGGCGGTGGAGGCCTCCAGGGCGGCGACGCACTTGGCGGCCTGGGCCTCGCTGATGTCGATGCCGATGACCGTGCGGCCGGCCTTGGCGAGGACCTCGGCGATGCCGGTGCCCATCGTGCCGAGGCCGACGACGGCGACGGTCCGGAGCGGGGACTGGGACGGGTCGGAAAGGGGAGTGGCCATCGCGGGACTCCAGGATGAGGGTGACGACGGGGAACGCGCTCCGGGTGCGCCGGAGGCGGCCCGGCGGGGCCGGACCACGGGCGCACCGGGTGCGTGATGAAGTGCGGGTGTTGGCCGGGCTGCGAAGCGCACACGCCCGGTGCCGCTCAGCGGGCGTGCACACGCCCGGGGTTGAAACGGCGGGTCCGACCGGCCCTGTCCCGGGGCCGAGCCGTACTGCGGTACCTGAGGCACCGAACCGACTGCTCTCGCGGCAGCCGCGTCACCAGACCGCCACGAGGAATGCGAGTGGGTAACTCGCTCGTCTGAGCTTAACTGGCGGGTAACGAGCACGCCAGCCCTCGTCTTTGTGATGTACGTCCCGCGCGGACGGCGCGGCCCCTAACCTCTGAGGCATGAGCGAAGAGTTGCGATCACTCACGGAACGCTTACGGCAGGAGTCCGGGGCACCGCCCGCGTTCGAGCGGCTCGTGGCGACCGACGACCTCGACGCCCTGGCGGGGGTGCTGACCGAACCCGGGCAGCACCTGTGGGCGAGGGAACTGGCCGCGTTCCGGCTGGGGCTCGCGCGGGACCGGCGGGCCTTCGAGGCGCTGGTGCTGCTGCTCAACCACCGTGACCCCCCGCGCTGTGCCTCCGCCGCTCACGCCCTGGCCCGGCTCGGCGACCCGCGGACCGCGCGGGCGGCCGCCGCCCTCGCCACCAACGAGCTGCGTGTCGCCTACGCCCTCCAGCCGGTGCGGCTCCTGGTCGAACTGCGCGCCCCCGAGGCGGTGCCGGCGCTGATCACCACGCTCCAGCGGCGCCTGCGTCCGCACGACCCGTACCGCCGTGTGGCCCTCGCCTGCGTGGACGGGCTGGGCGCGCTGGGCGACACCCGGGCCCGGCCCGTCCTGAACGAGGCCCTGGCCCATCCGGCGCTGGCCGAGGCGGCGGTGCGGGCACTGGGGCGGATCCCGAAGCAGCGGTGACGACGGCGGGGGAGGGGCCCGCCGTGCCGCGACGTCAGCGGGCGAGGGCCCTGGCGTACCGCACCTCCGGGACCGCGACCCCGTCCACCTCGAAGGGCTCCTCGGCGCCGTCCGCCCGGAAGCCGGCCCGTTCGTAGAAGCGGCGGGCCCGGTCGTTCTCCTTGAGCACCCACAGCAGGAGACGGCCGTGGCCCGCGTCGGAACAGCGCGCGACCGACTCCGCGAGCAGCGCCCGCCCCACGCCCCGCCCCAACCGATCCGGGTGCACGTAGATGGCGTACAACTCGGCGTCCTCGGTGCTGACTTGCCCGCCCCGGTAAGGGCCGTGGCACGCCCAGCCGACGATCTCGCCGCCGGCGCCCTCGGCGACCAGGTTCACTACGCTGCCGTCGCCCTGCGCGAGGTATGTGCGACGCCGCTCGGCGTCCTCCTCGACGCTGAGCCGGTCCAGGTAGGGCTGCGGCACCAGGCCCCGGTAGGCGCTGCGCCAGCCCCCGACACGGACCTCCGCGACGCCCTCGCAGTCGGCGGGCGTCATCTCCCGTATCCGCGGGGTCATGACGCGACCGGGAGACAGCGCCGGGCGCCTGCGGCGGCTCCGTCGGGGGCGGGGATCCTCGTCAGCTCACTCATGGGCCCATGGTGGACCATGGCACTGACAGCGTCCTCCCCCGACGGGTCGTCAGCCGCTCAGTGGCGGAAGCCGAGCAGGCCGTGCAGCGCCGAGCCGTGCGAGGAGCCCGCGGCCGTCTTCGCGGTCGCCGCCACGGGCTCCGGGTCGGGCAGCGCCTCGCACACCGCGTCCGCCTCGCCGTGACCGCGCGGCACGGTGCCGTCCGTCAGGTACGCCGCCAGGTGCTCGTCCAGGCAGGCGTTGCCGCTCAGCGTGACGCCGTGGTTGCCGCCGCCCTCCTCGACGACCAGGCTGGAACGGGCGAGCAGACGGTGCGCGGTGACGGCGCCCTCGTAGGGAGTGGCCGCGTCGCCGGTCGCCTGGAACAGCAGGGCCGGCGGCAGTTTGCCGTTGGCCACGGTCACCGGCCGCCGCGAGTCCGTCGGCCAGAACGCGCACGGCGCGTTGTACCAGGCGTTGTTCCAGGTCATGAACGGAGCCTTGTCGTACACCGCCCAGTTGTCCCTGCGCCACTGCCGCCAGTCGCGCGGCCACCGGGCGTCCCGGCACTGCACCGCGGTGTAGACGCTGTAGCCGTTGTCGCCGGAGGCGTCCACCGCGCCGAAGTTCTCGTACGCCGCGACCAGCGGGTCGGGGTCTTTGTCGTTCACGTACGCCGCGAACGCCTCCGCCAGGCCCGGCCAGTAGCCGTTGTAGTAGCCGCCCGGGATGAAAGTGTCCTCCAGTTCCGAGGCGCCCACCGTGCCGCCCGCGGGCTTCTTCGCGAGGGCCGCGCGCATCGCGTACCACCGGGCCTCGATCCTCTCCGGATCGGTGCCCAGCCGGTACGTCGCGTCGTGCTCGGCGACCCACGCCAGGAAGGCGCGGTGGCGGTCGTCGAAGGCCACGTCCTGGTTGAGGTTGGCCTCGTGCCACACGTCGGTCGGGTCGACCACGGAGTCCAGGACCAGACGCCGGACCCGCTCCGGGAAGAGCCCGGCGTAGACCGCGCCGAGGTAGGTGCCGTACGAGTAGCCGAAGTAGTTGATCTTCTCGGCGCCCAGGGCCTGCCGGATCACGTCCATGTCGCGTACGGCGGCGGTGGTGGTGATGTAGGGGAGGAGGTGCCCGTACTTCTTGCCGCACGCGGCGGCGAAGGACCTGGCGCGGTCGAGGTTGGCCTTCTCGATCGCGGGCGTCGTGGGCAGGGAGTCCGGGCGGACCGGGTCGAAGTGGCCCGGCCCGCAGTCCAGCGCGGGCTTGCTCGCCCCCACGCCGCGCGGGTCGAAGCCGATGACGTCGTACTGGGCCGCGACCTCCGCGGGCAGCGACGACGCGACGAACCCGGCGAGCGTCAGTCCGCTGCCGCCGGGGCCGCCGGGGTTGACCAGCAGCGGGCCCTGGTAGGTCCTGGCGGTGTGCGGGACGCGTGACAGGGCGAGGGAGATCTTCTCCCCGTGCGGCCTGTGGTGGTCGAGGGGCACCTTCAGGGACGCGCACTGGAGCGTCGGGTGGTCCTCGGTGGCGCAGCTCCTCCAGGCGGGCTTCGCGGTCCGGAAGGTGTGCGCGGTGCCTGGTGCGCTCGCCCCGGCGGGAACGGCCGTGAAGGTGCCGGCGATGACGACGGCGGCGGCACCGCACAGCGCGGCTGCGCGCTTTCCCATGGAGTCCTCCCAGGACGGCGGGATGGAGGACCGCGAGGGTCGCCGTCCTCGCGGCATCGTCCCGGACCGAGGTCCCGGAAGAACTCATTGCGTAAAGCTCATGACCCGATTGGATCTTCGGATGCGCTCGAATGCTCGTAAGGGGCAGGTCCGAACTGCCCTAGAGGAGCGAGAGTTGGGTCGGTCCGGCGGTCGGCGGCTCCTCGGCCGGCCGCTCGGGCCGGATCCGGCGCGGCATCCCCGCGCGCGTGGGCCCGATGCCGTACTCCTCGGCCAGTTCGTGCACCTGACGGGTGATCCGCCGCTGGTACCACTTCGGGGCGTAGGAGCCCTCCGCGTACAACCGCTCGTAGCGGGCCACCAGGTACGGGTGGTGCTGCCCCAGCCAGGCCATGAACCACTCGCGGGCGCCGGGCCGCAGATGCAGCACCAGCGGTGTCACGGACGTGGCGCCGGAGGCCGCGATCGCCCGCACCGTGGCGCGGAGCCGGGCGGGCGAGTCGCTCAGGAACGGGATCACCGGGGCCATCAGCACCCCGCAGCCGATGCCGTGCTCGGCCAGGGTGCGCACCACGTCGAGGCGCCGCTCGGGCGAGGGCGTGCCCGGCTCGACGGTGCGCCACAGCTCCTGGTCGGTGAAACCGACCGACACGGAGATGCCGACGTCGGTCACCTGTGCCGCCTGCTCGATCAGCTCCAGGTCGCGCAGGATGAGCGTGCCCTTGGTGAGGATCGAGAAGGGGTTGGCGTGGTCGCGCAGTGCCGAGATGATGCCCGGCATCAGCCGGTAGCGGCCCTCGGCGCGCTGGTAGCAGTCGACGTTGGTGCCCATGGCGATGTGCTCGCCCTGCCAGCGGCGCGAGCCGAGCTGCCGGCGCAGCAGCTCCGGCGCGTTGGTCTTCACCACGATCTGGCTGTCGAAGCCGAGGCCCGTGTCGAGGTCCAGGTAGCTGTGCGTCTTGCGTGCGAAGCAGTACACGCACGCGTGCGAGCAGCCCCGATAGGGGTTGACCGTCCATTGGAACGACATCCGCGAGACCGCCGGCACCCGGTTGATGATCGAGCGGGCCCGGATCTCGTGGAAGGTGATCCCGCGGAACTCCGGCGTGTCGAAGGTACGCGTGGTCACCGCGTCCGCGCCGAACAGCGCGGCATCGGCCCGGCTGTGTTCGGAGTCCGATGTGAGGTTCTCCCAGCGCATGACGCCTCCTCGGTAGCACTGACCACAGAATAGAACACATGTTCCCTTGATCGTGCGAGGGTGTTTTCCGAACGCGTTCGACCGGTTCGGCCACCCCGATTTGGGGGGCCGGGCGGCGGGGTGGTTGGCTTGCCCCGACCCCCGAGCAACCAGGTCCTGGAGGAAAGCGATGGCGCAGGTCGAAGCCACTACGGAGCGGATCGTCGCGGCGGACGCGGAGACGGTGTTCGACGCCCTCGCCGACTACAGCGGCACACGCGCGAAGCTGCTGCCCGAGCAGTTCAGCGAGTACGAGGTCCGGGAGGGCGGTGACGGCGAGGGCACCCTCGTCCACTGGAAGCTCCAGGCCACCAGCAAGCGCGTGCGCGACTGCCTTCTCGAGGTGAGCGAGCCCACCGACGGGGAGCTGGTCGAGAAGGACCGCAACTCCTCCATGGTCACCACCTGGCGGGTCACCCCGGCCGGTGAGGGCAAGTCCCGGGTCGTGGTGACCACCACGTGGACCGGCGCCGGCGGCATCGGCGGCTTCTTCGAGAAGACCTTCGCGCCCAAGGGCCTCGGCCGCATCTACGACGCGATGCTCACCAAGCTCGCCGCCGAGGTCGAGAAGTAGCCCGCCCAAGACGCGGACACCTCAAAGGTGTTGCCGCCCCTCACCGGTTCGGGTGATCTCCGTACGGCTCGCTCCGGTGCCGTAACTCGTCGCGCTTGCTCGTAGTTGTCGCTTTTACGCGGGAATTGTGCGGCAGCGCGACGAGGGGAGCGGTGAGTGGGCGGGATCACTCTGGCGCAGGACGAACCGGCGGTAGCGCCTCCCGACACCCCCGCACCCCCGCCGGATCCGGACACCGGACCGAGCCCGCGCCGGGTGCGGCTGGTCTTCTTCGCGCTCATGCTCGCGCTGCTCCTGGCCGCCCTGGAGCAGATGATCGTCGCCACGGCGCTCCCGAAGATCGTCGGTGAACTGCACGGCCTGGACCGCATGTCCTGGGCCATCACCGCCTACCTGCTCACCGCCACCGTCGGACTGCCGATCTACGGCAAGCTCGGCGATCTGCTGGGCCGCAAGGGCGTCTTCCAGTTCGCGATCGTCGTCTTCGTCGTCGGCTCCGCGCTCGCGGGCCGGGCACAGACCATGGACCAGCTCATCGCCTTCCGCGCCCTTCAGGGCGTCGGCGCGGGCGGTCTCATGATCGGCGTGCAGGCGATCATCGCGGACATCGTGCCGCCCCGGCAGCGCGGCCGCTACCTGGGCCTGATCGGCGCCGCCTTCGGCCTCGCCTCCGTGGCCGGGCCGCTGCTCGGCGGCTACTTCACGGACCACCTCTCCTGGCGCTGGTGCTTCTACGTCAACGTCCCCTTCGGCCTGGTCACCCTCGCCGTCGTCGCCGTCGCGCTGAAACTCCCCAAGCCGGCCGCCAGGGCCCGGCTGGACGTCCTCGGCGCGCTGCTGCTGACCGCCGCCTCCACCTGCCTGGTCCTCCTGACCAGCTGGGGCGGCACCGAGCACGCCTGGGACTCGCGCATGATCCTCGGCCTCGCGGCCGGAGCGGCGGCGGCGACCGTGCTCTTCCTCGTCACCGAGCACTTCGCCGTCGAACCCCTCATCCCGCTGCGGCTGTTCAGGGACTCCGTCTTCAACGTCACCGGCCTGGTCGGTCTCGTGGTCGGTGTCGCGCTGTTCGGCGCCGCCAGCTACCTGCCGACGTACCTCCAGATGGTCGACGGGGCCTCCGCCACCGAGTCGGGCCTGCTCATGCTGCCGATGATGGCCGGCATCGTCGGCGCCTCGGTCGTCGTCGGCCAGCTCATCAGCCACACCGGGCGATACAAGGCCTACCCGGTCCTCGGCGGCGCCCTCTCCGTCGCCGGCATGTGGCTGCTGTCGCGCCTGGAGGTGGGCACGCCCCGGCTGCACTACAGCATCTGGATGGCCGTCCTCGGCGCCGGCATCGGCATGGTGATGCCGGTGCTGATCCTCGCCGTGCAGAACTCCGTGCGCCCGGCCGACCTCGGCACCGCCACCAGTGCCAACAACTACTTCCGGCAGATCGGCGGCAGCGTCGGCGCCGCCGTCTTCGGCACGCTGTTCGCCGACCGGCTCACCTACGCCCTCGCCGAGCGCCTGCCCGCCCGCGCGGGCACCGGGCTGCCGGACCCCGAGTCCATCACCCCGCAGCTCGTGCACGCACTGCCCCCGGCCCTGCGCGACGGCTACATCCGGGCGTACGCGGACGCCATGCCGCGGATCTTCCTCTACCTGGTGCCGGTGCTCGTCCTCGGACTGGTCATCGCCCTCTTCCTCAAGGAGAAACCCCTGGTGACCCACAACGCCTCCGTCACCGACCAGGACACGGCGCCGGGGACGATCCCGCAGGCCCGGGCGTACGCCGCCGGCGGGCCCGTGTGCGGCTCGGTACAGCACCACGACGGGACGGTCGTGCCCCGCGCGGCGCTCACGCTCATCGACGCCACCGGGCAGCAGACGGGGCGGGGCGCCAGCGGCGAGGACGGGCGCTACGCGCTGGCCACCCCCGGCCCGGGCTCCTACGTGCTCATCGCCACGGCCGGCGGCCACCAGCCGCAGGCGGTCTCCGTGACCGTCGGCGAACGCCCCGTCGAACTCGACATCGTCCTCGGCGGCGCCGGAAACCTGATCGGCACCGTCGTCACCGCCGACGGCACGCCCGTACGGGACGCCACCGTCACGCTCACCAACGTGCACGGCGAGGTCGTGGCCACCACCCGCAGCGGCCGGGAGGGCGGTTACGTCATCACCGAACTCGTCGCCGGCGAGTACACCCTCGCCGCCGGCGCGCCCGCCTTCCGCCCGGCCGCCCTCCCCGTCACCGTCCAGGCCGCCCGCGAGACCCGCCGGGACATCGAGCTGGCCGGCGGAGCCGTGCTGCGCGGCACCGTCCGGGCGGGCGGCGGCCGGCCCGTCGAGGACGCCCGCGTGACACTGCTCGACGTGGCGGGCAACGTCGTCGACACCCTCACCACCGGCGCCGACGGCACGTTCCGCTTCGTCGACCTGTCCTCCGGCGAGTACACCGTCATCGCCGCGGGCTACCCGCCCGTCGCCACCGTGCTCCAGGTCGCCGGAGGAGGCCGCACCGAGCGGGATCTCCAGCTGAGCCACGACGACTGAACGGGCACCCGGCCGAGGACCGGACAGCACCGGCGGACGGGGTCGTGCGCCGGTGCGCGCCCAGCGCGGGCAATTCCCGCATTGCCTCACATCGCCACCGGCGGGCGCCGTACGGTGGTGACGCCGGCACAGATCTTGCGTCCGTGGGGAGAGAGGGCCTGGGCCATGGACCGTGGCACCGACAGGGCTGAGCAGGGCGCGGCGACGGAACCCGCCGAGCCCGGCCGTGTCCCCCTGGCCGTCGTCGTGGTCGACCGCGACGGCCTCGTGTCCCACTGGAGCCGCGGCGCTCGACGCCTGTTCGGCACCCCCAAGGAAGAGGCGATCGGCCGTACCGCCCTCGACCTGCTCCCCGTCTCCGGCGCCCTGTCCGAAGAGCCGGACGCCCCCGACACCGCCTGCGACGGTGTCGGCCCCGACCTGGAATCCTCCCTCGACGGAGGGCTCTCCTACCCGGCGGCGGGCCGCGCCCGGCTCACCGCTCCCGGCGACGGCCGCGTCGACGTCCTGTGGTGGGCCTACCCCTTGGTGGGCCCCGGGCCCGAGCGGCTGCTCGTGCTGGCCGCCGACGCGGACGGGCTGCGTGCGGGTGACGGGACGTTCGAGCGGATCGCCCCCGGCTTCGCGCTGCACACCGACTTCCCCGGGGCGGAGGACCTCGCCCGCCGCCTCCCCGAGATCCTGCCCAGCATGAGCGTGGGCGAGAGCGCCCGGATCGTCGGGCAGGTCCTCGAACTCGGCTATCCGATCCTGGAGTTCAGCCAGAACGACCGGGTTCCCGTGACCCCCGACTGGGGCGTGGCCCGGCGCGCCGAGCGCAAGGCGCGCCGCGAACGGGCCGCGCGGGCCCTGGCCGCTGGTGAACCCGTGCCGGAGGAGCTGCGGGACGAGGGTGAAGACCTCGAGTACGCCGCCGTCCGCGAGCGCCTGGAGTTCCTCAACGAGGTCAGCGGCCGCATCGGCACCTCCCTCGACCTGTCCCGCACGATCATCGAGGTCAGCAGGGCGGTCGTGCCCCGCTTCACCGACGTCGCCGGGACGTACCTGCGCGAACAGGTCGTCGCGGGCGAGGAGTTCGCGGACGGCGTGCCCGACACGACCACGATGTGGCACCGGGTCGCCGTCGAGCACACCGACGAACCCGGCCGCTGGGACGACGTCGTCCCCGTCGGCGAGGCCATGCCGTTCCCGGCGCACACGCCGTTCTTCCAGTGCATGACCAGCGGCGAACCCGTTCTCGTGCCGCGCATCAGCGAGGAGATGGGACACGCCATCGCCGCGCAGTTCGACAAGCGCGACATCCGGCCCCTCATCACCGGCCGCTCCATGCTGGTCGTACCCCTCAAAGCGCGCAACGTCGTGCTCGGCTTCATGATCCTTCTGCGCCATCCGGAGCGGCCCGTCTTCAACGACATGGACCGCGTCACCGGAGCCGAACTCGCCGCCCGCGCGGGCCTCGTGCTCGACAACGCGCGCATGTACACCTTGCAGGAGAACGTCGCCGAGACGCTCCAGGACAGCATGCTGCCGCACATCCCGCCCCGCATGGCGGGCTGTGACATCGCCACCCGCTATCTGCCGGGCACGCTGCTCGGCCGGGTCGGCGGTGACTGGTTCGACGCGGTGAAACTGCACGGAGGGCGCACCGCGTTCGTCGTCGGCGACGTCATGGGCCACGGCCTGAACTCGGCGGCGATGATGGGCCAGTTGCGCACGGCCGTGCAGACCATGGCAGGGCTCGACCTGCCGCCCGCCCAGCTGCTGCGCCACCTCGACGACCTCGCCCAGCGCCTCGGCGACACCTACCTGGCGACCTGCCTCTACGCCGTCTACGACCCGATCGCCGGCGAGCTCCACCTCGCCAACGCCGGGCACATCCCGCCCGTCCTGGTCCGGGCCGCCGACGGCCGCAGCGAACTGCTGGACCTGCCCACGGGTGCGCCCATCGGCGTCGGAGGAGTGCCCTTCGAGTCGGTACGCGTGCGCGTGGAGCCCGGCGACCGGCTCGTGATGTGCACCGACGGGCTGGTCGAGGTGCGCGGCGAGGACATCGGGGTCGGTCTCGCCACCCTCTGCGAGTCGGCCGCGCACCCCGCCGCGTCGATGGACGACGCCTGCGACACCATCATCCGGGCCCTCAACACGCGCGGTGGCCGCAAGGACGACGTGGCACTGCTGATGGCCCGCCTGGGCGGCATCGAGCCGGACGACGTGGGCGAATGGCGCCTCGCGCTCGACCCGGCCGAGGTGAGCCGGGCCCGAGCGGCGGTCCGCGAGCAACTGCACGAGTGGGGCCTGGTCAAGCTGGTCGCGCCCGCCGAACTCCTGGTCGGCGAACTCGTCACCAACGCCGTACGGCACTCCCGCGCCCGCCCCGTCGAACTGCGCCTGGTCCGCGGCGACACCCTGCTGTGCGAGGTGGACGACGACGACCACGAGCTGCCGAAACTGCTCGACGTGGGCCCGCTCGACGAGGCCGGGCGCGGTCTGCGCCTCGTCAGCACCCTGTCCCGCGCGTGGGGGACCAGCCGGACCAAGACCGGCAAGACGGTCTGGTTCGAGCTGACGCTGCCGCGCCGCTGAACACCGCCGCCCCGAACGGGGCTCGAAGGTACGTGCCGCGTTCTTGTGGCCGGGGCCGGGGCACGATACACCGTACTCGCCCGTCGCACGGCGGGGATCGTACGCACCCCTGGGGAGTGGGCCATGAGCGTGACGAGTCGGTACCGGGAGGCCTGGGAGGGTTTCTGGCGTGAGGCGTCCGCCGAACCCGGGGCGGTGTTCTGGGACGCGGAACCGGTCCTGACCGTGGGCCCCCATCTGGCGCTCTTCGAGCCGTACCTGACCGATCCCGCCCTGCCGCTGGTGGACCTCGGCTGCGGCAACGGCACCCAGACCCGCTACCTCGCCGACCGCTTCCCGCGGGTCCTGGGTGTCGACCTGTCCGCCGCGGCCCTCGACCACGCCCGGCGCTGCGACCCGGCGGGACAGGCCGCCTACCGTCAGCTGGACGCCGCCGGGAAGGACGAGGCCCAGGCCCTGCACGCGGAACTCGGCGACACCAACGTCTACATGCGGGGCGTCCTGCACCAGTGCGAACCGGACGACCGGCAGCCTCTGGTCGACGGTATCGCCACGCTGGTCGGCGACCGCGGCCGCGCCTGCCTCGTGGAGCTCTCGGGCGCCGCCAAGCAGGTACTGGGGGGCCTGGCGGGCGGCCCGGACGGTCCGCCGCCCAAGCTCGCGCCCGTGTTCCGGCACGGCCTCGCGCCCGGCGAGGTCGCGGACGAGGCCGTGCCCGAGTACCTGCGCTCGGCCGGCCTCACCGTCCTGGCGAGCGGCCGGCTGCCCCTGAAGACCACGGAGTACCGGCCCGACGGCACCCGCATCGAGCTGCCCTCCACCTGGCTGGTGGCGGGGCGCACGGCCTGAGGCGGGCGGTCGGCGGCCGTCGCCGCCGGGCTGCCGGACGGGCCGGGTGCAGGGCCATGCCGGACGCCGTCTGGTGGGCGATGGATTTGTCGATGTACGGTCACTCTGACCCGTTCCGTGCACCCCCTCGCCCCCGCGGAGGACCGTCATGCCGATGCCCTGGTTACGGATGCTGGTCGCGTCGGCGGTGTCGACCGTGCTGGTCGGCACAGCGGCCGTCACGACCGTCGCCGCACCGGACCGACGCGGGGTGGAGGACTCCGTGCACACCGCGGGGCGGGTCCAGGACGCCGGTGACGTGCTCCGGTACAGCTGGCCCGGCGTCTACTTCGAGGGCCGGGTCCGGGGCACCGGCGTGGGCGTCGTGCTCGACGATCCGGCCGCCGACTACGACGTCCAGGTCGACGGGGCCACCGTCGCGACCCTCACCGCGCCGGGTAGGACCACCCACTGGGTCAGGGGCCTGCGCGAGGGCGTGCACACCGTCCGGCTCGTCAAGCGCAACGACACTCCGTGGAGCACCAGCGCCTTCGGCGGTTTCGTCGCCGCACCCGGCGGTGCCGTCCTGGCCAGGCCGGCCGCCCGCAGCCGCCAGATCGAATTCATCGGCGACTCCCTCACGGCCGGCTACGGAAACCTCTCGACCTCCCGCGACTGCGACGGCGAGCAGCTCAAGCGCACCACCAACGCCGACGTGAGCTACGGCGCCCTCACCGCCCGGGGACTGCGCGCCGACTACCAGATCAACGCGTACTCGGGCCAGGGGATGGTGCGCAACTACAACGGCGGCTCCCCGGAGGTGAACTACCGCACCTTCTACGACCGTGCGCTGCTGAACGTGCCGGGCGACGTCTGGCAGAACCCGGGCACCTGGCGCCCGCGGCTGGTGGTGGTCCACCTCGGCACGAACGACTTCTCGACCCCCGTCAACCCGGGCGAGCCCTGGACGGACGAGAGCCTCGCCACCGCCTACCGCAGCGCCTACAGCGGCTTCCTCGCCAAGCTGCGCAAGCGTTACGGCCCCGCGACCACCATCCTGGCCGCGGGCACCGGCCCCTTCGCCGGCCATGTCGAACACGTCGTCCGGGAGCGCACCGCCGCGGGCGACCGCGGGGTCCGCCACTGGCCCCTCGACACCACCGGCCTGGACCACACCGGCTGCCACTGGCACTACTCGGCCCGCGACCACCGGCTGCTGGCCGACCGCCTCACCGCGTTCCTCGCCGACCTGCCGATCCGTTGGTGACCACCTCGTAGCCCGTTGCGCGCACAGCGCGTAACGTGACGAACCATGAAGATCTCCGCCCTGGACGGCTCGTCATGAGAATCCTCATCAGCGCCGACATGGAGGGCGCCACCGGCGTCACCTGGCCCGACGACGTGATGCCGGGCGCCTCCCAGTGGGAGCGCTGCCGCTCGCTGTTCACCTCCGACGTCAACGCCGCCGTACAGGGCTTCTACGACGGCGGCGCCGATGAGGTGATCATCAACGAGGCGCATTCCACCATGCGCAACCTGCTGCTGGAGCAGCTGGACGACCGCGCCCAGATGCTCACCGGCCGGCACAAGGCGCTGTCCATGGTGGAGGGCGTGCAGCACGGCGACGTCGACGGCATCGCGTTCGTCGGCTACCACGCGGGCGCCGGCATGGAGGGCGTACTCGCCCACACCTATCTCGCGAACCAGATCACGGGCGTCTGGCTGAACGACGTACGGGCGAGCGAGGGGCTGCTCAACGCCCATGTCGTCGCCGAGTACGGAGTGCCGGTCGTGCTGGTCACGGGGGACGACGTCGCCTGCGAGGACGCGCTCGGCTACGCGCCCGAGGCGCTGAAGGTCGCGGTGAAGGACCATGTGTCGCGCTACGCGGCCGTGTGCCGCACTCCCGGTCGCACCGCGGCCGACATCCGGGCGGCGGCCAAGGAGGCCGCCGCACTGGCGGTGCGTCACGAACCCGTGCACGCAGGACCGTTCACCGTGGCCGTGGAGTTCGACGCGGAGCACCTGGCGATGGCCGCCACCGTCGTCCCGGGTGTGGACCGGATCGGGGAACGGAAGGTGGCCTGCACGAGCGAGACCATGTACGAGGGCATCCGCGCCTTCAAGGCGGTCACCACGATCGTCTCGGCCGCGGTGGAGGAGCAGTATGGCTGAGCAGGCGGACGCGTCCGCGCTGGACGAGGTCGTGGCCTTCACGTCCGACCTCATCAGGATCGACACCACCAACCGGGGCGGCGGCGACTGCCGGGAGCGGCCCGCCGCCGAGTACGCCGCCGCACGGCTCGCCGACGCCGGGATCGAACCGGTCCTGCTGGAGCGCGCACGGGGGCGTACCAACGTCGTCGCCCGGATCGAGGGCACCGACCCCTCGGCCGACGCCCTGCTGCTCCACGGCCACCTGGACGTCGTGCCCGCGGCGGCCGCCGACTGGAGCGTGCACCCGTTCTCCGGGGAGATCCGCGACGGGGTCGTCTGGGGACGCGGCGCCGTCGACATGAAGAACATGGACGCGATGATCCTGGCCGTCGTGCGCGGCTGGGCCCGCCAGGGTGTCCGCCCCCGCCGGGACATCGTCATCGCGTTCACCGCGGACGAGGAGGCCAGCGCCGAGGACGGATCCGGGTTCCTCGCCGACGAGCACCCCGAACTGTTCGAGGGCTGCACCGAAGGCGTCAGCGAGTCGGGCGCCTTCACCTTCCACGACGGCGGCGGGCGGCAGATCTACCCGATCGCGGCCGGGGAACGCGGCACCGCATGGCTGAAGCTCACCGCCCGCGGACGCGCCGGCCACGGCTCCAAGGTCAACCGGGACAACGCCGTGACCCACCTCGCGGGCGCGATCGCCCGGATCGGCGCGCACGAGTGGCCGCTGCGGCTCACCCCTACCGTGCGTGCCGCGCTCACCGAACTCGCCGCCGTCTATGGTGTCGAGACCGACCTCACCGACGTCGACACGCTGCTGGACAAGCTCGGCCCGGCCGCCGCGCTCGTCGAGCCGACCCTGCGCAACAGCGCCAACCCGACCATGCTGGACGCCGGTTACAAGATCAATGTCATTCCCGGGGAGGCCGTGGCGCACGTGGACGGCCGGTACATGCCCGGCGGCGAGGAGGAGTTCCGCAGCACCCTCGACCGGCTCACCGGGCCGGACGTGGACTGGGAGTTCCACCACCGCGAGGTCGCCCTTCAGTCGCCGGTCGACTCGGCGACGTTCGCGGGCATGCGGGCCGCCGTCGAGGAGTTCGCGCCGGAGGGCCACGTCGTGCCGTTCTGCATGTCCGGCGGCACCGACGCCAAGCAGTTCTCCCGCCTCGGCATCACCGGCTACGGCTTCACCCCGCTGAAGCTGCCGGACGGCTACGACTACGCGGCCATGTTCCACGGGGTCGACGAACGGGTACCGGTCGAGGCGCTGCACTTCGGTGTCCGCGTACTCGACCGGTTCCTGCGGACGGCCTAGGAGAGTGGGGGAGACGGTGCGGACGCTGGCCTACGGGGCGTGGCCCTCGCCCATCGACGCGGCCCTGACCGCCGCGCACGACGGGCACCCGGAGTACGTGGGCTTCGTCGGCGACGAGGTGTGGTGGACCGAGCCGCGCCCCGCCGAAGGCGGCCGGCGCACCCTGGTACGGCGGCACGCCGACGGCCGGGAGGAGCCCCTGCTGCCCGCGCCGTGGAACGTGCGCAGCCGGGTCATCGAGTACGGCGGGCACCCGTGGGCCGCGCTCCCCGGTGAGGCCGGACCGCTGGTGGTGTTCGTGAACTTCGCCGACCAGCGGCTGTACCGCTGCGAGCCGGGCGGCGAACCCCGACCGCTCACCCCCGTGTCCTCCGTCGGCGCGGGCCTGCGCTGGGCCGAGCCGCTGCCGCTGCCCTCACGGGGCGAAGTGTGGTGCGTGCTGGAGGAGTTCACCGGCGAGGGACCCACCGACGTGCGCCGCGTCCTGGCCGCCGTACCGCTGGACGGATCCGCGGCCCGGGACCGGAGCGCCGTACGCGAACTCACCGACGGCCGGCACCGGTTCGTCACCGGACCGAAGCTCTCGCCCGACGGGCGGCGGGCCGCCTGGCTCGCCTGGGACCATCCCTGCATGCCCTGGGACGGCACCGAGCTGCTCCTCGCCGAGGTCGCGCCCGACGGCACCCTGCGCGACGCCCGGGCCGTGGCGGGCGGCCCCGGCGAGTCCATCGCCCAGGCCGACTGGACCCACGACGGCCGTCTGCTGCACGCGAGCGACCGCACCGGCTGGTGGAACCTCTACCTCGACGGACAGCCGCTGTGCCCGCGCGAGGAGGAGTTCGGCGGCGCGCTGTGGAAGCTGGGCTCGAGATGGTTCACGCCGCTCGACAGCGGGCTGATCGCCGTCGTGCACGGCCGGGGCGCCACCGCCCTCGGCGTCCTGGACCCCGAGACCGGCGAGGTCGTCGACGCGGCCGGGCCCTGGACCGAGTTCGCCCCCACCCTCGCCGCCCACGGCGAACGGGTCGTCGCCGTCGGGGCCAGCCCGCGCAGCGCCTACGAGGTCGTGGAGCTGGACGCCCGCACCGGCCGGGCCCGGGTCGTCGGCGCCGAGCACGACGACGCCGTCGATCCCGCGTACTACCCCGAGCCGCAGATCCGCACCTTCACCGGCCCCGACGGGCGCGACATCCACGCCCACATCTATCCGCCGCACCACCCCGGATGCGTGGCGCCCGGCGACGAACTGCCGCCCTACGTCGTCTGGGCGCACGGCGGACCCACCGGCCGGGCCCCGCTCGTGCTCGACCTGGAGATCGCCTACTTCACCTCGCGCGGCATCGGCGTCGCCGAGGTGAACTACGGCGGCTCCACCGGCTACGGCCGCTCCTACCGCGAGCGGCTGCGCGAACAGTGGGGCGTGGTGGACGTCGAGGACTGCGCCGCCGTCGCCCTGGCCCTCGCCGACGAGGGCACCGCCGACCGCGGCCGGCTCGCCGTCCGGGGCGGCAGCGCGGGCGGCTGGACCGCGGCCGCCTCGCTGACCACGACCGGCGTCTACGCCTGCGGCACCATCAAGTACCCGATCCTGGACCTGGCCGGCTGGGGCACGGGGGAGACCCACGACTTCGAATCGCGGTACCTGGAGGGCCTGATCGGGCCGCTCGCCGAGGTGCCCGCCCGGTACGCGGAGCGCTCGCCCGCCGCCCACGCCGACCGCCTCACCGTGCCGTTCCTGCTGCTCCAGGGCCTGGACGACGTGATCTGCCCGCCCGTCCAGTGCGAGCGGTTCCTGGCCCGCCTGGAGGGCCGGAGGGTGCCGCACGCCTATCTCGCCTTCGAGGGGGAGGGGCACGGCTTCCGTAAGGCGGAGACCATGGTGCGCGCCCTGGAGGCCGAACTCTCCCTCTACGCACAGGTGTTCCGCCTCGAACCGCCCGGCGTCCCCACTCTGGAGCTCAGCAGGTGAACCAGCTCGTCCGACCGCCCCGGCTCGCCCCCGGCGCCCGCGTCGCCGTCGTCGCACCCAGCGGGCCGGTGCCCGAGGAACGCCTCCAGGCCGGGCTCGACATCCTGCGCGGCTGGGACCTCGACCCCCTGGTGGCACCCCATGTGCTGGGCAGACACCGGGAGTTGGACTACCTCGCCGGCGCGGACGAGCAGCGCGCCGCCGACCTCCAGGCCGCCTGGTGCGACCCTTCCGTCGCGGCCGTGCTCTGCGCCCGGGGCGGCTACGGGGCGCAGCGCATGGTCGACCTGCTCGACTGGGACGTCATGCGGTCCGCGGGCCCGAAGGTGTTCGCCGGGTTCAGCGACGTCACCGTCCTGCACCAGGCCTTCGCCAACCGGCTGGGGCTGGTCACCCTGTACGGGCCCGCCGCCGCCGGCGTCGACTTCCTCAAGAACACCCGGGCTCAGGACCATCTGCGGGCCACCCTCTTCGAGCCGGAGTCCGTGACGACCCTGACAGCCGTGCCCCCGGGCGGCACCGCTCTGGTCCCGGGCCGCGCCCGGGGCGTCACCCTGGGCGGGTGCCTGAGCCTGCTCGCGAGCGACCTCGGCACCCCGCACGCGCACCCCGGGGCGCGCGGTGGACTGCTGCTCGTCGAGGACGTCGGCGAGAGCCCGTACCGCCTGGACCGGTACCTGACCCAACTCCTGCGCGCCGGCTGGCTCGACGGGGTGGCCGGGATCGTGCTCGGCTCCTGGGAGGCGTGCGGCCCGCGGGAGGCGCTGCGCGCGGTCTTCGCGGACCGGCTCGGCGGTCTGGGCGTCCCGGTCGTGGAGGAGTTCGGGTTCGGGCACGGGGAGGGCGCGCTGACCATGCCCCTCGGGGTCCGGGCCGAACTGGACGCCCGAGCGGGCACGTTGACGCTCGACGAACCGGCCCTGGGGTGAGCATCCCGCTACTGAAATGCTGTCAAGAAACCCTCGTTTCGGTGATTGACGGCCTCTGACACGTGTCACACCATGACAACCGGCCGGTACCTACTGGTCGGTATCCGGGTTGCCCTCACCGTGGAGGTCCGAGTGTCCCGACGCGTGCCCAGATTCCGTGCCCCCCTCGTCCTCGCCCTGGGCGCCGCCCTGGCCCTGCCCCTCACGCCGCCCGCCACCGCCGCCGACACCTACACCGTCACACCGCTGAAGTTCACCGTCCGGGCCGGAGAACGGACCTGCACCGTCGACGCCGACCTGTACCGTCCCGCGGGCGTGGACCGCGACCACCCGGCGCCCGCCGTGCTCGGCACCAACGGCTTCGGCGGCAGCAAGTCGGACGGCTCCACGGACACCATCGGCAAGGCCTTCGCCCAGCGCGGCTACGTCTCGCTCATCTACTCCGGGCTCGGATTCGGCCGCAGCGGCTGCCTCGTCTCCCTCGACGACCCGGACGTCGACGGCGCGGCGGCCGCACAGCTCGTCGACTTCCTCGGCGGCAAGCGCGCCGCCGACGACGGCACCACCGCCGACTTCGTCACACGGGACGCTCCGGGAGACCCCCGGGTCGGCATGATCGGCGGATCGTACGGCGGCGCCGTGCAGCTGGCCACGGCCGCCGTCGACCACCGCCTCGACGCGCTCGTCCCGATGATCACCTGGAACGACCTGGCCTACTCGCTCGATCCCAACAACGCCGCCGGCGGCACGGGCGTCCCCGGCGTCTTCAAATGGCAGTGGACGAACGGCTTCTACCTCATCGGCGAGGGCCAGCCGCTGCTCCAGCCCGCCCTCGACCCCTCCCGCATCAACTCCCTGGCCTGCCTGCACTTCGTCACCGAGGCCTGCCGGACCGTCCACACCCTGAACTCCGGCAGCTACCCGGCCGACCGCACCGCCGAGCTGCTCGCCTTCGCCCACCGTGTCTCCCCGGTGTCGTACCTCCACCGCGTCCGCACGCCGACCCTGCTGGTCCAGGGGCAGGCCGACACCCTGTTCAACCTCAACGAGGCCACCGCCACGTACCGGACGCTCAAGGCCCAGGGCACGCCCGTCAAGATGATCTGGCAGTCCTGGGGCCACAGCGGCGGACTCACCGGCCCGGCCGCCGGTGAACTCGACCTGTCCCGGGGCAACCTGGAGTCCAGCTACGTCGGCCGGCGCGTCCTGGCCTGGTTCGACCGTCATCTGCGCGGGCGGACCCACGTCGACACCGGACCGGCCTTCGCCTACTACCGCGACTGGATCACCGACCCCGACCGCACCTACGCCACCGCGAGCCGGCTCCCGGCCACCGGCCGCACCCTGTACCTCTCCGGCGACGGCAGACTCGTGGACCGACGCGACGAGGTCACCGCCGACAGCCGCCGCTACACCAACTGGCCCATCCCCACGAGCCATTCGGAAAGCTCCCTGTCCGGCCTCATCGGCCTGCCGGACACGCCGCCGCGCGACACCAAGGGCACCTACCTCGACTGGACGAGCGAGCCGCTGGAACGCCCCCTCGACGTCGTCGGCGCACCCCGGGCCACGCTCAAGGTGGTCTCCCCGAAGGCCGAGCGCACCCAGGACTCCGCCGACGCGGCCGACAAGCTCGTCCTGTTCGCCAAGCTCTACGACGTCGCCCCCGACGGCACCCGCACCCTGGTGCGCCGCCTGGTCGCGCCGGTCCGCGTCCCGGACGTCACCCGGAGCTTCACCGTCACCCTGCCCGGCATCGTGCACCGGTACCAGGCCGGGCACCGGCTGCGGTTCGTGATCGCCGCGAGCGACGACGCGTACTTCGGCAACCGGGGGATCAAGCCCGTGACCGTGATCAGCGGGCCGCGGAACACCGGAGTGCTCCGGCTGCCGGTCGCCGGCTCCTGACGCCCCGACTGGGGAGGGACAGCCCGCGCGGTTACTGTGGCGGGGTGCCGCACCACGCATCCCGACACCTCGCCGAAGGCCCCCGGGTGGGCATACGCCACTTCACCTACGAGGACGGTGCCGAATTCACCGCCCGCGCCCGGGAGAGCAAGGACCTGCACCACCCGTGGCTCTTCCCGCCCACCACGGCGCAGGCCTACACCGCCTACGCGGGCCGGCTGATCGAGGACCCCTCCAAAGCCGGGTTCCTGGTCTGCGACAAGGGTGACGGGGCCATCGCCGGGTTCATCAACATCAACAACATCGTCGAGGGCGGCTTCCAGTCCGGGGCGCTGGGCTACGGCGCCTTCGCGCACGCCGCCGGGCGCGGGCTGATGCGCGAAGGGCTGGACCTCGTCGTGGGTCACGCGTTCGGCCCGATGCGGCTGCACCGGCTGGAGATCAACGTCCAGCCGGGGAACACCGCGTCGATCGCCCTGGCCCGCGGCTGCGGGTTCCGCCTGGAGGGCTTCTCGCCGAAGATGCTCTTCGTCGACGGGGCCTGGCGCGACCACCAACGCTGGGCGATCACCACCGAGATGATCACCCGGCCGGGCCGGCCCTGAGCCCCGGCGGCGACGCCTACGCCTGGCGGTCCACGTACTCGTAGACCGAGCCGTCCGGATGCAGGGCGATCAGGTTGCGGCCCGCCGGTGAGGCGATCGGGCCCGCCACGATGTGCGCCCCCAATTCGGTCAGCACCTTGTGGGTCTCCTCGACGTCCGTCACGGCGATCGTCGCCGCGACCTTGCGCAGGACCTCCAGCTCGGCCGGGGGGCCGCTCATCAGCAGGAAGCAGCCGATCGCCGCCACCTGGACACCGCCCCGCTCGAAGCGCTGGGCTCTGCCGCCCGCCAGCCGCTCGTAGAAGGGGATCGCGGTCTCGAGGTCGTCGACGCAGACGCGCAGTGTGGCACCCAGAATCTCCATGCGGCGAAGCCTAGTTACGCGCAGGGGGGCGAGGGTACCCGGCCGGGTATGAAGCCGTTGGATCACCTGGAGCATCTGGACAAGCACCTGGTCGACGAGCTGGCACAGGTGGCACGCGAGACCGTACGGGACGAACTGCGCGAGCAGACGCGCAAACAGCGCCGCAAGGCCGCCCTGTACGCCGCGTCCGGCGCGCTCGCCCTGTACGCGGGCGCGGCCCTCGCGCTCGCCGTGGGGCTCGCCCTCGCCCTCGGCCTGCCCGACTGGGCCGCCGCACTGATCACGGCCGTGATCCTGGGCGCCCTGGCCTATGTGCTGCGCGGCATGGCGCGGCCGGCCCGGCCGGGCCCGGAGCACGCGGCCGGTCCGGCGCCGGGCGGGGACAGCGCCCGGCAGACCGCGGCCGGGGCGGTCGGCGGCATGCCGTACCCGCCCGTTCCGCCGGCCCCGCCCGCCGAAGCGGCCACGCCGGGCCCCGTCCCGCCGCGGCCGCGGCAGGACCCGGACCTACCCCATCGCGGGGCGTGATGCCGGGTGCGCGCGACAGGAACATCGCACCGGCGCGGCCGTGTGGTCGTGGTGACCGGAGCCAGCGGCGGCGTCGGACGGGCCACGGTCCGGGCCTTCGCCGCCCGCGGGGACAAGGTCGCTCTGCTCGCCCGCGGACGTGAGGGACTTGCCGCCGCGGCGGACGAGGTGGAGCGCGCCGGCGGCGAGGCGCTCGTCGTCGGCGTGGACGTCTCCGACGCCAAGGCCGTCGACGACGCCGCCCAGCAGGTCGTCGACGTCTACGGCCACATCGACGTCTGGGTCAACAACGCCTTCACCGGAGTGTTCGCGCCGTTCACGGACGTCGCCCCGGAGGAGTTCCGCCGCGTCACCGAAGTGACGTACCTGGGCTATGTGTTCGGCACCCGGGCCGCCCTGCGCCACATGCTGCCGCGCGACCGCGGCACCATCGTGCAGGTCGGCTCCGCGCTCGCCTACCGGGGCATCCCGCTCCAGTCGGCGTACTGCGGGGCCAAGCACGCGATCCAGGGGTTCAACGAGTCGCTGCGCTGTGAGCTGCTGCACGCGCGCAGCGGGGTGCGGACGACGATGGTGCAGCTGCCCGGCCTCAACACCCCGCAGTTCGACTGGGTACTGAACCGCATGCCGGGGCGGGCCCGGCCCGTCGCGCCCGTCTACCAGCCGGAGGTCGCGGCCCGGGCCATCGTGCACGCGTCGTCGCACGCGCGGCGCCGGGAGTACTGGGTGGGCGGCTCCACGGCCGCCACGCTCCTCGCCAACGCGGTCGTCCCGGGGCTGCTGGAGCGGTACCTGGCCCGCACGAACGTCGACGCGCAGCAGGATCAGGGCCGTCCCGAGGGCCCGGCGAACCTGTGGTCACCGGCGGACGGTCCGCACGGCCGGGACTTCGGCGCGCACGGGCGCTTCGACGACGAGTCCACCGGCAGCAGCCCGCAGCAGTGGCTGTCACGGAACCGCGGGTGGATGGGCGCGCTCCTCACCGCCGGGGCCGCCGCCCTGGCAGCGCGCAAACTGACCGCGCCCGCCGCCCGCGGCTGACCGGTCGCCGAGCGCTTCGCGGGCCGCGCCCGCCTGCGGCGGGCTGTCGGTCATGCGCGTGGCGCGGGTGTCTTTCGCGGCGTGGCGGCAGCCTCGCGGGTCGCCCGCGCTCGCCGTGGGTGACCGGACGTCGAGCGCTTCGTGGTGCGTTCCGCGTCCGTCTGTGGCGGGCTGTCGGTCATGCGCTTTGCGCGGGTGTCTTTCGCGGCGAGGAGGCAGCCTCGCGAGTTGCCTGCGCTCGCCGTGGGTGAGCGGCCGTTGAGCGCTTCGTGGTGCGTTCCGCGTCCGTCTGTGGCGGGCTGTTGGTCATGCGCGTGGCGTGGGTGTCTTTCGCGGTGTGGCGGCAGCCCGCGCCCGCTCGCGGTCGGCCGTCGATTGAGCGCTCCGCGCCGTGGAGGCAGCCTCGCAGACCGCCCGCGCCCGCCTGCGGGCTGGCCGGCCGCTACGCGCCCCTCCCGCCTGCGGGTTGGCCGGCCGCTATGCGCTCTGCGCGGTGTCCTCGGTGGCGGCGCCGTCGAGGAAGCGCAGCAGCACGGCCGCCTCCGTCCGCAGCCGTTCGGCGCGGTCCGCGTGTGCGGGGGCGGTCAAGTGCGCCGCCGCCTGAAGCCGTTCGGCGGCCTCGGCCCGCACGACGTCCACCACCTCTTCCTCGCTGAGCTCGCGCCGGGCCGCCTCGGTGGCACCGGCACCGACCGGTGAGGCCTCCAGAGCGGCGGCACGCGGCGCGCTGTGGTCCAAGGGCACCGCCTCGGCGTTGTCCAGCGCCGCCAGGGTGGCGCGCAGGGCACTCACCGCGGCCTTGTCACGGGCCCGCATCGCTTCCGGCAGGGCCTCACGCATACGAAGACGTACAGACATGCCCGCGACTGTAGGCGGCCCGCCACCGGGTCGCCTACGGATTTCCCGGGGCGGGCGTCAGGCGGCCTGCTGGAGCTGCGGCAGCACCTTCGTGCGGTAGAAGTCGAAGAAGCCGCGCAGGTCGGGCCCGATCTGGTTCACGTAGACCCGGTCGAAACCCGCGTCGGCGAACTGCCTCAGCTCCGCCACGTGCTCGTCCACGTCGTCGCCGCACACCCGGTTCGCGCGCACCATGTCCTCGGTGACGAGCTGCTGCGCCTGCTCGAAGTGCTTGGGGGAGGGCAGCACCTGGCCGAGCTCGCCCGGCAGTTGCTCGTTCGCCCAGAGCCGGTGGACGGTCCGGACGGCTTCGTCCCTGTCGGTGTCGTAGCAGACCTTGGTGCCGCCGCTGACGAGCTTTCCGCCGCCTCCGCCCTTGCGGTACTGCTCCACCATCGCCTCGTCCGGCATGACCGTGATGTAGCCGTCGCCCACGCGGGAGGCGAGCTGCGTCGCGGCGGGGCCGAAGCCGGAGATGTCGATCGGGATCGGCTCGTCCGGGACCGTGTACAGGCGGGCGTTCTCGACCGTGTAGTGCGGGCCGTGGTGGTTGACCTCCTCGCCGGTGAACAGGCGGCGCATCACCTGGATGGCCTCCTCCAGCATGTCCAGACGCACGTGCGCCGGCGGCCAGTGGTCGCCCAGGATGTGTTCGTTGAGCGCCTCGCCGGAGCCGACGCCGAGCCGGAAGCGGTTGTCCGTCATCACCGCGCTGGTTGCAGCGGCCTGCGCCACCACCGCCGGGTGCATCCGCACGGTCGGGCAGGTCACCGCCGTCTCGACCGGCAGGGACACCGCCTCCGACAGCGCGCCGATCACCGACCACACGAACGGGCTCTGGCCCTGCTCGTCGTTCCAGGGGTGGTAGTGGTCCGAGATCCACAGCGCCTGGAACCCGGCCTGCTCGGCCATCCGCGCCTGCTCGATCAGCTCGGCGGGTCCGTACTGCTCGCACGAGAGGAAGTAACCGTACTCGGGCATGGGGGAGTGCCTCCGCGACATCGGCGGTCCGTATCCCGCACCGGGTTACCCGCGCGCAGGGCCGGAAACCGGCGGCGTAAGGGCCGGTGGGCCCCGGTCGACGTTTGGGTGCCCAGGCCAGGGGGACGCGGAAGGCTCCCGAGCCACGCGACAGCGCCGGAGGCGAGCGACCGTGAGTCGACCCCGCATCCTGATCGTCGGTGCCGGCTTCGCCGGGTACCGCACGGCCCGCACCCTGTCCCGGGTCACCCGGGGCCGGGCCCACATCACCCTGCTCAACCCGACCGACTACTTCCTGTACCTGCCCCTGCTGCCCCAGGTCGCCGCCGGCATCCTGGAGCCGCGCCGGGTCACGGTCTCCCTCTCGGACTCGCTGCCGGACGTCCGGCTGGTGCTGGGGGAGGCCGAGCGGATCGACCTCGACGACCGCACCCTGCGCTACACCGGCCCGGAGGGCGAGGAGGGCTCGCTCTCCTACGACCGGCTGGTGCTGGCCGCGGGCAGCGTCAACAAGCTGCTGCCCATCCCCGGGGTCGCCGAGCACGCGCACGGCTTCCGGGGCCTGCCCGAGGCGCTGTACCTGCGCGATCACGTGACCCGGCAGGTGGAGCTCGCGGCTGCCTCCGACGACCCGCAGGCGTGCGCCGCGCGCTGCACCTTCGTGGTCGTCGGTGCCGGGTACACGGGCACGGAGGTCGCCGCGCACGGGCAGATGTTCACCGACGCTCAGGTCCGCAAGCACCCGCTGCGGCGGGGCATGCGGCCGCGCTGGATGCTGCTGGACGTGGCGCCGCGCGTGCTGCCCGAGATGGACGAGAAGCTCTCCGCCACCGCCGACCGGGTCCTGCGGCAGCGGGGCGTCGACGTGCGGATGGGGACCTCCGTGAAGGAGGCCACGCACGAGGGGGTCGTGCTGACCGACGGCGAGTCCGTCGAGACCCGGACGCTGGTGTGGTGCGTGGGCGTACGTCCCGACCCGCTGGTCGAGTCCCTCGGGCTGCCGATGGAGAAGGGGCGGCTGCTCGTCGACCCGCACCTTCGGGTGCCGGGCCGGCCGGAGCTCTTCGCGTGCGGTGACGTGGCCGCCGTACCCGATCTGGAGAACCCCGGGAGCTATACGCCGATGACCGCGCAGCACGCCTGGCGGCACGGCAAGATCGCGGCGGAGAACGTGGCCGCGTCGCTGGGCTTGGGCGGCTCGCGCAAGCCCTACCGCCACCGCGACCTCGGCTTCGTCGTCGACCTGGGCGGGGCGAAGGCCGCCGCCAACCCGCTCGGCGTGACCATGTCCGGCGTACCGGCGGGCGCGGTGACGCGTGGCTACCACCTCGCCGCGATGCCCGGGAACCGGGTCCGGGTCGCGGCCGACTGGCTGCTGGACGCGGTGCTGCCGCGCCAGGCCGTGCAGTTGGGGCTCGTACGGTCCTGGTCGGTGCCGCTGGACACGTCGTCGCCCGAGGTGGCCCGCGTGGCGGGCGGGCCCGGGCGGCGGCAGGGGGCTGACGCCCGCTCCGGGCCGGGGGCGGCGCTCGCGGCCGACACGGACGGGTCCCCCGATGAGCCCGCGAAGGGGCAGCCCGGATCCGGGACGACGCAGGTGCGACCCGGATCCGGGTCCGCGCAGCCGCGGTCCGAGCCCGAGACGGCGAAGGGCCGCCCGCTCGCGGGCCCGCCCGGCTCCGGGCACGGCCAGTTGCGATCGGAGTCGGAGACGGCGAAGGGCCGTCCGGCCGCGGCGACCACGGCGACCGAGGAGACCGCCGACGGGCCGGCGAGGAACCGATCCGGTGGTGAGCCGACCGAGAAGCAGCCCGCCGGTGAGCCCTCGGGGAACCCGACAGGTGGCGAATCCGCCAAGAACCAGCCGGGTGGCGAGCCGGCGAAGAACCAGCCCGGTGGCGAGCCCGCCAAGAACCAGCCGGGCGGCGAACCCGCGAGGAACCAGCCCGGCGGTGAGCCCGCGAAGAACCAGCCGGGTGGCGAGCCGGCGAGGAATCAGCCCGGTGGTGAGCCGGCGAGGAATGAGCCCGGTGGCGAGCCCGCCAAGAACCAGCCGGGCGGCGAACCCGCGAGGAACCAGCCCGGCGGTGAGCCCGCGAAAAACCAGCCCGGTGGCGAGCCCGCCAAGAATCAGCCTGCCCCAGCGCCCTCGCCCCGTTCGCCCGGCCCGGACCACCCCGCCCCCGGCCCCGTCAAACGAACCGACGTCCCGGACGACGACTCCGCGAAAGGAGACTCATGAACACCGGTGAACTCACCGACCTCGGACAGCAGCTGCGGGTGGACAGTGTCCGCGCCGCCGCGGCGGCGGGATCCGGGCACCCGACGTCCTCGATGTCCGCCGCCGACCTGGTGGCCGTGCTGCTCGCCAACCACCTCCACTACGACTTCGACCGCCCGGCCCACCCCGGCAACGACCGCTTCGTCCTGTCCAAGGGCCATGCCTCCCCGCTGCTGTACTCCGCGTACAAGGCGGCCGGCGCCATCGACGACGAGGAACTGCTGACCTTCCGCAAGCTCGGCAGCCGCCTCGAAGGGCACCCCACCCCGCAGCGCCTGCCGTGGGTCGAGACGGCCACCGGCTCGCTCGGGCAGGGCCTGCCCGTCGGGGTCGGCATCGCGCTGGCCGGCAAGCGGCTCGACCGCACCGGCTACCGCACCTGGGTGCTGTGCGGCGACAGCGAGCTGGCCGAGGGGTCCGTGTGGGAGGCCGCCGAGCACGCCGGGTACGAGCACCTGGACAACCTCACCGTGATCGTCGACGTCAACCGGCTCGGCCAGCGCGGCCCCACCCGGCACGGCCACGACCTGGACGCCTACGCCCGCCGCTTCCAGGCCTTCGACTGGCACACCATCGAGGTCGACGGCCACGACGTGGACGCGATCGACCGCGCCTACGGCGAGGCCGCGTCCACCAAGGGCCAGCCCACCGCGATCCTCGCCCGCACCCTCAAGGGCAAGGGCGTCGAGGGCGTACAGGACCGCGAGGGCCTGCACGGCAAGCCGCTGCCGGAGGCCGAGGAGGCCATCGCCGCACTCGGCGGCCCCCGCGACATCCGCGTCCGGGTGCAGGAGCCGCCCGCCGCCCGCATGCTGCACTCCGTCCACACCGGGGACTTCGACCTCCCGAGGTGGGACAAGGGCGAGGAGGTCGCCACCCGCAACGCCTTCGGTGAGGCGCTCACCGCCCTCGGCACCGGCCGAGGCGACATCGTCGCCCTGGACGGCGAGGTCGGCGACTCCACCCGCGCCGAGTTCTTCGCCAAGGAGCACCCCGACCGCTACTTCGAGTGCTACATCGCCGAGCAGCAGCTCGTCGCCTCGGCGGTCGGGCTCGCGTCCCGCGGCTGGGTGCCGTACGCCGCCACCTTCGCGGCCTTCCTGACCCGGGCGTACGACTTCATCAGGATGGCGTCGATCAGCGGCTCCGGCATCAACCTCGTCGGCTCGCACGCGGGCGTCGCCATCGGCCAGGACGGGCCCAGCCAGATGGGTCTTGAGGACCTGGCGATGATGCGGGCGGTGCACGGCTCGACCGTGCTGTATCCGTGCGACGCCAACCAGACCGCCCGGCTCGTCGGCGCGATGGCCGGCCTGGAGGGCGTGCGCTACCTGCGCACCTCGCGCGGCGAGAGCCCGGTGATCTACGCCCCCGACGAGGAGTTCCCGGTCGGCGGCAGCAAGGTGCTGCGCTCCTCCGGCGAGGACCGGCTGACCCTCGTCGCGGCGGGCGTCACCGTGCACGAGGCGCTGGCCGCCGCCGAGGCGCTGGAGCAGGAGGGCATCGCGGTGCGGGTGATCGACCTGTACTCCGTGAAGCCCGTCGACCGGGCCACCCTGCGCCGGGCCGCCGAGGAGACCGGCTGCCTGGTGACCGTGGAGGACCACCACCCCGAGGGCGGCATCGGGGACGCGGTCCTCGACGCCTTCACCGACGGGAGCCCCGTACCGCGCCTGGTCCGGCTCGGCGTACGGAGCATGCCGGGCTCGGCGTCCCCGGAGGAGCAGCTGCGCGCTGCGGGCATCGACGCGGAGTCCGTCGCGGCGGCCGGACGGCTGCTGGTCGAGGAGGCGGTCGTGCGGTGAGCGGCGGCGACGGCACGCGCCGCGTGCGGGCGGGCCGCCGCACGGTGGAGGTGCACCGGCCGGACAAGGTGCTCTTCCCCGGCGGCGGCGACGCCAAGGAGTACACCAAGGGAGACCTGGTCGACTACCACCGGGCCGTCGCGCCCTTCATGCTGCCGCACCTGCGCGGCCGGCCGCTGATGCTGGAGCGGCACCCCGACGGCATCGACGGCCCGACGTTCATGCAGAAGAACACCCCGGACCACTACCCGGAGTGGATTTCCCGCGTCGAGGTGGCCAAGGAGGGCGGGACCGTCCGCCACACGGTCTGCGACGACACCGCGACCCTGCTCTACCTGGCCGACCAGGCGAGCATCACCCTGCACCGCTGGCTGTCCCGCGCCGACGGCGTCGACCACCCCGACCGGCTGGTCTTCGACCTGGACCCGGCGGGGGACGACTTCGAGGCCGTGCGCGAGGCCGCCCGGCTGCTCGGGGAGCTGCTGGACGAGCTCGACCTGCCCTCGGCGCTGATGACCACCGGCTCGCGCGGGCTGCACGTGATCGTGCCGCTGAACGGCCGGCACGACTTCGACGAGGTGCGGGCCTTCTCCCGGGACGTCGCCGACACCCTCGCCGACGCCCACCCCGACCGGCTCACCACCGCCGCCCGAAAGAAGGAGCGCGGCGAGCGGCTCTACCTCGACATCCAGCGCAACGCCTACGCCCAGACCGCCGTCGCGCCCTACACGGTCCGGCCCCGCCCGGGCGCGCCGGTGGCCACCCCCGTCACCTGGGACCAGCTGGACGACCCGGAGCTGCACGCCCGCCGCTGGACCGTCGCCGACGCCGTCGAGCAGGCCCGGACCAACCCCTGGTCAGGCCTGCTGAACCGGGGCAGGGCGCTGGGTCCGGCCCGGCGGCGGCTGAACGCCCTGCGCGGCTGAGGCACCCCCGCCTCCGGCCGGACGGGTGGCAGATGCATGCGCCTGTAGAGGTTTGGCGAACACGCTTGCGGCCACACGGAGGGGGAGGTGGCCATGTCGAACACAAAAAACACGCAAGAGTCACAGGATTCACAGGAGTCACGGAACTCCCGGAACACGAGCAAAGCGAACGACAACCAGTCGGCCAAGAGCCGGCCGAGCCCGATGGAGGTGCTGCGCCAGGCGCGCGGCCAGCTCGCGGAGCTCACCGGCATGGAAGCCGAGTCCGTGTCGTCCTTCGAGCAGACGGAGGAGGGCTGGGCGCTGGAGGTCGAGGTCCTCGAACTCGAGCGCGTGCCCGACACGATGAGCCTGATGGCGAGCTACCAGGTGGAGCTCGACGCAGAGGGGCAGCTCACGGGTTACCGGCGCGTCCGCCGCTACGAACGCGGTCGTTCCGACGCGCGCAGGCCCGGCGGCCGCTAGGCCGCCCGACCGGACCAGCACCCACACACGAGGAGGAACACCCGGCATGACTGTCGTACCGGCACAGCAGACCGGCGGCGGAGGCGGCAGCAGCGGTCTCTACGACGTGCTCGAACTCGTCCTGGACAGGGGGCTCGTCATCGACGCATTCGTGCGCGTCTCCCTGGTCGGCATTGAGATCCTCAAGATCGACGTACGCGTCGTCGTCGCCAGCGTCGACACCTATCTGCGCTTCGCCGAGGCGTGCAACCGGCTCGACCTGGAGGCCGGGCCGCGCAAGGACCCGGGCCTGCCCGACCTGGTCGGGGAGATCACCGAGTCCGGTGCCCGCGGCAAGTCGAAGGGGGCGCTGTCCGGCGCCGCCGAGACCATTTCCGACGCCTTCAAGCAGGCCCGGAGCGAGGGTGAGACCGAGTCGCGTCCGCGGGCCCGCAAGAGCACGTCGTCCCGCCGTAAGGAGGAGCAGGAGTGAGCACCTACGTCTACGGCATCGCGGCGAGTTCGCACCCCGCCCTGCCCGAGGGCATGGGCGGCGTCGGAGACCCGCCCCGCGAGGTGCGCATTCTGCGCGAGGGTGACCTGGCTGCCGTCGTCAGTGAGGCACCGGAAGGGCTGCGGCCCAAGCGCAAGGACCTGCTCGCGCACCAGAACGTGCTCAGCGAGGCCGGAGCGGCCGGCTGCGTGCTGCCCATGCGGTTCGGCAGCGTCGCCCCGGACGACACCTCCATCACCGGGGTGCTCGCCGAGCGCGCCGAGCACTACAAGGAGCGGCTGCGGGCCCTGGACAACCGGGTCGAGTACAACGTCAAGGCCAACCACGTCGAAGAGGCCGTCCTGCACCAGGTGATGGCCGAGAGCCCCGACATCCGCGGGCTCGCGGAGGCCAACCGGCAGGCGGGTGGCGGAAGTTACGACGACAAGATCCGGCTCGGCGAGCTGGTCGCGGCCGCGGTCAAGGCCAAGGAGGCCGACGACGGCGCCGCGGTGCAGCGCGCGCTGGAAGCGTCCGCCGACGACGTGAGCGTGGGCCCCGAGTCCACGGGCTGGCTGGCCAACGTGTCGTTCCTGGTGGACCGGGACGCGGCCGAGTCCTTCCTGGCCGCGGTCGAGCAGCTGCGCAAGGACATGCCGCACCTGGAGGTGCGGGTCAACGGACCGCTGCCGCCGTACAGCTTCGTCGAGCCCGGCCCGGCCGAGCCCGCGGGCACCGTGGCGAGTGGCACGGACACCGGAGCGGGGTGACGACGTGGGCCTGATCTCGGAGGTGCTGCTGCTGCCGTTCGCACCGGTACGCGGCAGCGCCTGGGCCGTCAGACAGGTACTCCAGGAAGCCGAGCGGATCTACTACGACCCCGCGACGATCCGGGCCGAACTGGCCCGCCTGGAAGAGCAGCTGGAGGCCGGGGAGATCACGGAGGAGGAGTTCGACCGCCTTGAGGACGACCTCCTCGACCGGCTGGAGACCGCTTCGCGCGGGAGCGCGGGAACAGGCAACGGGACTACACAATGAACCGAATGGGACTGGGCCTCGCGGTGGGGGCCGGATATCTCCTGGGACGCACCAAAAAGCTGAAGATGGCAGTGGCCGTCGGCGGCCTGGTCGCCGGGAAGAAACTGAACCTGAGCCCGCGTATGGTCGCGGAGCTGTTGCAGCAGCAGCTGCGGAACAACCCGCAGTTCAAGGAGATCGGGGACCAGCTGCGTGAGGATCTGCGCGGTGTCGGCAAGGCGGCCTCCGGTGCCATGGTCGAGCGTCAGCTCGACGCCCTGTCCGACCGGCTGCACGGCCGTACCGCCCAGGTGCGCGACCAGCTGACGGGCGTGGTGCCCGGCGGGCGCGAGGACGACGACGCGTACGAGGACGAGGAACCCGAGGACGACGAGCCGCGGGACGAGGAGTCCCGTGACGACGAGTCCGAGGACTCCGCGCACCAGGGGGACGAGGACGAGCCGCCGGCGGCGAAGAAGGCCCCGGCCAAGAGGCCCTCCGCGAAGAAGACGGCCCAGAAGACCGCCAGGAAGGCCCCCGCCAAGAAGGCCGCCAAGAAGGCGCCCGCGAAGAAGACGGCGGCGAAGAAGACCACGGCCGCCAAGAAGGCGACCTCCGGGAGCAGGGGCGGCAGCGCCCGGTCCCGGCTGCCGAAGGGAGGCGGTGAGGGATGAGCGACACACTCGGTTCGGCGAAGTCCGCCGCCAACGGAGCGGCGAAGAACCCGCTCACCGACCTGGCCCACAGCGAGGCCGCCGACCGGCTCAAGGCCGAGTTGCAGGAGTACCTCGCCGCCCAGGCCACCCGCATGCTGACCGGCGTCGGCCGCAAGCTCGGCGAGACCACCGGCAAGCTGAACGACATCGCCGAGGGCAACAGCCCCGGCTTCGCCAAGCTCGCCCTCGACGGCGGTCGCAAGATCGCCGAGGGCAAGGGACCGTTGCGCTCCGCCGTGGAGCTGGGCGGCTCGCGCATCAAGGACAAGGTCACCGGCGCCTTCAAGAACCTGGGCGGCGGCGGCAAGGGCAAGAAGGGCAAGGGCCGTTCCGGCAACAAGCCCACCGTCATCATCGAGCACATCGACGTCGGCGTGCCGCTGCGCACGGCGTACGACCAGTGGACGAAGTACCAGGACTTCAGCACCTTCGCCAAGGGCGTCAAGAGCGCGAGCCGCGACGACGACACGCACTCCGACTGGCAGGCGAAGATCTGGTGGTCCAATCGCAGCTGGAAGGCGAAGACCACCGAGCAGGTTCCCGACGACCGCATCGCCTGGACCTCCGAGGGCGCCAAGGGCACCACGAAGGGCGTCGTCTCCTTCCACCGGCTCACCGACAACCTGACCCGCGTCCTGCTGGTCATCGAGTACTACCCCTCCGGCTTCTTCGAGAAGACCGGCAACATCTGGCGCGCCCAGGGCCGCCGGGCCCGGCTCGACCTCAAGAACTTCGTCCGCTTCATCACGATCAAGGGCGAGGCGGAGGACGGCTGGCGCGGTGAGATCCGCGACGGCGAGGTGGTCCGTAGTCACGACGACGCCGTCGCCGAAGAGGAGTCGGAGCAGGAGTCCGAGCAGGAGTCCGAGGAAGACCGCCCCGAGGGCGAGGAGGCCGAGGACGAGTACGACGAGGACGAGCCGGAAGAGGAGGGCGAGGAGGAGCCCGAGGGCGAGTACGAGGACGACTCCGAGGCCGAGTACGACGAGGAGGACGGGGAAGAGCCCGAGGAGGAGGAAGAGCCCGAGGGCGAGTACGAGGACGAGGAATACGAGGACGAGGATGAGGAAGTCGAGGCAGGGAGCCGGCGATGACGACGCCCAGCAGGATGCCCGAGCCCTACGGTCAGGGAAGCGGTGCCAATCTCGCCGACATCCTTGAACGGGTCCTGGACAAGGGCATCGTCATTGCGGGCGACATCCGGATCAACCTGCTCGACATCGAACTCCTCACGATCAAACTGCGTCTGATCGTCGCCTCCGTCGACAAGGCGAAGGAGATGGGCATCGACTGGTGGGAGACCGACCCGGCCCTGAGCTCACGGGCCCGCCGTGACGAACTGACCCGTGAGAACGCCGAGTTGCGCGAGAGGCTGGCCCGGCTGGAGGAACTGGAGCCCGGCCGCGCGGAGAAGAAGGAGGCACCGTGACCGGACTGCGGTACGTCTACGCCGTCTGCCGCCCCTTCGGCACGCCGCTCCAGTCCCAGTTGACGGGGGTGGCGGGTGATCCGCCCAGAGCGCTGACTCACCACGGCCTGGTGGCCGTGGTGAGCCACGTGCCGGAGCGGGACTTCGCCGAGGAGCCGCTCCGGCGCCATCTGGAGGACCTGGACTGGCTCACCGAGACCGCCCGGGCCCACCAGGGCGTGATCGACGCGCTCACCACGGTCACGTCCCCGCTGCCACTGCGGCTCGGCACCGTCTTCCACGACGACAGCGGCGTACGGATGATGATCGAGGCCCGCGAGGAGGACTTCCTGCGCACCCTCGACCGTCTGGAGGGCCGCGTCGAGTGGGGCGTCAAGGTGTACGCCGAGTCCGAACCGCAGGAGAGCGCCCGGCCCGCGCAGAAGCCCGCGTCGGGCCGGGACTACCTGCGCCAGCGGCGTGTGCAGACCAGGTCCCACGAGGAAATGTGGCAGAAGGCCGAGGCATTCTCGACCCGACTGCACGAGGAGCTTTCCGCATTCGCGGAGGATTCCCGGATGCATCCCCCGCAGAATCCCGCGCTCTCCAAGGCGACCGGGCGGAACGTACTGAACGCCGCCTATCTCGTGCCCCGCGCGAATTCCGAGGAATTCGTGGAACTGGTGGACCGCACGAAGGGTGAGGTGCCGGGAATGCGCATCGAGCTCACCGGTCCCTGGGCGGCCTATTCGTTCGCCGGGGAGACCACATGACCGACCGGGAGAATCCGTGACCGTAGTGGAACGCCGTGAGGTCGCCCTCGTGGACCTGCTCGACCGGCTGCTCGCCGGCGGCGTCGTGATCACGGGGGACATCACCCTGCGCATCGCCGACGTCGACCTGGTCCGCATCGACCTCAACGCGCTCATCAGCTCGGTGAACGCCCAGGTGCCCTCACCGTTCGAGGAGTTGCTGTGACCGCCCGTGAGAACCCCAGGCCGCGATCCAACCGGATGGATCTGGAGCCCGACACGGTCGAGCGCGACCTGGTCAAACTCGTGCTGACGGTGGTGGAACTGCTGCGCCAACTCATGGAGCGCCAGGCGCTGCGCCGGTTCGACGTGGGGGATCTGAGCGAGGAGCAGGAGGAGCGGATCGGGCTCACGCTCATGCTGCTCGACGAGCGGATGACGGAACTGCGCGACCGCTACGGACTGCGGCCCGAGGACCTGAACCTGGACCTCGGGCCGCTCGGACCGCTGCTTCCGCGGGACTGACGCACACGCGTTTCCCCGGGCCCTGACCCAGGCCCGGGGAACATGTGCGTCCTACCACCTGTACCAACGGCCCCTGCCGCCCGCTGCCGACGTGCCGCGGACGAAGAATCCCAGCAGCCACAGGACGAGAACCGCGAGAGCGATCCACCAGAGAATCTTCACTGCGAATCCGGCGCCGAACAGAACCAAAGCCAGAAGCAGTACCAGCAGGATGGGAACCATAATTCGAACCTCCTGCTTTGAGGGTGTCCCGGAATTGGTGTTTCAGGCTTCCTTGCGGCAGAGAACTTCTCCGTGCAGCACGCTGAACCACCCGTCGTCCCGCGCGCCCCACTCCCGCCAGGCCGCGGCCGCGCGGCGCAGCCCCGCCCCGTCGGTGTGTCCGCCCTCGACGGCCCGGTCCGCGTACGTCGAGGCCAGGGTGCGGTCGGCCCACAGCCCGCTCCACCAGGCCCGCTCCTGCGGCGTGGCGAAGGTCCAGGTGCCGGAGGTCGCCGTGATGTCGGTGAAGCCGGCCCGCAGCGCCCAGGCCTTCAGCCGTCGCCCGGCGTCCGGCTCGCCGCCGTTGGCCCGGGCCACCCGGCGGTAGAGGTCCAGCCAGGCGTCCAGACCCTCTGACGCCGGGTACCAGGTCATGGCCTCGTAGTCTGCGTCCCGTACGGCGACGAGACCGCCCGGCCTGACGACGCGCCTCATCTCGCGCAGCGCCCGCACCGGGTCGCCCACGTGCTGGAGCACCTGGTGGGCGTGGACGACGCAGAACGTGTCGTCCTGGTAGTCCAGGGCGTGCACGTCGGCGACCGCGAAGTCCACGTTGGCCAGCCCCCGTCCGGCCGCCGTGGCGCGTGCCTGTCCGAGGATCTCCGGCACCCGGTCGACGCCGGTGACCTGCCCGTCGGGCACGAGTTCGGCGAGATCGGCGGTGATCGTGCCCGGCCCGCAGCCGATGTCCAGGATCTTCATGTGGGGCTTGAGCGAAGGCAGCAGGTACGCCGCCGAATTGGCGGCGGTGCGCCAGGTGTGCGAGCGCAGGACGGACTCGTGGTGCCCATGGGTGTAGACGGCGGTCTCGCGGGGTTCCGGCATGGCGGATCCCACCCCTTCCGGTCGGGTCGGCAGGAGATCACCGTACGCAGGTATGCCGCATATTGAGACCCGCATCCTGAAATATGGACTGACGGTGCATCAGCAACCGGTGACGTCATGCCGGGCGGGTACCCGGAGGGGGTGGACACACCAACGGCCCCGGGGCAGGCTCATGGCTGATCATCAACACCGAAACAGGGGGAACCGATCGATGAGCGGCCACGTGACGGCGGTCAGCAGCAACGGGGAGTACTCGTTCACCAAGCCGAACCGGGACAGCATCACGCTGCTCACCGGCCTCGGCGTCGAGGGGGACGTGCACGCCGGCGTGACGGTCAAGCACCGCTCGCGCGTCGCGCAGGACCCCACCCAGCCGAACCTGCGGCAGGTCCACCTCATGCACGAGGAGCTCTTCGCCGAGGTCGGCGAGGCGGGCTTCGAGGTGGCCCCCGGCGAGCTCGGCGAGAACATCACCACCCGGGGCATCGACCTGCTGGCGCTGCCGGCCGGCACCCTGCTGCGCATCGGCGACAGCGCCGTCCTGGAGGTCACCGGGCTGCGCAACCCCTGCCTCCAGATCGACCTCTTCCAGGGCGGGCTGCTGAAGCAGGTCGTCGGACGTGACGAGGCGGGAAACATCGTGCGCAAGGCCGGGATCATGAGCGTGGTGCGCGAGGGCGGCGTGGTACGCCCCGGCGACACGATCGAGGCGGAACTCCCCAGCGGACCGCACCGGCCGCTGGAGAAGGTCTGACCGGCACCGCGTCACCCGAAACCCGTTTGCCCCCGGCCCCCGCGCCCCCACACAATCGCGCCCATGGGACACCTCGAAGCCGCGCACCTGGAGTACTACCTGCCCGACGGAAGGGCGCTGCTGGGTGATGTCTCGTTCCGGGTGGGGGAGGGGGCCGTGGTGGCCCTCGTGGGTCCCAACGGCGCCGGGAAGACCACCCTGCTGCGCATGCTCGCCGGTGAGCTCAAGCCGCACGGCGGGTCCGTGGTCGTCGGTGGCGGACTCGGGGTCATGCGGCAGTTCGTCGGGTCCGTGCGCGACGAGACGACCGTGCGCGACCTGCTCGTGTCCGTAGCGACGCCCCGCATCCGCGAGGCCGCGAAGGCCGTCGACGAGGCCGAGCACGCCATCATGACCGTCGACGACGAGGCCGCCCAGCTGAAGTACGCCCAGGCCCTCGCCGACTGGGCCGAGGCCCGCGGCTACGAGGCCGAGACACTGTGGGACATGTGCACCACGGCGGCGCTCGGGGTGCCGTACGACAAGGCGCAGTTCCGGGAGGTCCGCACCCTCTCCGGCGGCGAGCAGAAGCGGCTCGTCCTGGAGGCGCTGCTGCGCGGCACCGACGAGGTGCTGCTCCTCGACGAGCCCGACAACTACCTCGACGTCCCCGGCAAGCGGTGGCTGGAGGAACGGCTGAAGGAGACCCGCAAGACGGTTCTGTTCGTCTCCCACGACCGCGAACTCCTCGCCCGCGCGGCCCAGCGCATCATCTCCCTGGAGCCCGGTCCCGCCGGTGCCGACGCCTGGGTGCACGGCGGCGGTTTCGCCACCTTCCACGACGCCCGGCGCGAGCGCTTCGCCCGCTTCGAGGAGCTGCGCAGGCGGTGGGACGAGAAGCACGCGCAGCTGAAGAAGCTGGTACTGACGCTACGTCAGGCCGCTGCGGTGAGCCATGAGTTGGCCTCGCGCTACGCGGCCGCGCAGACCCGTCTGCGCAAGTTCGAGGAGGCCGGCCCGCCCCCGGAGCCGCCGCGCGAGCAGGACATCAGGATGCGGATCAAGGGCGGCCGTACCGGCGTCCGTGCCGTCACCTGCGCGAACCTGGAGCTCACCGGCCTGATGAAGCCCTTCGACCTGGAGGTCTTCTACGGCGAACGCGTCGCCGTCCTCGGCTCCAACGGCTCCGGCAAGTCGCACTTCCTGCGCCTGCTCGCCGGCGACGACGTGGCGCACACGGGCGACTGGAAACTGGGCGCCCGGGTCGTGCCCGGCCACTTCGCGCAGACACACGCGCATCCGGAGCTGGAGGGCCGCACACTCCTGGACATCCTGTGGAAGGAGCACGCCCAGGACCGCGGCGCCGCATCCTCGCGGCTGCGCCGCTACGAACTCACCCAGCAGGCGGAGCAGACGTTCGAGCGTCTCTCCGGGGGCCAGCAGGCCCGCTTCCAGATCCTCCTGCTGGAGCTTCAGGGCGTGACCGCGCTGCTGCTGGACGAGCCGACCGACAACCTCGACCTGGAGTCCGCCGAGGCCCTCCAGGAAGGCCTGGAGGCCTTCGACGGCACGGTCCTCGCGGTCACCCACGACCGCTGGTTCGCCCGCTCCTTCGACCGCTTCCTGGTCTTCGGCAGCGACGGCCGGGTCCGGGAGACCCCGGACCCGGTCTGGGACGAACGCCGCGTGGAACGGGCGCGCTGAACGGGCCCGCTGGGGCGCGCCGCCTCAGGGGCGCGGGGAACTGCGCGACCGGCCACCGTGTGCCCGCACGCGCGAGGTGTGCGGCACTCCCGCGGCGGGGCGCGGTACCCGGTCACTTGCAAGCGCCGGGGGGCCGCGCCCTCAGGGGCGCGGGGAACTGCGCGACCGGCCACAACGTAGCCGCACACGCGATGCGTGAAGCACCGCCAAGGAGGCCGGGCGCACAGCCCCGCTCACTTCCAGCGCAGCAGCGCTCCGAGGCCCCCCACGGGCACCTCCCGCTCGGACACCGACAGCGCGGGCGCGTCCGTGGCCACCGCGGAACGGATCAGCGCGTCGTCCGCCCGGGCCGGCCACGAGTGCTGCTCGCCCAGGACCTTCAGGTCCGTGCGGCGCACCGCGAGCTGGTCGGGATCCTCCCCGATCCACACCTCGCGGTGCGCGTCGGGCCCGTCCACCCTGATCAACAGCTCGTCGATGCGGTGCTCCCGCGCCGCCTCGACCAGCGCGGGCACGCCCTCGGCGGCCCCGGTCCGGCCCTCGTCGTCAGGGGTGCGGGCGGCGCGGAACCGCTCCAGCTCCGCCTCGGCCTGCCGGGCCACGTGCTCGGCCCGGGCCCGCTCCACGTCCTCGTCGAGCAGCCGGCTGCCGGTGCCGTGCGGCGCCTCGACGACCAGAGCGTGCAGCCGCTTGGGCAGCCGCTCGTGCACGGACCGCCGCTCCCGGTCGTCGCCGACGAGAATCAGCAGGTCGGCCTTGGTCTCCTCCTGGCACACGGCGAGCGCGTCGGCGATCTCCGCGGCGTTGTGCTCCCAGGTGTTCTCCACCCGCAGTTGGAAGTGCCGCTCGGACCAGTCGGCGGAACTCGTCCGGTGCACGGGCCACTGCCGCCCGCTGACGCTCCCCGCGTCCTCCCGGCCCAGCGCGTTGCGCAGCTCGAAGTCCGCGCCCTTGCGGTCGACGTACGCCACCACGCACACCGGGTCCTCGCCGGCCAGCTCCAGCAGGGGCGCGACCCGCGGCAGCGGCGCCCATTCGGCCCAGTCGCCGCCCTGCGGGGGACGGACGAGCGGCGGGTCGAGGACGACCTCGCCGGCGCGGGCGAACAGGGCCCGGCCGTGCGGCTCGGACGAGTGCCGCAGATCCTCGATCGCGCCCCGCACGGCCTGGCACGTCGCCTCGTCCGCTCCCTGCTCGGCCAGCGCACCGGCCATCGCCTGGGCCGTCAGCTCCCGCTCGTGGGGAGTGCCCTCCGTGTGCCGAGAGGTGTCGACGTACACGGAGGCCCAGGGCCCGGGGTGTTCGTACAGTGGGTGCAGAAAGGCGAGATCCATGGTTCCTCCCGGATGCCGCTCGGGGGCAGTGCTCAGTTGCTCCGGGGGCGGGTACCCGGACCGCAGAGACGAACACGACGAGCGGGGCGACACGATGACCGGAGTGGATCCTGACCGGCTGGACGACCAGCAGCTGATGAAAGAGCTGGAGACCATCCACCGCACGCGCCACGACACGCTGCTCTACGGCTCGAACGACGCGCTGCGCGCCCACAACGAGCGGATGGCGCAGCTGGAGGGCGAGTACCTGCGCCGCAACCCGCGCCGCCCGGTGGCCGCGGGCCGCACACGCGAAGGGGCCCGGGAGCGGGGGAGCGGGGAGTCGGAAACCCCCGGCAGCCCCGGCACCTGAGCCCCTCGAAGGACGCGGACCGGCACGGCGCGGCGCGCGCCACGCTCGGCGCGGGCCACCGGACCGTCAGGCGGCCTCCTGCGCGAAGACCTCCAGGAAGGTCTCGCAGAACGCCTTCAGATCGTCCGGCTTGCGGCTGGTGACCAGCTTGTTCGCCCCGTGGTCACAGACCTTGACCTGCTTGTCGACCCAGGTGCCGCCCGCGTTGCGGATGTCGGTCTGTAGGCTCGGCCAGGACGTCAGCTCCCGGCCGCGCACGACGTCCGCCTCGACCAGCGTCCACGGCGCGTGGCAGATCGCCGCGACCGGGCGGCCGTGCTCGAAGAAGTCCCGGACGAACGCCACGGCCTTGTCGTCCATCCGCAGGAAGTCCGGATTGGCGACGCCGCCGGGCAGCACGAGAGCGCCGAAGGAGTCCGGCGCGGAGTCGCCCACCACCTCGTCCACGGGGAACGTGTCCGCCTTGTCGAGGTGGTTGAAGGCCTGGATCTCGCCCTGCTGCGTCGACACCAGCACGGGCTCGTGACCCGCGTCCTTCGCGGCCTGCCACGGATCGGTCAGCTCGACCTGCTCGACGCCCTCGGGCGCGACCAGAAACGCGATACGCATGATGTTCTACGTCCTTCCCGCTCTTCCTCGTTCTGAGCTGTTCTGCGTGCTGGGCTCTTGTTCGTCGCGGCAGCCGGCTTTCACGCCCGCGCGGGCCGCTCCGCCCGCTCCGTGCTCACCCGCCGCCCCGGGCATCGGGCTCGGCGCGGCTGATGTCGGCGAGTGCCGACGCGGGGTCCTCGGCCTCGGCCACGTCGCCGAGGCTCACGATCCCCACCGGCAGTCCGTTCTCCACCACGGGCAGCCGGCGCACCGCGTGCTCGCGCATCAGCGTCACCGCCGTCGCCACGCGGTCGTCCGGCGTCACCGTCACCGGATTCGGGGTGCACGCCGTCCGCGCGCTCACCGTCATCGGGTCGACGCCGTCGGCGACGGCCCGTACCGTGATGTCACGGTCGGTGAGCACACCGATCACGTCCTGCCCCTCGGCCACCACCACGTCGCCGATGTTCTGGGTGCGCATCAGCTGCGCCGCCTCGACGAGCGAGGCGTCCGGGCGCACGGCGACCACACCCGCTGTCATCACGTCCTTGACGTACTGGGCCATCACGGGAGCCTTCCCTCCGTTCCCAGGCCGGCGGGGGCGCCGCGGCAGCCCACGGCGCCCCCGGCACGGTCCTACGCGTACTCCTCCGGCCCGGTCTCACGGGCCCGGATCAGGGCCTGGGCCAGCTCCTGGACATTGCCGTAGCGCTCCTGGCGCGGCAGCCCTTCCAGGGCCTCGACCAAGGTGTCGGGCGCCTGGTGGCCGCGCAGCTCGCGGGCCAGGTCGCGCGCGCTCGCGGGGAACGCCCTGCGGCCCAGGATCCGGGCCAGTTCCAGCCGGACCGACTCCAGGGACGTCGGCGCACGGCTCGGCGTCACCGGCCCGCGGGCGACCTCGGGGTCGTCCTCGGCGGCCGGCTCCGGGTCGTGCCACTCCTCACTGCGCGTGGGGTGCCCTGACCTGAGCAGACCCTGCAGTTCGTGCTTCATCTCGTCGTCCCGGTGGACGCTCAGCCGGTCGCTGCCTCGCTGCATGTCTCCCTCCAGACGTTCGGGGGCCCGCACCGCGTACCCGTACACCGGACCGCGACACAGGTTCCGTGCGGCCGATCGCCGCCGTCCGCACTGGTTTGCGCCATGTTCTGCGGGAGACCCGGATCACACCCCCCACACCTCTCTGGGGAAGGACCCGTCATGGCGATGCTCGCTGTGCTCATCCCGCTGCTCATGCTCGGAGTGGTGCTGGTGCTGGGACGTTACGAGGAGTTGCTGCTGCCGCAGGAGGACGCCGGCCGGCCCGAACCGGCCGGTGTGCCCCCCGCCGCCGTCACTTCTTCTCCCGCCCCGGCGGGAACTCCCGCACCTTCGCCCTGAAGCCCCGCTCGACCATCGATCCCCGGTCCGTGTCGCCCTTCAGGACCGAGGCGGCGGTCGTCTCCATGGGGTCCCAGGTGGCCTGCGGCGGCTCCGTGCGCCCGGCCCCGACGTCGCGGCGCACACCCCGGGACGAACCGCTCAACTCGGCGTAGCCCACCGCCTGGAACGCCGACATCTCCTCGCGCCGCGACCGGACGAACCGCGGCTCGTCCCCCGGGTTTGCGGGAGGGGGCCGGGGGCAGGCGCCCCTCAGTGCTTCGGACAGGAGGCACGCCCGTGGGAGCGGCGTCGCGCGCCGCCACCGAGGCCCTGTCCCACAGCGGATGCACTTCCACGGTGACCGTCCGACCCCAAGCATCTGCAAGGGAATTGCGACGCATCATGCTGACCCGAACCAGCGCGAAACGGCACCCCCACGACGACGCCCCCGACACCGCCGAGGCCTTCCGCAGGCTCACCTCCATGCCCGCCGGCCCGGAGCGCGACGCGCTCCGCGACGAGATCGTCGAGGCCTGGCTGCCCATGGCGGACCGCCTCGCCGGACGCTTCCGCAGCCGCGGCGAGAGCTTCGAGGATCTGCGCCAGGTCGCGGCCCTCGGCCTGGTCAAGGCCGTCGACCGGTACGACCCCGAGCGCGGCAACGCCTTCGAGAGCTACGCCGTGCCGACCATCACCGGCGAGATCAAGCGGCACTTCCGGGACCACATGTGGACCCTGCACGTGCCCCGCCGCGTCCAGGACCTGCGCAACCGTGTGCGTATCGCCGGCCAGGACCTGTCCCAGACCATCTCCGGGCGCCGTCCCACCGTGACCGAACTCGCCGAGCACGCGAACATGAGCGAGGAGGACGTCCGGGCCGGTCTGGAGGCGCTGGAGAGCTTCACGGCGCTGTCCCTGGACGCGGAGCTGCCCGGCAGCGAGGACGGCTACTCTCTGAGCGACGCGCTGGGATCCGACGACCCGGCGCTGGACACGGTCGTCGACCGGGAGTCCGTGAAGGCCCGGCTGGCGGCGCTGCCCGAGCGGGAGCGGGCGATCCTGTACATGCGGTTCTTCGGGGACATGACGCAGAGCAGGATCGCCGAGGAGCTGGGCATCTCGCAGATGCACGTGTCCCGGCTGATCAGCCGGTGCTGCGGACGGGTGCGGGAGCAGGTCATGCGGGATGTCGCCTGACACCGACACCGCGGGGGCCGACGCGGTCGTGCGGGTGCGGACCCGCTGTGGCTCGTCGCGCCCGTGCGGCGGAACCGCGCATCGATACGGCCCCGCGCCCCTGGGACGCTCCGATTCACCCGCTTGAGTGGCGCTGTCCCGCCAATGGGGCCCCGCCGCGCGCGACGTGACAGCGGCCTGGCTGTCATGGCAGAGGGGTATGACTACCGAAGGAGTCCCCTCGATGCGCCGCAGCCTGCACGCCCTGTCCGTCGCCGTCCTGGCCGGCTCAGCCCTCGCGGGCGCCGCGCCGGCCGTCTTCGCCGAGCCGGCCGCCGAGGTCACTCCCGCCACCGTCCACCCCGGGGGCACCCTCACCGTGTCGGTCAGCTGTGATCCGACCGGGGGGCCGGCGCCCGACACCATCGACGCCACCTCACAGGCCTTCGACGAAGGCACGGTGCCGCTGCGGCGGGTCACCGGCAACGACGACGAGGTGTCCGGACCCGCCTACCGCGGCACGGCCCTCATCGCCTCCGCGGACAACTTCGAGGGTGATCCGGACGCCCTGGGCCAGGACTCGGCGTGGACCGTCGACGGCACCTGCCCGGCCGCTCCCGGCGGGGAGGGCACGGAGTGGAGCGCGACGTTCACCGTGGCGCACGGCGGGTCCCACAAGCCGTCGCACCAGCCCACGCACCACCCCACCCACAAGCCCTGCCCCGAACCCTCGCACCACCGCGAACGCCACCACACCGAGTGCGGCCCGGCACCGGTCCAGCGCGGGGTACGGGCCGGTGACGGTGGGGCCTTCACCGACTCGGTGCCCGCCCTGGTCGCGGGCGGGGTACTGATCGCGGGCGCGTGCGCAGCCGCCGTGCATCGGCTGCGCAACCGGGAGAGCGACCCGTCCCGCTGACCCCCGGGCCGGAGCCCGCCCCCGGGAGAACCCGGTTTCCCCGGCCCGGCCCCGCTCATGCTGTGACCGTCACGACCCTGCCGGGCGCCCATGGGGCGGCGGCACTCTGGGTACTCAGGTGCCGAGGGCGACGGCCACACGACACGGCGGCACCAGGCACTGGCACTGCGGAGGTACGGATGCGGCGCACGGCCCCCGAAGGTCACGGCCCCGTCCGGTTCGGGCCGCCGCTCCCCGAGGACGGGCTGCCGGTCCTGCCGGAGCTGTCCGCGGTGCTCGCCGCCGCGGCGTCCCGGGGCGGCCACGAGCCGGTCGGCGGCAGCCGGGCCCTGCGCGAGGCCGCCTGCGGCTACTGGCACCGCCGCGGACTGCACTGCGACCCGGACCGGGTGGCCGCCGCCCCCGGCTCGCCCGCCCTGCTGCTCGCCCTGACCGCCGCCCTAGGCGGCGACGTCCTCGTACCGCGGCCCTGCGCCGCCTGGTGGGCGCCGTACGCACGCCTGCTGGGGCGGCCCGCCTTCCATGTGCCGACCCCGCCGGAGAGCGGCGGCGTCCCCGACCCGTACGCGCTGCTGGAGACCGTGCGCCGGGTCCGCGCCGAGGGCGGCGACCCGCGGCTGCTCGTGCTGTCCGTCGCCGACGATCCCACCGCGACCGTCGCCCCTCCCGAACTGCTCCACGAGACCGTCGAGGCCGCCCAGGGCGAGGGCCTGCACCTCGTCAGCGACGAGACCTGGCGCGACACCCTGCACGACCCGCACGACACCGTGCTGCTCAGCCCCGCCGAGATGGTGCCCGACCGGGTCACCGTCGTCACCGACCTGGCCGGGGCGCTGCTCCCGCCCGGCTGGCCGGCCGCCGTGGCCCGCCTCCCGGCCGGGGAGGACGGCCAGAGCCTGCACGCGCGCGTGCTCGACGTCCTCACCGCCCTCGACGCCCGCGTCGCCGCGCCCGTCGCCGCCGCGGCCGGGTACGCCCTGGGGGAGCCGGAACCGGTCACCGCGCGCATGGCGGCCGCCGTGCGCCTGCACGCGCTGCTGGCCGCCGAGGCGCACACCGCCGTCGTCGCCGCGGGCGCCCTCGCCCGGCCCCCGCGCTCCGGCCGCCACCTGTACGTGGACCTGGCCCCGCTGCGCCCCGCGCTGACCGCGCACGGCGTCGGCGACGCCCAGGAACTGGAGGACTTCCTCACCGCACGCCTCGGCATGCCCGCCCCGGGCGGGCACCGCTTCGGCGACGACCTGGAAGCCCCGCGCGTGCGGCTCTCCACCGGCGCACTCGTGGGTGGCTCCGACCCGGAACGGGCGGAATGCCTCACCTCCCCCACGCCGTTGGAACTGCCGCAGGCGCACCGCGCGTTGAGCCGACTGAAGTCGGTCTTCGACGATCTCCGCGACGAAGCTCAGCGATGGGAGCCTCCTCGATGACGCAGCAGTCCGAGTCGACCACCAGCACGACCACCCGGGAATCCGACGAGGCCGCGCTCCCGTCCCCCCTCGCGCCCCCGTACCCGCCCCTGGCCGAACCCCGCCCGCTGGCCGAGCGGCGGGTGTGGCCGCGCACCTTCCACGACCGGCTGACCGCGCCGCTCCCGGGCCTGAAGGCCATGGCCCGCTTCGCCCGCGAGGGCGCCGTGAGACCGGGCCCGGAGGGCCTCGCCGACATCCCCCGTCTGCCCTACGCCCCGGCCCCGCTGCCCCGTGTCGACGCCCGCACCGTCGCCGTCACCTGGGCGGGACACGCCAGTTGGGTGCTGCGCATCGGCGGACTGACCGTCCTCACCGACCCGGTGTGGTCGCGCCGGATCCTCGGCACGCCGGCCCGGATCACCCCCGTGGGGGTCCCGTGGGAGGAACTGCCGCGCGTCGACGCCGTGGTCATCAGCCACAACCACTACGACCACCTGGATGCCCCCACGCTGCGCCGCCTCCCGCGCGACACCCCGGTGTTCGTCCCGGCCGGGCTCGCCCGCTGGTTCCACCGCCGCCGCTTCACGCGCGTGACGGAGCTCGACTGGTGGGAGGCGGCCGAACTGGACGGCGTCCGCTTCGACTTCGTCCCCTCCCACCACTGGTCCAAGCGCACCCTCACCGACACCTGCCACAGCCTGTGGGGCGGCTGGGTGCTCACCGACCGGGGCGGCCGACGCGTCTACTTCGCGGGCGACACGGGCTACGGCCATTGGTTCTCCCGCATCGGCCGCCGCTACCCCGGTATCGACCTGGCCCTGCTGCCCATCGGCGCCTACGACCCCCGCTGGTGGCTGCGCGACGTGCACTGCGACCCGGAGGAGGCGGTCCGCGCGGCCCAGGACCTGGGCGCGACCAGGATGGCCCCCATGCACTGGGGCACGTTCGTCCTGTCGGCCGAGCCGGTCATGGAGCCCTTGACGCGGGTGCGGACGGCATGGGAGGAGACGGGTCTGCCCCGGGAAAACCTGTGGGACATGCCGGTCGGCGCTTCAAAGGTGCTGCATGTGCCATAGGGGCGCGGGGAACTGCGCGACCAGCCGCCCACAGCCCGCACCCCGAGAGCATCCGCACCCGGAACGGCGCTACCGAACCCGCCGCACCACCGCCGGCACCGCGCTGATCAGCACGGTCAGCGCGATCGCCGCCAGCACGCCCTGCCACGGCTCGTCGAACAACGACCCCCCGAGAATCCCGATCAACTGATACGTCACGGCCCAGGCCAGACAGGCCGGAAAGTTCCCCCGGGCAAACCTCCGCATCGGCCACTCCGCCAGCAGACACGCCAGCATCACCGGGATCCGCCCCGCCGGCACCAGCCGCGACAGCACCAGCACCGCCACCCCGTGCGCGGCGAGTTTCCCCTGCGCCTGCTCCAGCCGGTCCTCCGGCGCCCGGGACCGGATCGCCTCCAGCCACCGCGACCCGTTCTTCGACTTCAGCCCGCGCCGCCCCAGCCAGTACAGCGCCGCATCGCCCAGGAACGCCGCCAGCGACGCCGTCACGAACACCATCGCCAGCGAGAACGGCGCCGTCCGGTGCACGGCCACCACCGCCGCCGAACTCACCAGCGCCCCCGTCGGGATCACCGGCACCAGCGCCCCGGCCAGCACCAGCACAAAGAGCGTCGGATACCCGATCGCCTGCTGCGTCGACTCGGGAACCACGGACGCCGGTGTGACGGCCGACGCCGCGAGCAGGGGCACACCGGTCAGCGCCAGGGGCGCGGACCAGCTCACCGCGCCCCCTCCAGACGCACGCTCTCCCCGTGCCCCAGCCGGTGCACCGCCACACCCGGCGCGTGCCGGGCCGCCAGCCGGACGAACTCGTCCCCCGGCGCATGGAACTCGTGGGGGCGCACGGCGTCCATGCCGATCGGCCAGTACGTGCCGTAGTGCACCGGCACCGCACTGCTCGGCGCCAGCCGCTCCAGCGCCTGCGCCGCCCGGCCCGCGTCCAGGTGCCCCTCGCCCAGGTACGGCCCCCAGCCGCCCACCGGCAGCAGAGCCACCTCGACCTGCCCGACCTCCTTGGCCATGTCGTCGAACAGCCCGGTGTCCCCGGCGAAGTACGTCCGGGCCTCGCCGGCTATGACGTAGCCGAGGGCGGGGGAGCGGTGCGGCCCGAACGGCAGCCGCCGCCCGTCGTGCCGCGCGGGCACGGCCCGGACGACGATGTCACCGACCGGGGTCTCGTCCCCGGGAGCGACCTCGCTCACCCGCAGGTGCGTGAGCCGGCGCAGACCGGGCACCGCCCGGCGTGCGCCCCGGGGCACGAGCAGGCGCGTGCCCGCGGCGAGCCGCATCAGCGACGGCACGTGCAGGTGGTCGGCGTGCAGATGCGACACCAGCGCCACGTCCGCCCGCGGGGCGCCCGGGGGCGGCAGCGCTCCGCGCCGGCGCCGCAGGTGTGCGAGCCGGCGTGCGAACAGGGGATCCGTGAGCACGCGCACGTTCGAGTCCTCGACGGTGCAAGTGGCGTGACCCCACCAGGTGATCTCCACCGGCACTTCATTGCCTCCTTCGCGCGACTCCCCCGAAGCCTACGTGCAGGGGTAGGGTCGGCGGCGAAACCGGAGGTGAGGGGGGCGCCATGGTGCCGGTGCGGGTCACGGCGATCGCGAGTCTGACGCCGCTGGAGGAGCTGGACGACGACCCGTTCCTGGTCGACTCCCGCAGCCAGCACGCGATGTGCGCCCGCTGGGCCGCCGAGCGGGGCTACGTGGTCAGCCGGGAGTTACTCGTGCGCGGGCTGCGGCCCGACCACGGCGCGCTGTGGGACGGCGTCCGGCCCGGCCTCGACGTGTTCGTCGCGCCCAGCCGGCGGGTACTGGAGAGCGCGCTCGCCTCCGTCGAGGAGTTCACCGCCGAATGTGCCCGTCGTGGTGTACGCGTCGAGACGGTGGGGCATGCGGAGCCTGCGTACGACGCGGCGATGAAGGCCTGCGTGCACCGGCGGCTGTCGATGCCGACGGCCGGCTACGACGGGCGCTGACGGCGTCCCCGGCCGGGGCGTGACCTGGGGACGAAACGGCGCGACCGGGCGTTGAGACACTGTGGGGGAGGGCCCGCGACGGCTGCGGGCCCGAGAAGCGAGGTGGCTGGGCGTGCGGGGCGTGCGGTGGCGGCGGGCCGCCAGTCAGGTGGGTCGGAGTACCGCCGTGTGGGTGGTCTCCACCGTCACCATGCTCGTGCTCGCCGGGATCCTCCCGGACTTCCGGCTCCGCTCCGAGAACGGCGACAGTGCGACCGACATCGCCGTCACGGCGGCCTTCGGCGCCGGCGCCTTCGGTCTGCTCTCCGCCCTGGTGTGGCCACTGCTCGTCCGGCTCCTGCTCCTCGTCCCGGCGCTCGTGCTCGGGCTGCTGGTGTTCTTCCTGAACGGGGCGCTGCTGCTGGTCGCCCTGCACCTCAACCCCGCCGAGCGCGGCGCCGCCGCCCCGGAGACCGCCGTCGTGGTCGCCGCCGTGATGTCGGCCGTGGCGTCGGCGACCGGCGCCGCCCTGGCCGTACGCGACGACGACGCCTACCGCCGCAGGCTGTACCGGCTCTCCGACCGCCGCCGCCGGTCCGGACCGCCCTGCCCGCCGAGCCCCGGCACCGTCTTCCTGCAACTGGACGGCGTCGGTCACGACACCCTGCTGGACGCGGTCGGCAAGGGCCTGATGCCCACCGTCGCCCGCTGGCTCGACATAGGCGACGGCGGCCGCCCCACCCACCGGCTCACCCCCTGGCGCACCGACTGGTCCAGCCAGACCGGCGCCAGCCAGCTCGGCATCCTGCACGGCAGCAACCACGACGTCCCCGCCTTCCGCTGGTACGAGAAGGACACCCGCGAAGTGGTCGTCTGCAACCGCCCGACCAGCGCCGCCGAACTCCAGCGCCGTGCCGTCGAGTACGCGGGGCACGGCGGGCTCCTCACCGTCGACGGCGCCAGCCGCGGCAACCTGTTCAGCGGCGGCGCCGAGCAGCAGGCCCTCGTGCTGTCCATCGCCACCCGCCGCCGCAGCCGGGAGAACCGCTCCCGGGACGGCTACTTCGCCTACTTCTCCGATCCGGCCAACGCCGTGCGCACAGCGCTCTCCTTCGTCGCCGAGGTGGGCCGGGAGATCGGCCAGTCCACCCGGGCGAGACTGCGAAGACAACGCCCCCGCGTCTCCCGCGGCGGCCTCTACCCGCTGGTCCGCGCCTTCGCGACGGTCGTCGAGCGGGACGTCGTCGTCGCCGCCGTGACGGGCGACATGCTCGCCGGCCGCACCGCCGTCTACGCCGACCTGGTGGCCTACGACGAGGTCGCCCACCACTCCGGTCCCGCGAGCCGCGACGCGCAGAAGGTCCTGGAACGCCTCGACCGCTCGCTCGCCCTGATCGAGAACGTCGCCGAGCACGCCCCGCGCCCCTACCGGATCGTCGTGCTCTCCGACCACGGCCAGAGCCCCGGCGAGACCTTCCGCTCCCGCTACGGCCTCACCCTCGGCGACCTGGTGCGGGCCGGCTGCGGCATGCCCGTACCGCGCAAGGCGGAGCGCACCCGCAGCGGGGCGGAGGCCCGCGCCGCCGTCCGCGCCGCGCTGCGCATCCCCGTGGAGGAGGCCGGTGAGCAGCGCCGCCCCGGGCGCCGCGAGGAGCCGATCGTGCTGGCCTCCGGCAACCTCGGCCTGATCTCCTTCCCGGACGTCACGCACCGGATGAGCAAGGAAGAGATCGACGCCCGCCACCCCGCGCTGCTGCCGACCCTGGCCAACCATCCCGGCATCGGCTTCCTGCTGGTCCGCAGCGAGGAGCACGGCGGTGTCGTCCTCGGCGCGTACGGCGCCGAGATCCCGCTGGCCGACCTCGACGACAACCCGGGCCCGCTCGCCCCGTTCGGCCCGGGCGCCGCAGACGCGATACGCCGTACCCATTCCTTCCCGCACACCGCCGACATCATGGTCAACTCCCTGCACGACCCGGCCGACGGCGAAGTCCTCGCCTTCGAGGAGCAGATCGGCTCCCACGGCGGCCTCGGCGGCGCCCAGGGCAGACCCTTCCTGCTGTCCCCGCTCGGCGTCTCCGCGCCGGTCGGGGAGGGCGAGGAACTGGTGGGGGCCGAGCAGGTGCACCGGGTGCTGCGGCGCTGGCTGCGTGAGTCGAACGGACCCCAGGTGCCGCTGGAGGCCGCCGAGGAGGAGCGCGCCGCCTGAAAATCGGCTGCGCCCACCGGGACCGGGCGCACACACTGTTCGTCCCGGACGCCGCACACCCGCGCGTCCGTCTCGAACACCCCTGAGGAGTCGCTGCTTTGCAGGCAGCCGTCACTGTCACGCCCGCCCGTATCCCGGACCTGCTGCTCGGCCTGGCCACCGTCCGGCCGGTCTTCATCTGGGGCGCTCCCGGCATCGGGAAGTCCTCCCTGGTACGGAACTTCGCCGAGTCGCTGGGCCTGGAGTGCGTGAGCCTGCTGGGCACCCAGCTCGCCCCCGAGGACCTCATCGGCGTCCCGCAGATCCGCGACGGCCGCTCGGTGTTCTGCCCGCCGGAGACGATCGCCCGGGACGAGCCGTACTGCCTGTTCCTGGACGAGCTCAACGCGGCCACGCCGGACGTGCAGAAGGCCTTCTACTCGCTGATCCTGGACCGCCGGATCGGCAACTACGAGCTGCCCAAGGGCTCGATCGTCATCGGCGCCGGAAACCGCGCCACCGACAACGCCCTCGCCCGGCCCATCGCCTCCGCGCTCGTCAACCGCCTCGCGCACGTGCACCTGGAGGCCTCCGCCACGGACTGGCTGACCTGGGCCGGGAGCAACGGCATCCACTCCTGGATCGTGGACCACCTCACCGACCGGCCCGACCACCTGTGGTCCAAGCCCCCGAAGACGGAAGAGCCCTTCTCCACGCCCCGCTCCTGGCACCTGCTCTCCGACGCCCTGTACTCCTTCGGCCGGGACCTCGACGAGGAGACCCTGAAGGTCCTCGCGCACGGCACACTGACCCCGGCGCACGCGACCGCCTTCTGCGGCTACGTCAAGGTCGTCCGCAGCCGGTACGGCATCGACGCCATCGTCAAGGGCGAAGCCCGCTGGCCGAACCGGCCGGAGGACCGCGATCTGCTCTACTACCTCGCCGACTCCTTCCGCGGCCGCCTGGTCAAGGAACTGCCCGCGAGCAAGGAGCACATGTCGGCGAACGGCCGGCAGACCGCCTACCGCGCCAAGTCCCTGCTGGTGCAGCTCGCCGAGATCTCCGTCGAGGTGGCCCAGACGGTCATCGCCTCCGACAGCGACGGCAACCCCGTGCTGCCCTCCTGGTTCCTCGTCGAGGCGGCCCGGGACATGCCCCGGCTGGTCGAGGCCCGCCGGTGAACCGGAGCCCCGCCAAGAAGAAGCGCGACCTCGCGGGCGAGGCCTTCGCCGAGGGCATGCGACTGCTGAGGGCCAACCCCGCCCTCGCGGCAGTGGAGTTCGACGTCTGCCGCCACGAGGAGTGCCGTCTCGCACCCCGCGACGGGCTCGTGGTCGTCGACTCCGACGGCGATCTGCACGTCCACCCGCTGCGCCACGCCGAGCCCGCGGCCTGGGCCTGGGCGCTCGCCCACGCCGTCCTCCACCTCGGCTTCGGACACGTCCCGGCCGTCAAGGGCGAACGCGTCCAGCCCGACCGCTTCGACCTCGCCGCCCGCTGCGCCGTCGTCAACCGTTTCCTGCTCGGCTTCAGCATCGGCGAGACCCCCGGGCACCTGCCGGCCTCCTACCCGGACGGCGACGAGGAGCAGCTCGCCGCCCGCTGGCGCCGCGACGGCCTGCCCGCCGTCTACGAGCGCTGCGGCACGGCCGGCGACGAGCCCGACCAGCTGCTGACGCGGTGGACGGGCTGGTCCCAGCCGCCCGACTGGCAGCTGGCCTTCGCCACCGCCCTGACCCGGACCGTGTCCGCCGCGATGGACATGGCGGGCGGCCGCCGCGACAGCCTGGACGGCGAGGCACCCCGGCCGCGCCCCTGGCAGCGGGCGCTGAGCTGGTTCATCTCCTCCTACCCGCTGCTCGGCGGCATCGCGTCCGGCATCACGCTGGTCGCCGACGCCGAAGTCGCCCGCGCCCACGGCATCGCCATCGCGGCGGTCGACGCCGAGGCGGCCGAGATCTACATCAACCCGCTGCGCGGATTCGACGACGAGGAGTGGCGGTTCGTCCTCGCCCACGAGATGCTGCACGCCGCCCTGCGCCACGGTGACCGCTGCGGCACCCGCGACCCGTACCTCTTCAACGTCGCCTGCGACTACGTCGTCAACGGCTGGCTGACCGAGATGCAGGTCGGCGTCATGCCCGACGGGCTGCTGCACGACCCCGGGCTCGCCGGCCTGTCCGCCGAGGAGGTCTACGACCGCATCACCGGCGACCTGCGCCGTAAACGCCGGCTGGCCACCCTGCGCGGCAAGGGCGTCGGTGACATCCTCGGCGGCCCGCTCGGCCCGCCCCGAGACTACGTAGACCTCGACGCCTTCTACCGCCGCGGCCTTGCCCAGGGCCTCGACCTGCACCAGCGGCAGGAGCGCGGCTTCCTGCCCGGCGGCCTGGTCGAGGAGATCCGCGCGCTGAGCCATCCGCCGCTGCCGTGGGACGCCCGACTGGCCCGCTGGTTCGACGAGTTCGTGCCCCGCCCCGAGCCCGTCCGTTCCTTCGCCCGACCCGCACGGCGCCAGGCGGCCACCCCCGCCATCCCGCGCGCCGGACGGTACTTCCCGCCCGAGGAGATCGCCCGCTGTACCTTCGGCGTGGTCCTGGACACCTCCGGCTCCATGGACCGCGTGCTGCTCGGCAAGGCCCTCGGCGCCATCGCCTCCTACGCCGGGGCGCGGGACGTCCCGGCCGCCCGGGTCGTGTTCTGCGACGCCGCCCCGCACGACGCCGGCTACCTGCCCGTCACCGAGATCGCGGGCCGGGTCCGCGTCCACGGCCGCGGCGGCACCGTCCTCCAGCCCGGCATCGACCTGCTGCACCGCGCCGAGGACTTCCCGCCCGGCGCGCCCGTGCTGATCATCACCGACGGCTGGTGCGACGTGCTGCGGGTGCGGCGCGAGCACGCGTACCTGATCCCGCGGGGCGCGCGGCTGCCGTTCACCGCCAGAGGGGAGGTCTTCCGCGTGAGTTGAGCCGTAGTGTGATCGGATAGGGGGCACGGGGCCCGGCGACGGGCCCGCACGCGAGTCCGCACGCGAAAGGAAGAACTCGTGGCTACCACGCGCTCCGCACACACCGTCTGGGAAGGCAACCTGCTCGAGGGCAACGGTGTCGTCACCTTCGACTCCTCCGGGGCCATCGGCGAGCAGCCGGTCACGTGGGCCTCGCGCGCCCAGGAGGCGAACGGCAAGACCAGCCCCGAGGAGCTGATCGCGGCCGCCCACTCCAGCTGCTTCTCCATGGCCTTCTCCAACATCCTCAACAAGGCCGGGACGCCGCCCACCAAGCTCATCACCTCGGCCGACGTCTCCTTCCAGCCCGGCGAGGGCATCACCGGCATCCACCTCACCGTCGAAGGCACCGTCCCCGGCATCGACGAGGCGGCCTTCCAGGCCGCCGCCGACGAGGCCAAGGTCGGCTGCCCGGTGAGCCAGGCACTCAAGGCCACGCCCATCACGCTGACCGCCAAGCTCGCCTGACCCGCGTCACCCCCGCCGCGCGGGCACGCCCGGGAAGGGCGGCCCGCGCGGCGTCGTCGGTTCACCACTGCGGGCAGGGGTAGGAACCAGACGCTCGAACCGCCGGGCCGGAAGGAACGCGATGCTGCCGGGAACGTCCACGAACGCCACGGTGCTCGACTCCGCCACCCGCGACCGCACCCGCGTCCTGCTGCTCTTCAGCCTCTCCGGACGGCTCCGCCGCCGGAACACGGCCCTCGGCGCCCTCGTCGACCGCTACGACTACGGCCGGTTCGCCTCCCACCTGATGACCAGCCAGGACGTGCTGCCCGTCCCGGTCCTCGACGAGCAGGTCGCGCCCCGGCGGCTGCGGCTGCCGCACGGTGACCACGGGCTCGGCCTCGCGTCGTTGCGGATCCTCGTCGTCACCACCCCGCGCGGCGACGCCACCCTCGTCGTGGACTGCTCCTTCGCGGGCGAGACCACCGCCGGCGACCTCGCCGTCTGGCTGGCCAGCACCTGCTTCGACCGGGAGCGGATCGAGCTCGACGACCGCCCGCTCCTTCAGACGCTGGCCGCACCGCTCGGCGGCCGGCCGCTCGCCCTCGGCCAGAACGTGCACCAACTCGTCTTCCCCGGCGGCCGGTTACAGCGCGAGCTGCTCAGCGCCGACGAGGCCCGCAAGGCGATCCTGCTGAACGAGATCGTCTACCGGGGCCGGATGCCGTGGAACCCCGCCACGCCCTACGACGCGAGCCTCGCGCCCCACGTCAGGAACCACGGTCTCACCCTGTCCGCCCTCGGCCGGGGCGTCTCCGTCCAGGCCGGCTGGGCCCCGCACGTGGAGAACGGCCTGGTCCTCGTCGCCGTCGGCATGATCTCCGCCCTGTCGGTGCTCCAGCGCGCCCGGCTGGCGGCCTTCGCCATGATGAAGGCCAACGAGCAGGCCCTGACCGACTCGCCCACCGGGATCCGCTCCCTGATCTCCCGACTCTCCGCCGGTGTCAACGAACTCCAGCTCGACCTGGCCTTCGGAGTCGAGGCCTACGTCGACAGCCTGCTGATCCCCGAGATGGTCACGGAGGCGTTCCAGTCCTCGCTGCGTGACGCCCTCGGCATCCGCGACAGCCTGGAGAACTCGGCCCGCATGGTCGAGCGCCTGACGTCGGTGATCAGCGCCCGCTCCGCCGCCCTGGACGCCGAACTGGCCGAGCGCGACGACCGCCGCGACCGCACCGTCTCCGGTCTGGTCGCCGCGGCCACGCTGATCGCCCTGCCGCCGACGCTGCTGCTGGCCTTCTTCGGCGTGAACGGCACGAACGTCGACGAGCACCGTTCCATCCTCGACCTGAGCGCCTACGGCACCGCCTACGCGCTGGCCTGGCTGCCCTTCGTCGTCCTCGTCGTGATCGGATACGTCCTGCTCAGGCGGGTCCGCACCCGCTCCGGTTCGCTGCTGCCCGCACCCGACGACGCCTTCACCCCCGTCCCGCCTCCCCGCTCACCCTCCGGGAACCGACGACCATGACGCCCCACCCCGCCGTCTCCGCCCACCGCGGCGGCTCCGAGCGCGCCGGCCCCGCCACGTGGGAGGCGTACGAGGACGCGATCGCCTCCGGCGCGGAGTACGTCGAGTTCGACATCCGCCGTACCGGGGACGGGGTGCTCGTCGTCTACCACGACCCCCGGGTCGGCCCCGCCGGGCCGCCGCTGTCCGCGCTCACGTATGCCGGGCTGTGCGAGCGGGCCGGATACGCCGTGCCGGTGGTGGACGAGGTCATGGAGCTGATCGCCGGGAGGCTCGTGGCCCACCTCGACCTCAAGGAGGCCGGCTACGAGCAGGAGGTGATCGACCGGGCGGTCGCCCTGCTCGGCACGGACGGGCTCGTCGTGACGACGCTGGAGGACCGTTCCGTCGCCGCCGTCACCCGGGGCTACCCCGGTGTGCGCACCGCCCTCTCCCTGGGGCGCGACCGCAGGGACCTCGCCCTGGCCCGGCTGCCCGGGACCCGGCTCAGCGAACTGTTCCCCGCCCGCCGCATCCGGGCCTGCGGGGCGCACGGCGTCGCCGTCCACCAACGGCTGGCCAGGACCAACGTGCTGCGCGAGGCGACCCGGCACGGCCTGTTCACCATGGTCTGGACCGTCAACGACGACACCCTCATGCGGGCCTTCCTCGCCCACCCGCGCGTCGACGTGCTCGTCACCGACCGGCCCCGGCGCGCGGTGGCGCTGCGCGGGCCGATCACCCCCTCGCGGCATTGACAACAGCGCACTCAAGTTTTGTGCTGGAGTGTGGGACGAGTCGTCGCCCTGGCGGAAGGGGACAGCGATGGGACGAGCGGTCGGGATCGACCTCGGAACCACGAACTCGGTGGTCGCCGTGCTGGAAGGCGGCGAGCCCACCGTCATCGCCAACGCGGAGGGGGCCAGGACCACACCCTCCGTCGTGGCCTTCGCCAAGAACGGCGAGGTGCTGGTCGGCGAGGTGGCCAAACGGCAGGCCGTGACGAACGTGGAGCGCACCGCCCGCTCGGTCAAGCGGTACATGGGCGACGCGCACTGGCGCTTCCCCGCCGAGGGCGACGTGGACGGCACCCGCTACCGGGCACAGGAACTGTCCGCGCGGGTGCTGCAGAAGCTGAAGCGGGACGCGGAGTCCTACCTCGGCGAGGACGTCACCGACGCGGTGATCACCGTCCCCGCCTACTTCGACGACACCCAGCGGCAGGCCACCAAGGAGGCCGGTGAGATCGCCGGCCTGAAGGTGCTGCGGATCATCAACGAGCCGACGGCCGCGGCCCTCGCCTACGGCCTGGACAAGGAGAACGACCAGACGGTCCTCGTCTTCGACCTCGGCGGCGGCACCTTCGACGTGTCGCTGCTGGAGATGGGCGAGGGCGTCATCGAGGTGAAGGCCACCAACGGCGACACCCACCTCGGCGGCGACGACTGGGACGAGCGGATCGTCGAGTACCTGATCAAGCGCTTCAAGGGCCAGAACGGCGTCGACCTCGCGGGCGACAAGATGGCGGTGCAGCGGCTGCGCGAGGGCGCGGAGCGGGCCAAGATCGAGCTGTCCAGCTCGACCGAGACGACCATCAACCTGCCGTACATCACGGCCTCCGCGGAAGGCCCCCTGCATCTCGACGAGAAGCTGACCCGGGCCCAGTTCCAGGAGCTCACCGCGGACCTCCTGGACCGCTGCAAGGCACCCTTCCACCAGGCCGTCCGAGACGCCCGGGTGCAGCTCTCCGCCATCGACCACGTGATCCTCGTCGGCGGCTCGACGCGGATGCCGGCGGTGACCGACCTGGTCAAGGAACTCACCGGCAAGGATCCGCACAAGGGCGTCAACCCGGACGAGGTCGTGGCCGTCGGCGCCGCGCTTCAGGCGGGCGTCATCCGCGGCGACGTCAAGGACGTCCTGCTGCTCGACGTCACCCCGCTGTCCCTGGGCATCGAGACCAAGGGCGGCATCATGACCAAGCTCATCGAACGCAACACGACCATCCCGACGCGGCGTTCGGAGATCTTCACGACCGCGGCCGACAACCAGCCCTCCGTCGGCATCCAGGTCTACCAGGGCGAACGCGAGATCGCCGCGTACAACAAGAAGCTCGGCGTCTTCGACCTCACCGGCCTGCCGCCCGCCCCGCGCGGCGTCCCGCAGATCGAGGTCGCCTTCGACATCGACGCCAACGGAATCATGCACGTCTCCGCCAAGGACATGGCGACCGGCCGCGAGCAGAAGATGACCGTCACCGGCGGCTCGGCCCTGCCCAAGGACGACATCGACCGGATGATGCGCGAGGCCGAGCAGTATGCCGAGGAGGACAGCAAACGCCGTGAGGCCGCCGAGACCCGCAACCAGGCCGAGCAACTCGTCTACCAGACGGAGAACTTCCTCCGCGAGAACGGCGACCGTGTCCCGGCGGACACGAAGTCCGAGGTCGAGTCGGCCGTCGCCGAGGTGAAGGAAGGACTGGCACAGCAGGCGGACACCGCAGCCCTGCGCGCGGGCGTCGAGAAACTCGCCTCCGTGAGCCAGAGGATGGGCCAGGCGATGTACGCCCGGGCCCAGCAGACCCCCACCGAGGAGCCCCCCTCCGCACCGCAGGACGAGGAAGGAGTGGTGGACGCGGAGATCGTGGACGAGGAGAAGAACCAACGGGACGAGAAGGGCGGCGCCGCCTAGCCCAACTCCCCGCGGTGGGGCGAGTTCGAGGCGTGGTGGACGGACGCCGACGGGGTGGAACAGCGGCTCACGCACACGACGTTCGCGCCGGACTGGTCGTTCACCGTCGGCGGCGCAACCGTGTCGTTGCCTTTGCCTTTGCCTTTGCCTTTGCCTTTGCCTTTGCCTTCGCCTCCGCCGACGTCTGGCGGCTGGGCACGGGCACGTAGCCGTGCCATCCGGTCGGCGGGCTCCTAGAGCGCGGTGCGCGCGGGCGGCAGCGTCGCGCACACCGCGTCCAGGACCGTCGCGTACGGGGTACCGAACGCGGTGAGCCTGGTCCTGAGCCGGTCCAGGCCGTCGCGGTGCTCCGTCAGGAGCCCGTCGCTGCCGGTGCGGGCCGCGAACTCCAGCACCGCGGGCAGGAAGTCCGGCGGCTCCTCGCCGGTGGTCTCCAGACCGTGCGCGCGGTAGAGCTCCTCGGAGGGCGCCGGGGCGGCCTCGCGCCAGGCGCTCAGGTACAGGCTGTGCTCCTGCCCGGCCTCGAACACCTCGACGTAGTGCGCGGCCAGCTCCCTCGGCGGGGTGACGGCCGCGTGGTCGGCGAACTCCCTGAGCTGCGGGGCGGCTTCGCGCAGCAGCGGCAACCGGGCGCGGAAGTCGTCGTCGGGGTACATCAGGCACAGCGCGGCCGCCTGGTACAGCACCTCGAATCCGGGCATCGGACCTCCTTCGCGTGCGCTTGCCTGCCTGCCCGCCATCCCGACGCTAGGGCCGGCCCGGGGAGCGCACCCGCCGACGGGGCCCGTACGGGTCAGGACCCGAACCATGACGTCAGGGCAGGGAGGGGCTCAGTACCGCTCCCGGTACTCCCGCAGCAGCTCCTCCGTACGCTGCGCCGACCCCGCCCCGGCCGTCATGTGGTCCAGCACCTCCAGATGGGCCGAGACCTCCTTGCGGGAGTCCAGGTACAGCGCGCCGGTCAGATACTCGGTGAAGACCATGTCGGGCAGTTCCGGCTCGGCGAAGCGGAACAGCGAGAAGGGGGCGTACGTCCCCGGATGCGGGCCGTCGGCGAACTCGGCGATCTGGAGGGTGACGCGGTCGCGCGCGGCGTACTCCAGCAGCTTGTCCAGCTGGTCGCGCATCACCCGGCCGTCGACGCTCACGGGGCGGCGCAGCACCGTCTCGTCCATGATCGCCCACAGGTGCGGGGGATCGGGGCGGTCCAGGAGGCGCTGCCGCTCCATCCGCAGCGACACGTGCCGCTCCACGGCCTCCGGCCCGGCGTTCGCGATGGTCCCGGCCTGGAGCACGGCCCGCGCGTACCCCTCGGTCTGGAGCAGCCCCGGCACGAAGTGCGGCTCGTACGACCGGATGATCCGCGCGGCGCCCTCCAGGCTCACGTACAGGCTGAACCACTCCGGCAGCACGTCGTGGAACCGCTGCCACCAGCCCGGCCGGTTCGCCTCCTCGGCGAGGTCGACGAACGCGGTCACCTCGTCATCGGCCACGCCGTACGCCGTCAGCAGGATCTGCACGTACGGGATCTTCAGCGCGACGTCGGCGGTCTCCATCCGCCGGACGGTCGCCGGGGCGACCCGCAGCACCTTGGCGGCCTCGTCACGACTGAGGCCCGCGGCCTCCCGCAGCTCCTGCAATCGCTTGCCCAGGACCACCTGGCCCACCGTGGGTGCGGCCCGCCGTTCACTCACGCCACGCCTCCCCAACGTGCCCAAGCCTGTGATCAGTCTGACACGTCCCGGTGGCCGGATCACAGGGCGCGCACCGAAGAGATCGCCGGAAGCGGAGGAGCGGCGTCGGCATTACCCCGCGGGTAATCGACCGGGCGCCACCGGGACGGGATCGTGAACGCACCGGGTTCCGGGCCGGCGCACTCCGGCCCGGGACCCGGCCCCAGCCGCCGCACCACAACCCGACGGAGGGTGATTCCCCATGTCCGCGATCCAGCTCGCCGCGCTCGCCCGGACCGTGGAACCGCAGTCGATGCTGCGCCGCTTCCTCGCCCTGGACGCCGTCGTCACCGGCACCAACGCGCTCGCCTACCTGGCCTTCTCCGGACCGCTCGGGAGGTTTCTCGGAGTCGACGCCACGCTGCTGCTCGCCCTGGGCGCGTTCCTCGCCCTCTACGCGGCAGGCGTGGGCCTGCTGGCCGCCCGCAGGCGGCCCCCGGCGTTCGGCGTACGGGCCGTCGTCGAGGCCAACCTCGCCTGGGCGGCGGTGAGCCTCGCGGCCCTGGCGCTGTGGCTCACGCCGAGCACGCCGGGCGCCGTGTGGACGGTGCTCCAGGCCCTGACCGTGGCCGGTTTCGCCGTCCTCCAGCACCTGGCCCTGAGGGCGCGTCAATCCAGCGACGCCTGAAGGTACTTGGCGGTCGCCGGGTCGGCCGGGAGCAGCGTCTCGATGGCCAGCTCGGCGACCGTCACGTCCATCGGCGTGTTGAACGTGGAGATCGAGGAGACGAACGACAGCGTCCGCCCCTCGTGCTCGATCCGCAGCGGCAGCGCGAAGTACGGCACCGGCTCCGACGGCTCGTCCGCCGGATCCGCGTCGGGCACCGGATACGCCGCCACCTCCTCGTACAGTGCCCGCAGCGGCTCCGAGCGGTGCAACGCGATCTGCCGCTCCATCTGCTCCAGCAGATGCCCCCGCCAGGCGCGCAGATTGCGGATGCGCGGCGCGAGGCCCTGCGGGTGCAGGGCCAGCCGCATCGCGTTCAGCGGCGGTTCGAGCAGCGCCTCGCCGACCCCGTCGACCAGCGTCATGACCCCCCGGTTGGCGGCCACCACGTTGTACAGGGCGTCCACCACCAGCGCCGGATACGGCTCGTAGCCGCCGATCAGCCGCTCGATGCCCTCCCGCAGCGCACCCAGCGCCGGGTCGTCCAGCGGCGTCTCCGGGTAGCGGGGCGCGTAACCGGCCGCCAGCAGCAGCGCGTTGCGCTCCCGCACGGGGACGTCCAGATGCTCGGCCAGCCGCAGCACCATCTCCTCGCTGGGCCGGGAGCGGCCGGTCTCGACGAAGCTGATGTGCCGGGCCGAGGAGTCCGCGCGCAGGGCCAGCTCCAGCTGGCTGATCCGCCGCTGCTCCCGCCAGGCCCGCAGCAGGGGGCCCGCGCCCTTCTCGGCGGTGGACGGGTGAGTGGTCATGCCCGGACCGTAGTCGAGAACCGGTCGTGACGGACAGGTGCACCCTTCTGACCAGGGCCCGGACCGCCCGGCTGTGGCAGGCTGGGAGGACCAGCAGCCAGGGAAGGAGCGCGGCCCATGCCCGTCGAACCGCTGTCGCAGAAGGAGGTCGAGGACCGGCTGGCCGAGCTGCCGGGCTGGTCGCTCGACAGGGACCACCTCATCCGCTCCTACCGGCTCGGCTCGCACTTCGCGGCGACGGCGATGGTCGTGCACATCGCCCAGGTCCAGGAGGAGCTGAACCACCACTCCGACCTCACGCTCGGCTACAACACCGTCTCCCTGGCCGTGCACACGCACAGCGCGGGCGGCGCCGTGACCGAGAAGGACTTCGAGCTCGCCCGCAGGGTGGAGGACCTGGCCCCCGGGCACGGGGCACACTGACGAGGTGCTCGACTACGACAAGGAAGCGGAGCGGTACGACGCCTCGCGCGGCGGTGAGCCCCGGGCGGCGGCCGCCGCGGAAGCGGTGCTGAGCCTCGTACCGCCGGACGCGCGCCATCTGCTCGACGTCGCCTGCGGCACCGGCATCGTGACCCGCCGGCTCGCGGCGGCCCGCGACGGCCTGCGGGTGACCGGCGTCGACCTCGCGCCGGCGATGGCCCGGCAGGCCTCCACCCGGCTCCCCGGCGCCGTCGTGCGCGCCGACAGCCGCCGGCTGCCCTTCCGGGACGGGCAGTTCGACGCCGTGTGCAGCGTGTGGCTGCTGCACCTGGCCGCCGGGCCCGCCGAGGTGCGGGCCATCGTCGGAGAGTGCGCCCGGGTGCTGCGGCCCGGCGGGGTGTACGTCACCACGGTCGACAAGGCCGCTTCCCACAACGTGGGCAGTGACATCGATGTCGTCCTGTCCTCCCGGCCGCCGAGCCCGGTCCGGGACGCGGCGGCGGAGGTCGAGTCCTGCGCCGCGGCACACGGCCTGGCCCCGGCCGGGCAGGCCCGCTTCACCGGTCTCGGCCAGGGCCGCAGCCCGCGCCGCACGATCGCCGACCTGCGCCGGGGGTGGTTCGTCACCCTGCCCCCGGGCGACCCGCTCGCCGACGGATTCGCCACCCGCCTCGCCCACCTCCCCGACCAGGACCGGCCCCGCCCGGATCCGGTGTTCAGCCTGCGGTCGTTCCGGAAGGCCGGGTGAACTCCATGATCCAGTTGGTCAGCCAGGTGTCCCCGCCGTCCACGGAGAACGCCTGCTCCCAGCGGGCCGACGCGGCGGAGACGTCCGACCAGAGAAACCGGACCCGCACGTCCTTGCCGTCGTAGGCGTCGTCGCCGTGGAACTCGCCGCGTCCGCCCTCGAAGCGGCCGAAGACCGGTGGGAAGAGGGTTCCGCTGATGCTGGAGGCCCAGTTCAGCGACCACCGCTCGGTTTCGGGGTCGAAGAGCCGCAGGGTCGCGCCCTTGGCGGACAGCGGCGGCATGTCGACCTCGTCGATGTTCGCGGTCCCGTCGAACAGCGGTCGGCAGTGGCTGGTGCCGGAAAACTCCTCCCAGTCGCTGTCCGGTGCGAGAAAAGCGGTGCGGCGCCGGTGGCGTACCTCCCAGTCACCGTGGAAGAAGTCGAAGTCGTGCGGGCTGCTCATATGCGGTCTCCTGTGGTTCCTTCGGACAGGGAGTCGGCCACGTAGGCCTGGAGATCCGGGACTTCGGCTGCGAGCAGATGCCGCACCCAGGCGTCCCGCTCGTGCAGGATCGGCGGCAGTTCCCAGACGCAGCCGATCCACGGCAGGGAGGGAGCGATGAAGTGGGCCGGATCGCGGTCCGGGCAGCCCAGCACGGGCTGACCCGCCGCCGCCCCCTTGAAGTGCAGGACGTTGTCCCACACCCAGCTGTAGGCGTTCAGATAGGCGCCGTCGTCACCGCCCCGGTGCAGGACGACGAAGGCCGCCGGGGGAGTGCCGTCCGGCTCCGGCAGCAGCTCCGGCAGCATCGCGTACGCCGCCTGCTCCACCTCGGGTTCGATGCCCGCCGGGTCGGAGGTGACGTGATAGCGCTTGATGTGGCGTCCGGCCACCTCGACGGGTGGGGGCACGGTCAGCAGTTTCTCGGTGAAGCCCATGAAGGGGGACGCTAGGGCCGCTTCACTGACATCCTGTGTCAGTGAAGTCCAGCCGGCTCGTCTCGATCCTCCTGCTGCTCCAGACCCGCGGACGGATGACCGCCGCCCGGCTCGCCGAGGAGCTGGAGGTGTCGGTGCGCACGGTGTACCGGGACGTCGAGGCGCTGAGCGCGGCCGGTGTCCCGCTCTACGCCGACGCGGGCCACGCCGGCGGTTACCGCCTGCTGGACGGCTACCGCACCCGCCTGACGGGGCTGACCACCGACGAGGCCGAGGCCCTCTTCCTCGCCGGTGCCCCGGGTGCCGCCGCCCAGTTGGGTCTCGGTTCCGTCCTGGCCGCCGCCCAGCTCAAGGTCCGGGCCGCGCTCCCGCCCGGACTGCGCCCGCACGCCGACCGGATCAGCAGCCGCTTCCACCTCGACGCGCCCGGCTGGTACGCCGACGCCGACGACACGCCGTACCTCCCGGCTGTGGCCGACGCGGTCTGGAACCGGCGTGCCGTGAACATCCTGTACCGCCGCTGGCGTGAGCCCACCGACGTGGAGCGCCGCCTGGAGCCGTACGGGCTCGTCCTCAAGGCGGGCCGCTGGTACGTCGTCGCGGGCCCGGGTCCCCGCACCTACCGGGTCGACCAGATCCTGCGACTGGACGCCACCGGCGAGGAGTTCAGCCCTCCCGGCGACTTCGACCTGGCCGTCCACTGGGCGGCGTACCAGCGCGACTTCCACCACCGGCTGCGAGCTGGCCGGGCCGTGGTCCGGCTGGCGCCGGGTGTGCCTCTCCCCGGACCGGCGCGGACCGACGCGGTGGTGGAGGAGGACGGCTGGACCCGAGTCACCGTCGCCATCGAGTCCGTCGACCGCGCCCACACCGACTTCCTGCGCCTGGGCAGCGGCATCGAGGTGCTCGAACCCCCGGAACTGCGTGAGCGGATCGCCCGGACGGCGGCCGAGCTGGTGGAACGGTACGGCGACCCCCGGCCCGGCTGATGCCGCCGCGTGCTCGGTTCGTGATCGGTCCTGGCACGCGGAGAGGACGCATACCGCATCCGGCACACGCCCTCTGATCGCCCGGTCAGCCAGTCGCGCAGGTCTGCTCGCCCAGCCTGAACGCGGCCGGTTTCGTGTTCGTGCCCGACCAGTTCGCCGTGAAGCCGAAGCTCACCGACGATCCCGCCGCCACACTGCCGTTCCAGCCGATGTTCTTCGCCGTGACCGCCGAACCCGACTGTGCCGCTTCGGCGTTCCACGCCTGGGTCAGCTTCTGGCCGTCGGGGAAGGCCCAGTTCAGGGACCAGCCGTTCCAGGCGGTCGTGCCGGTGTTGGCGAGCTGGACGTCCGCCTGGAAACCGCCCGCCCACTGGCCGGTGACCTTGTACGTCACCTTGCAGGCGCCCGTCGGTGCGGGGCCGGGACCCGGTCCCGGGTCGGTCGTGCCGCCGCCGGAGCTGTCGCCGTAGAGGACGCCCCGGCCGTTCGTGGAGACGTAGACACGGCCGTACACGCGCGGGTCGCCGGTGATCGCCGCGCCCGTCCAGCCCCACTGGTGGGCGTCGTCGTTGATGCGCGTCCAGCTCGCGCCCCGGTCGGTGGAGCGGAAGATGCCGCGCACGCCGCCGATCTTCGCGCTGGTGTAGAGGGTCTGGTAGGAGGCACCGGGTGCGGCCTTGCCGAAGCCGACGGTGTCCGCCTGCTCGACGTTCGACAGCTTGGTGAAGGTCGCCCCGCCGTCCGTGGAGTGCCACAGGCCGTAGGCGCCGTCCGTCGCGCCACCGGCCAGCCAGACGTCGCCCTTCCCGCCCGGCAGCGCCTTGAAGCGGACACTGTCACCGCTCGGCAGCCCCGTCGCAGGTGACGCCTTGAAGGTCGCCCCGCCGTCCGTACTGACGTAGAACTTCCCGGACTTGAAGCCGTAGAAGGTCTTCGGATCGACGCGGTCCGCCTCGACGACCGCCCCGGCGGGGATCCCTCCGGAGGCCTGCCACGACGTGCCGAAGCCGGTCGTGTGGTGCACGCCGGCACCGTCGGGGCTCCACACGAACCGGCTGCCGTCGGCCGCCGCCGCGACCGTGCCGCCGCCGCTCACGCCCGACGGGTCGGTCCCGGCGAACCAGTTGGCGCCGTTGTCCGTCGAGAACGCGATGTGCGGCCCCGAGTCCAGGTTGCCCGTCCGCACCACCGTGTCGGGCTTCGACTCGGCGAAGTCCAGGCTCGTGGTCGTCGTGAAGTTCGGCTGGGTGAACATCATCGACGGCACCTTCGTCAGGTCCGTGTGGCGGAAGCCGCCGATGTCGCCGAGCGCGCTCAGCAGCGGGGCGCCGGACGGGGGAGAGGCCAGGTCGTTGACCGCCGTCTCCTCCAGGCCACGCACCATCGGTTTGATGGCGAACTTGCTTCCGCTGTCCCAGTTCGTGAGGTTCTCCGTGCCGTAGATCGTCGCGCCCGTCCCGTACATCATCCGGTTCGAGTCGAACGGGTCGATCTCCATCGCCTCGGTCATCCACCCCAGCTTCGGCGTCTGCTCGGGCGGTTGCGGATTCGCGCCCCAGGTCAGCCACGGCGAGGACGAGACGTCCATCGTGTAGCGGTTCTCGCGGTTCGGGTACGACGTGTAGTCCCACGCCTTCGTCCAGGTCGCGCCGCTGTCCGTGGAGCGGAAGATCTGCGTGTCGGGCCACCAGGCGCTGTAGGCGGTCGCCATGACCGTGCCCGGCTTCTGCCGGTCCACCGTCAGCCCGCTGAAGCCGTAGAAGGTGTCGGCCTCCGCCACCGGGCTGATGTCCGTCCAGGTTCCCGTGCCCGTCGCGTACCGCCACAGCCGGCCCTTGCCGCCGTCGTACGGGCCGCCCTTGTCGCTGTACGCGAGGTAGAGGTGACCGTTCTTCGCGTCCAGGACGCCCTTGTGCGCCAGGTGGCCGGTGGGCTGCCCGGCCAGCCGCTGCCAGGTCGCGCCCGCGTCCGTCGACCGGTACACCGCGTTGTCCTTGTCGGCGACCCCGACGTAGACCGTCTTCGTGGCGTTCCCGGCCGTGCCCGTGGACTCGTCGAAGGTGACCCAGACGATGCCCTGGTTGTCGGACGCGTAGCCGCTCGTGTCGCTCGGGTCCTGCGCGTAGTTGCCGACGTTGGGGAAGTTCGCCACCTGCGACCAGGTCACGCCCGAGTCCGTCGACCGCCACAGCCCCTTGCCGCTGGGTGCGCCCAGATACAGCACGCTGTTCCGGTTCGGGTCGACGGCCAGCCGCTCGCCCATGCCCCGCCCCGGCATGTTGCCGCCCAGCTTGAACGGCAGGTTCGCCTTCCGCCAGCTCGCGCCCCGGTCGGAGGAGCGCATGACGGCGCCGTTCTTCGGGTCCCAGCTGTTTGTGTACGTCCCGACCGCCGCGTACACCCGGTTCGGATCGACGGAGTCGGAGGCGATGCTGACGACGCCCGTGTGCCCCCAGTCGTCCCACCCGACCGAGTCCAGCAGCGGCGTCCAGGTCTTCGAGGACTCCTGCCAGCGATAGGCGCCGCCGATGTCGGTGCGGGCGTAGGCCAGGTTCTTCTCGGAGCGGTTGAAGACGATGCCGGGTACGAACCCGCCCCCGTCGATCCGGGCGTTCTTCCAGGTGTACGTGTCGGCGGCGAGCTTCGGCGCCGGCGGATCGGCGGCCAGGGCACGGGGCGCGCCCGACAACAGCCCGGCCGCCAGCGCCAGCACGGCCGTGAGGATACGGGTTCTTCGCACGGTGGGGGTCCTTCCGAGAGGTGGACGTGCGAGGGCCGGGCGGCTCCCGTGCGGGTGGAGCCGCCCGGCCGTGGTGGCCCCGCGTCAGGTGCGGAGCCGTGTACGCGGGGCTTCGGACGCTGCCCCGGGGGCGCGGGGAACTGCGCGACCGGCCACAACGGACCGGCAGACGAAGTACCGCCACCCCGCGGAGCGCCCGGCGGGGGCTATTCGAGAAGCTCCGCGTACGAGCCCATGGCCAGGGCGATGTCCGCCTGGGCCCAGAACCGGTGGTACGTGAACGACGGGACAGCCCCACCGGCCAGGTAGTTCTCGATCTTCGACCAGGCGGGGTCGTCCTCGTAGAAGGAGCGGATCGAGTCGAACGTCGACGACGAGTTGATCGGGTCGCCGTTGGGCATCGTGCCCGTCCAGCCGCTCGGGATGTGGACCGGGTCGTCGAACCGGTTGTAGTCGGCCCGGTTCTCCGGAACGGCGATCCCGAGGTCGGTCTGGTAGTTGGTCCACATGCCGTCCAGCAGCTTCTTCGCCGCCGCCGCGGCCTGTGTGTCACCGGAGCGGTCCGCGTAGTACGTCAGGGTCTTGGCGTACGCGGCCGCGACACCGACGTCGTTGGTGTAGTCGGCGACGGTGACGTGCAGGCCGGTGTTGGCGCCGGGGCTGGCGGCGTTCCAGGTGTCGGGCTGGCCCGACCACTGGAGCGTCGAGGGGATGCGGTAGGTGCCGTCCGGGTTGAACGTGGTCTTGGACAGCGCCCACTTGACCCACTTGTCGAGGACCGTCTTGGCTTTGGCGTTGCCGGTCTGCTGGTACAGCTCGGCGACGCGCTCCATGGACCATGCCTGGAAGCCGAACCACTGGTTGGACGGCGGGTCGTGGTACACCGGCTTCTCGTCGTAGTACATGCCGTAGAACGTCGACTTGCCCGACGGCGGGGTCGCGTACCGGCCCTGCCAGCTGTTGGTCGCACCGCCGGCGATGGCGCCCTCGTCCGACTGGAGCCAGCGGTAGAACTCCAGTTGCCGGTCCATGGACTTGGCCCAGTCCGCCGCACCCGTCGCCGATTTGGGCTTCAGCGGGGCGTAGTTGGCGAGCGCGTAGGCGGCGAAGGGGTTCTGGTAGCCGCCGTGGGCGTGGCTGGAGCCGATGCGCCAGGCCCAGCCGGCATTGGTGTCGGTGGCGCCGCCCCAGGCGTAGTACCAGGAGAGCAGGTACATCGAGGCGTCCTTGCCGGTGCCCGCCGGGCAGGCCGAGGGCCCGACGCAGTTGCCGACCTTCTTGAAGTACTTGTCGTACATCGCGTAGCGCAGGTAGTCGCCCATCTTGGCCGCCTTCGCGACCGTCCCGGAGACCTGCCCGCCCTTGCCCTGCTCCTTGGCCCACAGATCCGCCCAGTAGGCGGCCTGCACGGCCCGGGCGTCGGCGTCCGGCGCGTTGGTGAACTTCCACTGCTTGGCGTAGGAGGCGTCACCGGTGAACAGGTCCAGGTAGCCGTTCTTGCCGCCGTACTTGAAGGCGTCACAGGTCGGCTGCGGCACCGTCTCCCACACCGACTCCTGCGCGCCGCGCTGGAAGGTGTTGATGTACGACGGGCCGGTGTCCGACGGTCCCGCCTCGCACTTGCCGGGCGAGTTGCCGTAGCCGTAGACGTTGTCCACGTCCTGCAACCAGTGCATGCCGTAGACGTCGTCCGTGCCGTAGGCGCTCTTCAGCTCGCCCGCGATCGGGTCGGAGCCGACCGCGACACCGGTGTCGAGCTTGGCCGGGTACTCGTTCGGCGTGTCCAGCTCGGGCGCGTAGGTGGCCGGCTTGGCGGGGTTGTAGAAGGAGTTGGTCGGCTGGTCGGCCTTGGTGGGGATCATGTACTTCTCCATGATCTCCCAGGCCCCGTTGAACTTGGACCAGTCGCCGGTGACCTTGCCGTACATGGCCTGGAGCCACAGGAGGTAGCTGTACGCCTCCGACGTGGTCTCGTGACCGTGGTCCGGCGCCTCGACGATCAGCGTCTCGACCGAGTGGTACGGAATGCCCTCGGGCGAGAAGTAGCCGTTCGCCGGGTTGGTGATCTTCCCGTACAACTCCAGGAAGCGCGCGTCGTACTCCTTCGCCGCGGCCAGCTGCGTGACGGTGACCGACGCCTTGGCGTGGCCCGCGGCCGTCGACTCGAACACGGCCGATCCGGTACCGGAGTTCGCGGCCGCCACGGTCACCTTCTGCGCGGTGTTCCAGTTCTGCGGCGTGAAGGTCAGCGAGGCACCGGCCGAGACCGACAGCCCCGAGTTGCCGCTCGCCCGGGCCGAGGTCACCGTGACGTTCGCCGAGGGCTGCTTGGACAGCTTCACCTCATAGGTGCCCGACTTGCCGGACTGGACACCCAGTTGGAGCGGTGAGGCGACCACGGTCGGGCCGGAGGCGACGGTGATGCCGACCGGCGTGGAATCGGCGGAGGCGCCCCTGCTGTCGTACGCCTTCGCCACCAGGGAGTGACTGCCCACGGCCAGGTCCGAGACGGACAGCGCGTAGGGCGCGCTCGTGTCCGTGCCCAGCAGCTTGGTGTCGTCGTAGAACTCCACCTTGCTGATCGTGGCGCTGTCAGCGGCGGCCGCGGTGGCCGCCAGCGGCACCGCCTGGCCCTGGGTGTACACGGCGCCCGCGCTCGGGCTGGTCAGCACGGCGATCGGCGGCTGGTGCGCGCCGGTGCAGGGCGTGCCGTTGACCGAGAAGGACGTCGGCGCGGTGTTGGAGCCGCTGTAGGAGAACTGGGCGCCGGTGGAGACGGCGGCGCCCGCGGCGACCCGCCCGTTGTGGCCGGCGTTCTTGACGGTGATGTTCTGGCCGGACTGCGACCAGGTGCCGTTCCAGCCGTTGCCCAGCTTCTGGTTGCCCGAGTAGGCGTAGGTCAGCGTCCAGCCGTCGATGACGTCCGTGCCGCGGTTGGTGAGGGTCAGGTCCACCGTGAAACCGGAGCCCCAGTCGTTCGTCTTGTAGTCGACACTGCACTGAAGTGCCGCCGCCTGCGCGGGAGTCGACCCTGAGGAGAGCATCGTCAACGGAAGCGCGAGAGCTGCGAGGGCTGCGGTCCACAGCCGCCGCACCGCTCCGCGTCTCCGGGGTGGGGGATGCATGGTGCTGGTTCCTCCTTGCGGCTCGGAGAAGTCAAGGCTTGAACCAGTGGGAGCGCTCCCATAGTGCGGACCCGTCAGGTACCGGTCAAGGTCTTCGAAGAGTCGAAAAGATTCGACGCCGGGAGTTGAGCGAAAGTCAGTGACTCCCCTGTTCTTTGCCGACACTTGGCGCTACCTTCCTTGACACCAGTGGGAGCGGTTCCATCAGTCGACGCGTCCGTCACGACGCACCCGGCCTGCACGGAGTCGCTCATGCGACACCCCTCGCGTTCAGTACTTTTAGCCGCCGCCCATGCGGTCGTCCCCGGCTGCGCGAGTGCCGGTGCCGGGTTCCTCATGTCCTTGTCGGAGCGCGCCCTGAACGGCTGACACCCCCACCAGCGAAAGGGAAACCCGCACTCATGAGCCGTACGAGAACAGCGTTACTGGCCGCCATGGCCCTGGTCGCCGGAGCGACCGGCACCGCCTTCGCCGTCGACCCGGGCGCCGCCGGCGTCGCCGCCGTCCCCTGCACCGTCGACTACAAGATCCAGAACCAGTGGAGCACCGGCTTCACCGCCGCCGTGACCATCACGAACAACAGCGCCGCCAAGTCGTCGTGGTCGCTGAAGTGGTCGTACGCCGGTGACCAGAAGGTCACCAGCGGCTGGAACGCCAAGCTGAGCCAGAGCGGTACCGCCGTCACCGCGGCCAACGAGTCCTACAACGCCCAGCTGGCGACCGGCGGTTCGGTCAGCTTCGGCTTCCAGGGCAGCTACAGCGGCAGCAACGCGGTCCCGGCCACGTTCACTCTCGACGGCGTGACCTGCAACGTCGATGACGGTGGTCCCGGCGGTCCCACCGACCCGCCGGATCCGGGCGGCCCGTCCAACCGGGTGAACAACCCCTACGAGGGTGCCAAGGTGTACGTGAACCCGGAGTGGTCCGCGAACGCCGCCGCCGAACCGGGCGGCAGCCGCGTCGCCAACCAGCCGACGGGAGTCTGGCTGGACCGGATCGCGGCCATCAACGGCGCGGGCGGAAAGATGGGCCTGCGCGCCCACCTCGACGAGGCGCTGCGCCAGAAGGGTTCCGGCGAACTCGTCGTCCAGTTCGTCATCTACAACCTGCCCGGCCGGGACTGCTCCGCCCTCGCCTCCAACGGTGAGCTGAAGGCCGACGAGATCGGCCGCTACAAGACGGACTACATCGACCCGATCAAGGCGATCCTCGCCGACCCGAAGTACGCCTCGCTGCGGATCGTCACGACGGTCGAGATCGACTCGCTGCCGAACCTCGTCACCAACACCGGCAGCCGCCCGACGGCCGTCCCGCAGTGCGACGTGATGAAGGCCAACGGCAACTACGTCAAGGGCGTCGGCTACGCGCTCAACAAGCTCGGCGACGTGCCGAACGTCTACAACTACGTCGACGCCGGACACCACGGCTGGATCGGCTGGGACGACAACTTCGGCCCCACCGCCACCATCATGAAGGAGGCGGCGACCGCCGAGGGCGCCACGGTGAACGACGTCCACGGCTTCATCACCAACACGGCGAACTACAGCGCTTTGAAGGAGAACAACTTCACCATCAACGACACCGTGGCCGGCAAGTCCGTCCGCGAGTCGAAATGGGTCGACTGGAACCGCTACCTCGACGAGCTGTCCTACGCCCAGGCCTTCCGCAACCAGCTGGTCTCGGCGGGCTTCAACTCGAACATCGGCATGCTGATCGACACCTCCCGCAACGGCTGGGGCGGTGCCGCACGGCCCACCGGACCGGGCGCGACGACGAGCGTCGACACCTACGTCGACGGCGGGCGGTACGACCGCCGCTTCAACGCCGGCAACTGGTGCAACCAGTCCGGAGCCGGCCTCGGTGAGCGCCCGCGGACGGCCCCGGCGACCGGGATCGACGCCTACGTTTGGATGAAGCCGCCGGGCGAGTCCGACGGGTCGAGCAAGGCCATCCCGAACGACGAGGGCAAGGGCTTCGACCGCATGTGCGACCCCACCTACACGGGCAACCCGCGGAACAACAACAACATGTCCGGTGCCCTGCCGGACGCGCCGGTGTCCGGGCACTGGTTCTCCGCCCAGTTCCGGCAGCTGATGCAGAACGCGTACCCTCCGCTGTCCTGACCCGTCCGTGCTGAACCGCTGATCCGCCGGGGCCCCGTGCCCCGGCGGATTTTGCGGGACCGGCAACAGCAGTGGCCTCCGCACGGTGCGCCGTCGCACGCTGACCGCATCCGAGCGAGAGGCTGACCACCATGGCGCACCACCACCACGACCACGAGCGGGGCCACGGTTCCCACCACGGCCACACGGACATCGACTGGGCCGAGATGGGCCCGACGCTGGAGGCTTCGGCGGAGCTGTTCGCGTCCCTGTACGAGCGGGCCCTGGGCTGGCTGGCGCAGGAGGTGACCGAACCGGGTCTGATCGTCGACGCGGGCAGCGGACCGGGTGTCGTGTCGTGTCTGTTCGCGGAGACGTTCCCGGGCGCGCGGATCGTGGCGGTGGACGGATCCGAGGGACTGCTGGAGCGGGCCCGGGCGCGCGCCGAGCGGCAGGGGGTCGCCGACCGCTTCGGCACGATCACGGGTGAACTCCCCGACGTACTGGGTGAGCTGGACTACCCCGCCGATCTGCTCTGGGCGAGCCGCAGCCTGCACCACCTCGGCGACCAGCGGGCGGCGCTCGCCGAGTTCGCGCAGCGGCTGGCACCCGGCGGCACGCTGGCCGTCATGGAGGGCGGTCTGCCGCTGCGGTTCCTGCCGCGCGACTTCGGCATCGGCCGGCCCGGTCTCCAGGCACGGATCGACGCGGTGGAGGCGGACTGGTTCACCCGGATGCGCACCGATCTGCCCGGGCACGTGGCCGAGACCGAGAACTGGCCGGCCCTGCTCGCCGCCGCGGGCCTGAAGCACACGAGGACGCACAGCTTCCTGCTCGACCTCCCGGCGCCCGCCTCGGACCGGGCCCGTGCCTATGTCGTGGCGTCCCTGTCGCACATGCGCGACAAGCTCGCCGAGGGGCTCGACGCCGAGGACCTGGCGACCGTCGACCGCCTGCTCGACCCGGACGACGAGGCGAGCCTGCACCACCGTCCCGACATGTTCGTCCTGGAGGCCCACACGGTCCACACGGCGGTCCGGCCCGCCTAGTGCTGTGACCGGGAACCTTCGCCGAGGTCAGCTCGGTCAGTCCGGTCGTGCGGCTTCCCACCTCCACGAGGTCTGGCGAGGGAGGCCGTCGAGTTCTCCGCGGCCGGTGCACCAGAGGAGTACCTGAGTGGGGTCTCCGGGCGGGGCGCCGGGGAAGAGCCGGGTGAGTACTGCTGCGCTCAGCGGTGCTGGTGGAAGCCAGTCCAGGGACAGGCCCTGCGTGATGTCGTAGGTGTGCAGCAGAGTTTCGGCGACGCCCATCGCGGCGAATCCTTCGGGGTCGCACGGGCCCCAGTGCCAGGCCCTCAGGGCCGAATCGGCTGTGGCCAGGGCGCTGCTGAGCAGTCCGCCGCAGGCGGTGACGGCCTGGAGGACTTCGGCAGGCGAGGCCGTGGGGCGAACGCCCAGGTCGATGGGAAGGTAGGCGTCCGTGGGCTGCGCTGCCAGCTGCCCTGCGTAGGCCAGCAGGTCGTGGCCGATGTGGGCTGCTGTTTGCCAGCAAGTCCATTCGAGTGGCCCTGCCGGCACCGTCCAGTCCTCGGCGGTGTGCGGGCCGAGCACCCGCAGCAACTCTGCTACGGCGGCGTCGACGTCCGTATGGTCCATGCAGAACTCCTCGCGGTCCGTGGTGGAACTGGGCTGGGCTGGTGCAGACGACGCACACGCCTCCAGCCGCCGGCGGGGACGTCACCGTCCATCCAACCGCCCCAACCTCCGCCCCGCGAAGCCTCCCCGTCAGAACACCGGCGACAGCGCCCTTGACTTCGAGAGCGCTCCAGCTGATGGACTCCCCGGCATCGCACACCGGTCCACACCACAGGGGGAATCCATGTCCGACTCTCAGGTCGCGCTCATCACCGGAGGGGGCAGCGGTATCGGGGCCGCTGTCGCCCGGCAGCTGCTGGACGCCGGGTTCCGGGTGGCCGTCACCGGGCGGGGGGAGGAGCGGCTGCGGGCGTTCGCCGAGGAACTGGGGCGGCCCGACGGGCTGCTGACGCTCGTCGGTGACACCGCCGTGTACGAGGACGTCCGGGCGGCGGTCGACACCACCGTCAAGAACTTCGGCCGGCTCGACACGGTCGTCGCCAACGCCGGTTTCGCCACCCACGACACGGTCGCGGAGGGCGACCCGGCCGGCTGGACCGCCATGGTGCTGACCAACGTCCTCGGCCCCGCCCTGCTGATCAGGGCGTCCGTCGACGCGCTGAAGGAGACGCGCGGCCGGATCGTCCTGGTCGGGAGCGTCGCCGGGTTCGTGCACGGACCGGGCAACATCTACGGGGCGACGAAGTGGGCGGTGACCGGGCTCGCCGAGAACACCCGGCGGCAGGTCACGGAGTGGGGCGTGGGCGTCACCCTGGTCGCGCCCGGCCGGACGGAGACCCCCTTCTGGGACTCCTACGGCAGTCTCCCGCCCGGCCACCTCCTCACCGCCGGCCAGATCGCCGACTCGATCGTCTGGGCGATGCGGCAGCCGGACGGTGTCGACGTCAACACGGTGGTCGTACGACCGGTGGGACAGCCGGTCTGAGAACCGCGAAGGGGGGGCACACGACGGTGCCCCGGCCCGGGCCCCGCGAGGGGCTCCGGGACCGGGGCGCTGCCGGTGCGGCTCAGGCGCCGTTGAACTCGGCCGGGTCCGGGCCGATGCGGCGGTCCTCGTTCAGCGCGCTGATCGCCGCGAGGTCCTCGTCGTCCAGGCTGAAGTCGAACACGTCGATGTTCTCCTTGATCCGCGACGGGGTCACGGACTTCGGGATCACCACGTTGCCCAGCTGGATGTGCCAGCGCAGCACGACCTGGGCCGGGGTGCGGTCGTGCTTGCGGGCGATGGCCACGATCGCCGGGACCTCCAGCAGCCCCTTGCCCTGGCCGAGGGGCGACCAGGCCTCCGTGGCGATGCCCTGCTCCGCGTGGTACTCGCGGGAGGCGCCCTGCTGAAGGTGCGGGTGCAGCTCGATCTGGTTCACCGCCGGGACGACCGACGTCTCACCGATCAGCTTCTGAAGGTGCTCGGGGAGGAAGTTGGAGACGCCGATGGCCCGGATCCGGCCGTCGGCGTGCAGCTTCTCGAACGCCTTGTAGGTGTCGACGTACAGACCCCGCTCCGGCGTCGGCCAGTGGATCAGGTACAGGTCGACGTAGTCCAGGCCGAGCTTCTCCAGCGACGTGTCGAAGGCGCGCAGCGTGGAGTCGTACCCCTGGTCGGAGTTCCAGAGCTTGGTGGTGACGAAGAGCTCCTCGCGGGGGAGACCGGCGGCGGCGATGGCCTTGCCGGTGCCCTTCTCGTTGCCGTAGATCGCCGCTGTGTCGATGCTGCGGTACCCGGCCTCCAGCGCCGTCGCGACGGCCGTCTCGGCCTCGTCGTCCGGCACCTGCCAGACGCCGAAGCCCAGCTGGGGCATCTCGACGCCGTTGTTCAGGATGATCGGGGGGACCTTGCTCACGAGCTCTCGATCCTTCGGTAAGTGGTCAGGTGTACTCCCATCGTCAACGATCACGGGCGGTGATGCATTCCTGACGGGAGAATTCCGAAGCCACACCTGCCCCGCGAGGCGCATGTCACGCCCGGTAGAGCGCCTCGACCTCGTTCTCGTACGCCTTTTCGATCGCCTTCCGCTTCAGCTTCAGGGACGGGGTCAGCAACCCGTGCTCCTCCGTGAACGGCTGGGCCAGTATGCGGAAGGTGCGGATCGACTCGGCCTGGGAGACGAGGGTGTTGGCGGCGACCACCGCGCGGCGCACCTCCGTCTCCAGATCCGCGTCGCGCACCAGCTCCGCCGGGGACATCTGCGGCTTGGCCCGCATGGCCAGCCAGTGCTCCACGGCCTCCTGGTCGAGGGTGACCAGGGCGGCGATGTACGGGCGGTCGTTGCCCACGACGATGCACTGGTTGACCAGCGGATGGTCCCGGACGCGTTCCTCCAGGACCCCGGGCGAAACGCTCTTGCCGCCGGAGGTGACCAGGATCTCCTTCTTGCGGCCGGTGATGGTGAGGAAGCCGTCCTCGTCCAGCGCGCCGAGGTCGCCGGTGGCGAGCCAGCCGTCGTGCAGGGTGGCGTCGGTGGCCTTCTGGTTGTTGAGGTACCCCTGGAACACGTTCTCGCCGCGCAGCCAGATCTCGCCGTCGTCCGCGATGTGCACGGTCATGCCGGGGATGGGCTGCCCGACCGTGCCGAAGCGGGTGCGCCCGGGCGGATTGGCGGTCGCGGCGGCCGTGGACTCCGTCAGGCCGTAGCCCTCGTAGATGTGCACGCCCGCGCCGGCGAAGAACAGCCCGAGCCGGCGGTCCATCGCCGAGCCGCCGGACATGGCGTGCTTGATCCTGCCGCCCATCGCGGCGCGGATCTTGCCGTAGACCAGTTTGTCGAACAGCTGGTGCTGCATGCGCAGCCCCGCCGACGGGCCGGGGCCGGTGCCCCAGGCCTTGGCCTCCAGCGCGTCGGCGTACTTGATGGCGACGTCGACGGCCTTCTCGAAGGGGCCGGAGCGGCCCTCCTTCTCGGCCTTGCGGCGGGCCGCGTTGAACACCTTCTCGAAGATGTACGGCACGGCGAGGAAGAACGTCGGCTTGAACGCGGCCAGGTCGGGCAGCAGGGCCGCCGCGTTCAGCTGCGGCTGATGGCCGAACTTCACCTTGCCGCGGATCCCCGCGACCTGGACCATCCGTCCGAAGACGTGCGCGAGCGGCAGGAACAGCAGGGTCGCCGCCTCGTCGCCGCGCCGGGAGTGGAACACCGGCTCCCAGCGCTCGATGACGGTGTCCGCCTCGTACATGAAGTTGCCGTGCGTGATGACACAGCCCTTGGGGCGGCCGGTGGTGCCCGAGGTGTAGATGATCGTGGCGACCGAGTCGGGTGTGACGGCCTGCCGGTGGCGGTGCACCATCTCGTCGTCGAGGTGCGCGCCGGCGTCGTACAGCTCGTGCACGGCACCGGCGTCGAGCTGCCACAGCCGGCGCAGCTGGGGCAGCCGGTCGATGACGGTGGCGATCGTCATCGCGTGGTCCTCGTGCTCCACGACCGCGGCCGTCACCTCGGCGTCGTACAGCATCCAGAAGCACTGCTCGGCCGACGACGTGGGGTAGACCGGCACGACCTGGGCGCCGATCGTCCACAGCGCGTAGTCGAACAGGGTCCACTCGTAGCGCGTGCGGGACATGATCGCGACCCGGTCGCCGAACCGGATGCCGCTCGCCAGCAGGCCCTTGGCCAGGGCGAGCACCTCGTCGCGGAACTCGGCGCTGGTGACGTCCCGCCACTGGCCGGAGTCGTCCTTGCGGCCCAGCGCGATGTGCAGCGGGTCCTCCTGGGCATGCTCGAAGACCACGTCGGCCAGACCGCCCACCGGAGGTGCCAACGCCAACGGAGGGATGGTGAACTCGCGCAAACCCCGCTCCCCGCTCCTCAGCGCTCCTGTCGAGTGACGTCCCGCACAGCGCCGTGAAAGCTACCCCACCCGGACAGGGGGCGGGAGGGGGTGCGAAGGCGGGCATCGCTCCGGTCCGCGCTGGTCAGCGAGGGAAAAAGCGCTCACATGGGGAAGGGTCGGACACAATCCTGACGGTTGAGTAAGTTTCGGTGCCGTAATCTCCACCGAATCTGTACGAGTCCGGTCGCGGCGCGACGGGCCGTGGAACGGGCTCTCCTCCGTCAGCGGGACAGCGGCGGATTGTGTCACTCCGGTTCGTCACAGCCCCTTGCGCTCGCTGCGGTGCAGGCGGTCCCCGCCCGCCAGGATCGCCGCCGTCAGAGCGTCCGCCGCGCCCTGGGCGGAGGGCCGGCGGCGGCCGTGGACGAGCACGAAGTCGACCTGGCCCAGTTCCGGCAGACCCGCCCGGTCCGGGACCCGGACCAGTCCCGGCGGGATGAGGCCGCGGGAGTGCGCCATCACGCCGAGGCCGGCGCGGGCCGCCGCGACGAGGCCGTTGAGGCTGCCGCTGGTGCACACCACCCGCCACTGCCGGCCCTGTCGCTCCAGCGCCTCCAGGGCGAGTGCGCGGGTGATGCCCGGCGGCGGATAGACGATGAGCGGTACCGGGCGGTCCGGGTCGAGCCGGAGGCGTTCCGCGCCGATCCACACCAGCCGGTCGTGCCGGACCAGCTCGCCCCGCGGGTCCTCGGGCCGCCGCTTGGCCAGGACGAGGTCCAGCTTCCCTGCGGCCAGCTGCTCGTGCAGCGTGCCCGACAGCTCGACCGTCAGTTCCAGGTCGACCTCCGGATGCTCGTGCCGGAAGCCCTCCAGGATCTCCGGCAGCCGCGTCAGCACGAAGTCCTCCGAGGCACCGAAGCGCAGCCGGCCGCGCAGCCGGGTGCCCGCGAAGAACGCCGCCGCCTGTTCGTGCACCTCCAGGATCCGGCGCGCGAAGCCGAGCATGGCCTCGCCGTCCTCCGTCAGCTCCACCGAGTGCGTGTCCCGGGTGAACAGCGTGCGCCCGGCGGCGTCCTCCAGCCGCCGCACGTGCTGGCTGACCGTCGACTGCCGCAGCCCGAGGCGCCGCGCGGCCTGCGTGAAGCTCAGCGTCTGCGCCACCGACAGGAACGTGCGCAGCTGGGACGGGTCGTACATGAGGCCAGGTTATCGCGGAACATGATGACAGTGAGAGCCGTATACGGGATTCCCGATCGCCGGGTCGGGGAGCACGATGGAAGGGGGCCGCTCCGGCCCCGGACCGACCGAAGTACCAAGCAAGTGGAGCACCGTGAAACGCCTGCGCTGGCCGAGCCGGCTGCCGATCGACCCCTACATCCTGCTTCTCCTCGGGACGGTGGGCCTCGCCGCACTGTTCCCGGCGCGCGGGTCGGCCGCGGACGTCGCCTCCGGTGCCTCCACGGCCGCGGTGGCCCTCCTCTTCTTCCTGTACGGCGCCCGGCTGTCCACCCGTGAGGCCCTCGACGGGCTGCGCCACTGGCGGCTCCACATCACCGTCCTGGCCTGCACCTTCCTCGTCTTCCCGCTGCTCGGGCTCGCGGCCCGCGGGCTGGTGCCGGTGATCCTGACGCACCCGCTCTACCAGGGCCTGCTCTTTCTGACGCTGGTCCCGTCGACCGTCCAGTCGTCGATCGCCTTCACCTCCATGGCCCGCGGCAACGTGCCCGCCGCCATCTGCGCGGGCTCCTTCTCCTCCCTGGTCGGCATCGTCGCCACCCCGCTGCTGGCCGCATCGCTGCTGGGCGGCAGCGGGGGCGGATTCTCCGCCGACTCGCTGCTGAAGATCGTGCTGCAACTGCTGGTCCCCTTCCTCGCCGGGCAGCTGCTGCGGCGCTGGATCGGCGGCTTCGTCACCCGCCACAAGCAGGTCCTCGCCCTGGTGGACCGCGGTTCGATCCTGCTCGTCGTCTACACCGCGTTCAGCGTGGGCGTCGTCCAGGGCATCTGGCACCAGGTCAGCCCCGCGCGGCTGGGCGGCCTGGTCGTCGTCGAGGCGATCGTCCTCGCCGTGATGCTGCTGCTCACCTGGTACGGCGGCAAGGCGCTGCGCTTCGGCCGGGCGGACCGGATCGCGATCCAGTTCGCCGGCTCGAAGAAGTCCCTGGCCGCCGGACTGCCCATGGCGAGCGTCCTGTTCGGCGCGCAGGCGGCGCTCGCCGTGCTGCCGCTGATGCTCTTCCACCAGATGCAGCTCATCGTGTGCGCGGTGATCGCCAAGCGCCGCGCGCGGGAGGCCGCGGCGGAGGTCAGCGGGCCGCAGCCAGCCGCAGCGACACGAACCGCGGTCGGTACAGGGACACGTTCCGGCTGAGCCGGTCGGCGGCGCCCGTCATCTCCAGCCAGTTGACGTCGTAGCTCAGCACGAGCCGTCCCGCACCGCTCAGCACCGGATGCGCCTGCGGGTTGTAGGCGGCCACCTGCCCCTGCGGCAGCGGCGGGCTGAACTCCTTCCCCGGACCGTGCCACGGCCCGGCGGGGGAGCAGGCCCAGTAGGACGCCACGGTGGTCAGTCCCTTCGGGCCGGCGGCCATCGTGAACAGCACGTACGTGCCGCCGTCCCGGACGACCGAGAAGGCGCTGCCCACGCCCTTGCGCCGCCCGTCCCCGAGCACCGGCCGGGGCCGGGCCCGGGGCACCCACGCCGAGCCGCTCCAGTACTGCCACGCCGCCGGGTCGGCGAGCGCGCCCTCCGGGACCCGGGCCGCGTACGCGTGCGAGACGGGGCGGGCGGCGGGCCGGCCGTCGTCGCCGCCGAACACATAGGTCCAGCCGTCCTCCTCGACCAGCGTGGTGCCGAACAGCACCCGCCGGGACGGGTCGGCGACCGGCCGCTGGTCGAGCACCTCGGTGATCGACTCCAGGCGCAGCCCGGGCAGTGACAGGGTGGCGACCTCGGTCGCGGTGGGCACGCCGTAGATCCAGGGGGACTGTCCCGCCGTGCGCACCCACAGCAGCACCCGGACCACCTGCTCCGAGGAGCCGGGGGAGCGGGGTTCGACCCGGGCGGCGACCGGCCAGCGCCACTGGTTCGGTGCCGGGTCGGCGAACAGCGGGGCGGGCAGGGTGGATTCGAGGCGGCCGTCGCGCATCAGCACGGCGGAGTTGCGCACCAGCGGCGTGCCGGCGTCCCGCCAGGCGTAGGACTCGCCGTGCGGGTTGGGCGGGCCGTACACCCGGCCCAGATAGGTGTCCGAGAACAGCCACAGCACCCGGCCGTCCGGCAGCCGCACCGAGTGGGTGCCGTCGCCGCCGGTCCAGTCGTCCGTGCGGCCCGGGTCGTCGCCGTAGCGGGCGAACTCGGCGGTGCGGCCGTCGTCCGCCTTCCAGGAGCCGACCGTCAGCGCCCGGCAGGCGCCGTCGTCGTCCGGACCGTCGTCGCCGGGCAGGGCGATCAGCAGCGCGGCACCGAGAACCAGCACCAGCAGCAGGCCGATCCCGGTTCCCGTGCGCTGTCGTGCTCGTAATGCTCCTGAGTCGTCGGGCACGCTGTGTGACGTTAGTTGCTGCCGCTCACCTGGTCCATGGGCAGCCACAGCACCGTGCCCCGCGAGGCCGCGCCCGAGGCGCCGGAGGCCAGCTCCCCGTCGCTCAGCGCCCGGTCCCACACCCGGACGTCGTCGATCGCCCCGGTGAGGAACGCCCGGCTGTCCATGCGCTGGCCGATGTGCACGCCGAACGGGGAGTTGCGGCTGACCGAGCCCGGCACGTCGGCGGTGGTGAGCGGCGTGCCGTCGAGGAACAGTGTCAGCCGCCCGCCGCCCCGCCGCAGGGCCAGATGGTGCCAGCGGCCGTCGTTGTGGGCGCCGTCGGCCGACACCGAGGCCGATCTGACGGTCGACGCGCCCGACCGGGTGGTGATCAGCCCCCGGACGCGGTCGCTCGCCGGTTCGCCGCGCAGCCAGATCTGCGGCTGGGTGGTGCCGATGCCGCCCATCCACAGGAAGGGCTGCTCGCCGGTCGTGGCCGTGTAGCGGAAGTGCAGCGAGGCCGTGAAGTCCCCTTCCCCGAGCGGGAGCCGGGAGCGGTAGGGCAGCCGTACGGCGTCGTCGGTGCCGTCGAAGGACAGCGCCCCGCCGCGGACCCCGGAGGTCCGCGCGGCACCGCCGAGCACGGCCGCGGGCCTGGCGCCCGCCGCCGCGTCGCGCGTGGTCGGGTCGGCGCCCCGGCGCGCCTCCAGCCAGTCCTCGGTGAAGCGGGCGAAGCGGATCTCGTCGCGGGCGTCGACCGTGCCGCCCTCGTACAGCAGGCCCACCGCCCCACCGCCCACGGCCGCCATGTCGGAGTAGCCCGACCAGTCCGTCGTGACGACCGTGCCCCGGTCCACGCTCTCCCAGGTCCGTCCGCCGTCGTAGGAGGAGCGGACCATCATCGTCCGGCGGCGGTCGGGGTCGGCCGGAGCGGACAGCAGCATCCGGTCGCCGAGGCGCAGGGTCGCGCCCTGGACCTGCGGGGTGTACAGGTCCGGAAGGTCGCGGAAGGGGGTGGCGAAGCTGTCGCCGCCGTCCCGGCTGAGGGTCTGGGAGCGGTGGCCCAGGTCGGTGCCGTCCTGCTCCCGGCCGCTGACGAGCAGGGCGCCGTCGGAGCGCTCGGTGAGTGTCACCTCGGACGGCTTCTGCCGGAACACGCCGTCCTGCCCTATGGGCCAGGTGTCCGTGGCGCCGACCCGCCAGGAGTCGCCGCCGTCGTCGCTGACGACGAGCGCGGCGTGGTTGGCGGAGACCCGGCTGCCGTTCCACGTCTCGGTGTTGACGCCGAACACGAGCCGCCCGGCGTGCTTGCCGCGGGTCAGCTGGATGCCGTGCACGGGCCCGGTCGCGTACCAGGAGTTCCAGTGCTCGGGCAGGATCTCGCCGCTCAGATCGCGCGGCTGCGACCAGGTCCGGCCGTCGTCGTCGCTGTACTGGAGGTGCGGGGTGCGGTCGCAGGGGACGGAGCAGTTGCCGGCGTCCGTACGGCCGGTGTTGAACGTCTCGGCCAGCAGGATCCGGCCGGTCGTGCGGTCCACGACCGGTGCCGGGTTGCCGTGGGTGTCGCCCGCGCCCTCGGTGACGACCTGGAGCGGGCCCCAGGTGCGGCCGCCGTCGGTGGAGCGCTTGAGGACGATGTCGATGTCGGCGGCGTCACCGCAGTTGAGGACGCGGCCCTCGGCGAAGGCGAGCAGCGTGCCGCTGCTGGTGCGCACGATCGCCGGGATCCGGAAGCAGGCGTAACCCGGGTCCTGGGACGCCTTGAAGAGCACCTGTTGTCCGAACTCCGGGGCGGCCGCCATGGGCCGGCCGTTCGCCGGGGCGGTGGGTGCGAGCAGGGCACCGGCGGCGAGAGCGGTCGTCAGGGTGGATCTCAGACGTGTGCGAAGACTTGACGGCATGGTGCGACCTGCCCTTCATGCGTCTGTCGGCTGGACCATCGAGGCGGGGAACGGACATCCGGTCATTCATCCGGTGATTCGGACATCCCACGTCCAACGGGTAGGCCGGAGACGGTACTTGGGTTCACAGACCCCCCACAAGAAGCGTGCTTCAAGGGATCAGGACGACCTTGCCCAGGTTGGACCGCCCCTCGATCTCCCCGTGCGCCTTCGCCGCGTCCTCAAGGGCGAACTCCCCGTGCACCACCGGCCTGAGCTCTCCCGCCGCGAACAACCGCCACAGTTCCTCGCGCCACTGCTCGTACAACTCCGGCTTCCCGCGGGCGATACGGGCCATCTGGAACCCGATCACCGACTTGGCGTCCACGAGCAGGTCGTACGCCTGGATGGCGCCGCCGCCCGAGCTGTACGCCACCAGCCGCCCCTCGGGGACGAGCGCGTGCAGGGCCGGGGTGAGCAGCTCACCGCCGACCGCGTCCAGGACGTAGTCGACCGGTGTGCCCCAGCCGGTGTCGCCGTACGTGATGACGTGGTCGGCGCCGAGGCCCCGGACGAAGCCGGCTTTGGCCAGGTCGGAGACGGCTCCCACGACCCGTCCGGCGCCGCGCGTCCTGGCCAGCTGTACGGCCAGGTGGCCGACGCCGCTCGCGGCCGCGGTGACGAGGGCCGCTTCGCCCGGCTGGGGGCGGGCCGCCTCCAGGGCGCCGAGGGCGACCAGGCCGCTGCGGACCAGGGCCACCGCGTCGACGGCGCTCGCGTCCGCCGGAACGGGGGAGGCCATGGCCTCGTGCAGCACCGCGAAGTCGGCGTAGCCGTGGCCGAAGCACAGGCCCGTCACCCGGTCGCCGGTGCCGAAGCGGGTGACGCCCTCGCCGACGGCCGTGACCTCCCCGGCGATCTCGCCTCCCAGGGGGCCGGGCTCGTCCGCCTCACTGACCTTGCGGACGACCGGGAGCGTGACGCCGATCGCCTCCGCGCGCACGAGCAGCTCCCCCGGGCCCGGCGCGGGGAGCGGTGCCTCTTCCATGAACAGGGGGCCGCCTCGGGATTCGTAGCGGACGCGGCGCATCGCACCTCCGGGGTCATTGGTGGCCCCAACGGATTCATGGGGAGACCCAACGGTATAGGAGGATCGTAGGAAGAACCAACGATGATGTGGTTAGGCTGCGGCCATGTCGGAAGCCCCCCTCCCCGCGATCCGCTCCCTGCCGAGCTGGCTGCTCGGCCGTGCCGCCGCCCGCGGCCGCGCCCTGGTGGCCGAGGCGCTGGCCGGGGAGGACATGCGGATGTGGCACCACGTGGTGCTGTCCGCCGTCCGCGACCTCGGGCCCGTCGCCCAGGCCGACCTCGGCCGCGGGGTCCGGCTGGACCCGAAAGACTTGGTCGGCGTCCTCAACGACCTCCAGGCGGCGGGCCTGGTGCTACGCGAGCCCGACCCACGGGACCGCCGCAAGAACGCGGTGTCCCTCACCGAGCCGGGAGCCCGGCTGCTGAAGCGCTGCGAGAAGGCGGCCCGCGCGGCCAACGACGAACTGCTCGCACCGCTGTCGGCGGCCGAGCGGGAGCAGTTCACGGCGATGCTGCTCCGGATATCCGGCACGGCCGGCTGACCACCCGGCCGGGGCCGCGCACGGGCAGGCCGAGACGGGGCCCCTGCGGCGCAGGGGGCGCTCCCCGCCGGTCGGGGCCCCGCCGCCGTGTCGCGGGGGAACCTGGTCAGCCCTGGGCGGCCGCGGCCCGCAGAGCGATCCGGTCCTCACCCGCGTACACGTTCATGGAGCTGCCCCGCAGGAAGCCCACCAGCGTCAGACCCGTCTCGGCCGCCAGGTCCACCGCCAGCGAGGACGGCGCCGACACGGCCGCCAGGACCGGCATGCCGGCCATCACGGCCTTCTGCGCCAGCTCGAAGGAGGCCCGGCCCGAGACGAGCAGAATCGCCCGGGACAGCGGCAGCTCCCCGTTCTGAAGGGCCCGGCCGACCAGCTTGTCGACCGCGTTGTGCCGGCCCACGTCCTCCCGGACGTCCAGCAGCTCGCCCTCCTCCGAGAAGAGGGCCGCGGCATGCAGGCCCCCCGTCCGGTCGAAGACCCGCTGGGCCGCGCGCAGCCGGTCGGGCAGGCTCGCGAGCAGCTCGGGGGAGACCCGGACCGGGGGAGTGTCGGCGATGGGGAAGCGGGCCGTGGTGCGCACCGCGTCCAGCGACGCCTTGCCGCACAGCCCGCAGGACGACGTCGTGTAGACGTTGCGCTCCAGGGTGATGTCCGGGACCACCACGTCCGGGGCCGTCTGCACGTCGACCACGTTGTAGGTGTTCGACCCGTCGGCGGTGGCTCCGGCGCAGTAGACGATGTTCCGGAGATCCTGCTGCCCGCCGAGCACCCCCTCGCTCACCAGGAAACCCGCCGCCAGGGCGAAGTCGTCGCCCGGGGTGCGCATGGTGATCGCCAGCGGTTTGCCGTTGAGCCGGATCTCCAGGGGTTCCTCGGCGACGAGCGTGTCCGGGCGGCTGGAGACCGCCCCGTCGCGGATGCGGATCACCTTGCGTCGTTCCGTGACTCGTCCCATGTCCTGATCAGTCCCGGTTCTGTACGTGCTGGTAGCCGAAGCGGCCCTTGATGCAGAGGTTGCCGTGGGTCACCGGGTTGTCGTGCGGCGAGGTGACCTTCACGATCTCATTGTCCTGCACGTGCAGCGTCAGGTTGCAGCCCACTCCGCAGTACGCGCACACCGTGGTCGTCTCCGTCTGGGCGGACTCGTCCCACGTACCCGCCGCCCGCATGTCGAACTCGGACTTGAACGACAGCGCGCCCGTCGGGCACACCTCGATGCAGTTGCCGCAGTACACGCACGCCGAGTCGGTGAGCGGCGCGTCGTGCTCCACGGCGATCCGGGCGTCGAAGCCGCGCCCCGCGACCGAGATCGCGAAGGAGTTCTGCCACTGGTCGCCGCAGGCGTCGACGCACTTGTAGCAGAGAATGCACTTGTCGTAGTCGCGCACGTACAGGTCGTTGTCGACCTTCGGCTCCTCGTTCAGCCGGGCCGCGTCCGGGCCGAAGCGGTCCGGTTTCGCCTCGTAATCCTTGAGCCACCCGGCGACCTTCGGGGTCGTGGACAGGTCGACCGAGGACGCGAGCAGTTCCAGGACGACCTTGCGGCTGTGCCGGGCGCGCTCGGTGTCCGTGCGCACCTGCATGCCCGGCTCCGCCTTGCGTGAGCAGGCCGGCACGAGCGTCCTGGCCCCCTCGACCTCGACGACGCAGACCCGGCAGGCGTTCTTCGGGCGCAGGGTGTCGCCCTCGCACAGGGTCGGGACGTCCTTCCCGGCCGCCCGGCAGGCGTCCAGGATGGTCGAGCCCTCGGGGACCCGGGCCTCCTCGCCGTCGAGGGTGAACTCCAGCATGCGACGCGGGATCCCCAGCGGTGTGACGGTCATTCGTACGCCCCCAGACGGTCGATGGCGGATTCCACGGCGTTCCACGCGGTCTGCCCGAGACCACAGATCGAGGCGTCCCGCATCGCACGGCCGACCTCCCGCAGCAGTGCGATGTCCCCGGCGGCGTCGGCGCCCGTGCGCTCCACGATCCGGTGCAGCGCCTCCTCCTGCCGTACCGTCCCGACCCGGCACGGCACGCACTGCCCGCACGACTCGTCCCGGAAGAACTCCGCGATGCGCAGCAGCAGCCGGGGCAGGGGCACACTGTCGTCGAAGGCCATGACGACGCCGGAGCCCAGGGTCGTGCCGGCTTCGCGCGTGCCCTCGAAGGTGAGCGGGACGTCCAGCTCGTCGGCGCGTACGAAACCGCCGGCCGCCCCGCCGAGCAGCACCGCCCGCAGCCCCTCGCGCACCCCGGCCAGGGTGAGCACGTCCCCGAGCGTCGCGCCGAACGGCACCTCGTAGACACCGGGCCGCTCCACGCTCCCGGACACGCAGAACAGCTTCGGCCCGGTGGAGCGGCCGGTGCCGATCGCCGCGTACGCCGGGGCGCCCATGGTCAGCACCGGCAGGACGTTGACCAGCGTCTCCACGTTGTTCTCGACCGTCGGCTTGCCGAACAGGCCCTTCTCCACCGGGAACGGCGGCTTGGAGCGGGGCTCGCCCCGGTAGCCCTCGATGGAGTTGAACAGGGCCGTCTCCTCACCGCAGATGTAGGCGCCCGCGCCGCGCCGGATCTCGATGTCGAAGGCGTAGCCCTGCCCGAGCACGTCGTCGCCGAGCAGTCCGCGCGCACGGGCCTGCGTGATCGCGTGCTCCAGCAGGCGCAGGGCGCGCGGGTACTCGCCGCGCAGATACAGATAGCCCCGGTGCGCGCCGGTCGCGTACCCCGCGATCGTCATCGCCTCGACGAGCGCGTACGGGTCGCCCTCCATGAGCACCCGGTCCTTGAAGGTGCCCGGCTCCGATTCGTCGGCGTTGCAGACGAGGTAGTGCGGACGGTCCGGCTGGGACGCCGTGGCCTGCCACTTGCGGCCGGTGGGGAAGGCGGCGCCGCCGCGCCCGACCAGGCCCGAGTCGGTGACCTCGCGGATCACCCCGGCGGGACCCAGCTCGAAGGCCCGGCGCAGGGCGGTGTAGCCGCCGTGGGCGCGGTAGTCGTCCAGGGACGACGGGTCGGCCACGCCGACGCGGTGCAGCAGCATCAGCCCGTCCTGCCCCGCCTGGGGCACCGCCAGTGCGGCCGGCGGCTCCTCGGGCGCGGAACCGGGCGAGGACGCGACGAGCACGGCCTCCTCGACGGTCGCCGGCGCCGAGACCGCCGTACGGACGGGATCCCCGGCCCTGATCGCGAGCGCGGCCGGGGCCCGTTCGCACAGACCCAGGCACGGGCTGCGCTCGACACCGACCCCGCTGCCGGGGCCCAGCCGCGCCTCGATCCCGGCACACAGCTCCGGTGCCCCGGCTGCCGCGCACGCCAGGTCCGTGCACACGTGCAGCACGGTCGCCGGACGAGGCTTGACCGAGAACATGGCGTAGAAGGTGGCGACCCCGTAGGCCTCCGCCGGCGGCACGGTCAGCCGCCGGCACAGGTAGTCGAGGGCGCCCTCGCTGATCCAGCCGATCCGGTCGTTGACGGCGTGCAGCCCCGGCAACAGCAGGTCGCGCCGGTCCCGGGCCTCACGTCCGCCACGGGCCCACCGCAGGTCGGCATCCGAGCGGTCGGCGCCCTCCCAGGAGGACTCGGGAGGCCCGAGCAGGGCGTCGACCGTCGCCCGTTCCTCGTCCGTCGGTTTGCTGTCGCCGAAGTGCAGGTCCACAGTGCGTCACCCCACGATGGTCGCGATGGGCAGCTTCTCGATCCGGATCGCCGACGCCTTGAACTCCGCCGTCCCGGCGATCGGGCAGTTCGCCTCGATCGTCAGGGCATTGGTGTCCACCTCGTCGGGGAAGTGCATGGTCATGAAGGCGAGCCCGGGCCGCAGCGCGGTGTCCACCCACACGGGGGCGGTCACCGACCCGCGCCGCGAGGTCACCTGGACGTGCTCGCCGACCACGACCCCGTAGCGCTCGGCGTCCTCCGGGCTCAGCTCGATGAACTCGCCGCGCCTGAGCGGCGAGGCGTAACCGCCGCTCTGCACGCCGGTGTTGTACGAGTCGAGCCGTCGCCCGGTGGTGAGCCGGATCGGGTACCGGTCGTCGGTGAGGTCCACGGGCGGGTCGTGCTGCACGAGGCCGAAGGGCGCGAGCGGGCCGCGCCGGGCGGGGTCGGTCTCCCACAACCGGCCGTGCAGGTAGGTCGGTTCGATCGCTTCCGTGCTCGGGCAGGGCCACTGGATGCCCTGGTGCTCCTCCAGGCGTTCGTACGTCATACCGTAGTGGTCGGGCGAGACGGCCCTCAGCTCGTTCCACACGGTCTCCGCGTCGGCGTACTTCCAGTCGTGGCCGAGGCGGGCGGCGAGGTCGCAGATGATGTCGATGTCCTCGCGGGCCTCGCCGGGCGGGGTGACGGCCTTGCGGACGCGCTGGACCCGCCGTTCGCTGTTGGTGGTCGTTCCGTCGGTCTCCGCCCAGCCGGCGGTGGCCGGCAGGACGACGTCCGCGAGTTCGGCGGTCTTCGTCAGGAAGATGTCCTGCACGACCAGGAAGTCCAGGGCCTTCAACCGCCGCACGGCCTGCTCGCTGTCGGCCTCGGACTGGGCCGGGTTCTCGCCGATGCAGTAGACGGCCTTGAGGCTGCCGTGCTCCATGGCCTCGAACATTTCGGTGAGGTTCAGGCCGTAGTGCGGCTGGATCACCGTGTCCCAGGCCGACTCGAACTTGAGCCGCACGTCCGGGTCGAGGATGTCCTGGAAGCCGGGCAGCCGGTTGGGGATCGCGCCCATGTCGCCGCCGCCCTGCACGTTGTTCTGTCCGCGCAGGGGCTGAAGGCCCGAGCCGTAGCGGCCGACGTGCCCGGTGAGCAGCGACAGGTTGATCAGGGCGCGGACGTTGTCGGTGCCGTTGTGGTGCTCGGTGATGCCGAGGGTCCAGCACAACTGGGCCCGCTCCGCACGGGCGTAGGCGTGCGCCAGTTCGCGGATCGCCGCCGCCGGCACGCCCGTCACCTTCTCGGCGAGCGACGGCGTCCACGGCTCGACCAGGGCCTCGTACTCCCCGAAGCCGGTGGTGGCCCGCTGGATGAACGCCTCGTTGGCGAGCCCCGCGTGGATGATCTCGCGGCCGATCGCGTGCGCCATCGGGATGTCCGTGCCGACGTTGAGCCCCATCCAGCTCTCCGCCCACTCGGCGGTCGAGGTGCGGCGCGGGTCGACCGCGTACATCCGGGCGCCGTTCCTGATCCCCTTCAGTACGTGCTGGAAGAAGATCGGGTGCGCGAACCGGGCGTTGGAGCCCCACATCACGATGACGTCGGTGTGCTCGATCTCCTCGTACGACGACGTACCCCCGCCCGAGCCGAACGCCGCCGACAGGCCCGCCACGCTCGGGGCGTGACAGGTGCGGTTGCAGGAGTCGACGTTGTTGGTGCCCATGACGACCCGGGCGAACTTCTGCGCCACGTAGTTCATCTCGTTGGTGGCACGGGCGCAGCTGAACATGCCGAAGGCGTCACGATTGCGTCCGAGGCCCGCGGCGGCCCGGTCCAGGGCCTCCTCCCAGGTGGCCTGCCGGAACGGCTCGTCGCGGGAGTCCCGGACGAGCGGGTGCGTCAGACGGGTGTAGGTCTTCGGTTGCCGTTTCCTCATGCGGCGCTCCTCAGCGCGAGCAGGTCCGAGATGGCGTGCACGGTGCGCAGGGTGGGCACCTCCACGCCGGTGATCTCCGCCAGCTCGACGACCGCCGCGAGCAGCACGTCGAGTTCGAGCGGCTTGCCGCGCTCCAGGTCCTGGAGCGTGGAGGTGCGGTGGTCGCCGACCCGCTCGGCACCGGCGAGCCGGCGCTCGATGGAGACACCCACCTCGCAGCCGAGGGCCTCGGCGACCGCCAGCGTCTCGGTCATCATGATCTCGATGACCTTGCGGGTGCCGCCGTGCAGGCACATCTGCCGCATCGTCGCGCGGGCCAGCGCGCTGATCGGGTTGAACGAGATGTTGCCGAGCAGCTTGACCCAGATGTCGCTGCGCAGGTCCGTTTCGACCGGGCACTTCAGGCCGCCCGCCTGCATGGCCTCGCTGAAGGCGAGACAGCGGGCGGAGCGGCTGCGGTCGGGCTCGCCGATGGAGAACCGCGTGCCCTCCAAGTGCCGTACGACGCCCGGCCCTTCGAGCTCTGTCGCCGCGTAGACGACACAGCCGACGGCCCGTTCGGGCGCGAGCACCGCACTGACCGCACCGTCCGGGTCGACACTCTCGACACGGTGGCCGTCGTACGGGCCGCCGTGCCGGTGGAAGTACCACCAGGGGATGCCGTTCTGGGCCGCGACGACCGACGTCGCCTCGTGCAGAAGCGGCGCGATCAGCGGCCCGCACGCCGCGTACGCGTTGGCTTTCAGCCCGAGGAAGACGTGGTCGACCGGGCCGACCTCGGCCGGGTCGTCGGTGGCGTGGGGGCGCGCGGTGAAGTCGCCGCGTGGGCTGCGCACCCGGACTCCGTGCTGCCTCATGGCCGCCAGATGCGGTCCACGGGCGATGAGATGCACCTCGGCGCCCGCGCGGTGGAGCGCGGCGCCGACGTAGGCGCCGATGGCACCGGCGCCGAGAACTGCGACTTTCACGGGAACACTCCGTTCGGTTTGAGGGATACCGCGGAGGTGGCTGCCGTCCGGCCGCCCGACGGGTCGCGTATGGCTCGCGGACGGCTTGTGTCGACGAAATATTGTCTACAGTATGGAGGTTGGGGCGGCAAGGGTCCGTGCGCCGACCGTTCGGCGCATGCTGGATACCGTTCACCGCATACGGTCGACGCGCCGACTTCTCAACTCCCTCGCGGATCCCTACCGTCCGGGGTTCATGAGTCCCCCAGTCGCGCCCCCGGGCTGGAGCCGCTGGCTCGTTCCGCCCGCCGCTCTCTCCGTTCACCTCTCCATCGGCCAGGCCTACGCCTGGAGCGTGTTCAAACCGCCCCTGGAGTCCGCGCTCGGCCTCAGCGGCACCCAGAGCGCGCTGCCCTTCCAGCTGGGCATCGTCATGCTGGGCCTGTCCGCCGCGTTCGGCGGCACGCTCGTGGAGCGCAAGGGCCCGCGCTGGGCGATGACCGTCGCCCTGGTCTGCTTCTCCTCCGGCTTCCTGCTCTCCGCACTGGGCGCGTCCCTGGAGCAGTACTGGCTGATCGTGTTCGGCTACGGCTTCGTGGGCGGCATCGGTCTGGGGATCGGCTACATCTCGCCCGTCTCCACCCTGATCAAGTGGTTCCCGGACCGGCCCGGCATGGCCACCGGCATCGCCATCATGGGCTTCGGCGGCGGCGCGCTCATCGCCTCGCCCTGGTCGGCCCGGATGCTGGAGTCGTTCGGCGGCGACAGCTCCGGCATCGCACTGGCCTTCCTGGTGCACGGGCTGTCATACGCGGTGTTCATGCTGCTGGGTGTACTGCTGGTCCGGGTGCCTCGTACCGAGAAGCCTGTGGGGAGCGGGCCGAGTGTTCTCACCGGCCCGCAGGTCTCCGCGAAACAAGCCCTCCGCACCCCGCAGTTCTGGCTGCTGTGGATCGTGCTCTGCATGAACGTCACCGCCGGCATCGGCATCCTGGAGAAGGCCGCGCCGATGATCACGGACTTCTTCGCGGACACCTCCACCCCGGTGTCCGTGACGGCCGCCGCCGGCTTCGTCGCGCTGCTGTCCGCGGCGAACATGGCGGGCCGCATCGGCTGGTCGTCGACGTCCGACCTCATCGGCCGCAAGAACATCTACCGCGTCTACCTGGGCGTCGGCGCGCTCATGTACGCGCTCATCGCCCTCTTCGGCGACACCTCCAAGCCCCTGTTCGTCCTGTGCGCGCTGGTCATCCTCTCCTTCTACGGTGGTGGTTTCGCCACGGTTCCGGCGTATTTGAAGGATTTGTTCGGTACGTACCAGGTCGGCGCCATCCACGGCCGGCTGCTCACCGCCTGGTCCACGGCCGGGGTGCTGGGCCCGCTGATCGTGAACTGGATCGCCGACCGGCAGGAGGAGGCGGGCCGGCACGGTGCCGCCCTGTACGGGCTGTCCTTCGTCATCATGATCGGGCTGCTCGTCGTCGGCTTCGTCGCCAACGAACTGGTCCGGCCCGTCGACCCCCGCCACCACGTCCCCGCCCCGAAGGAGGCCGCCCATGCCGAGCGACAGCAGTCAGAGTCCGCCTAGCCCGGACCGGAGGTGGCTGATCACCCTCGCCTGGGTGTGGGTGGGCATGCCGCTCGCCTACGGGCTGTACGAACTCGTCCGGAAGGCGACGCAGCTGTTCACCGGGTAGGAGTCGACAGGGGCGACAGGTGCCAGGGCGTCCGAGGTGCTGACGGAAGCTGACAACCCCGGCGCCCGAATCCTGTCGCCTTGGCTGCCGCCGTACCCGTGAGTCACTGATCAGACTGGTGGATCCGCTACCCAAGGCAACGAGGGGGATCCACCCAATGAACGGCTCGCGCATCGCCGCCGTCGGCCACTACCAGCCCGCCAAGGTGCTCACCAACGAGGACCTGGCGGGCCTGGTGGACACCAGTGACGAGTGGATCAGGAGCCGGGTGGGCATCCGCACGCGCCACATCGCGGGCCCCGACGAGCCGGTCGACGAACTGGCCGCCCACGCCGCCGCCAAGGCCCTGGCCGCCGCCGGTCTGAGCCCGGCCGACATCGACCTCGTGCTGGTCGCCACCTCCACGGCCATCGACCGCTCGCCCAACATGGCCGCCCGGGTCGCGGCCCGTCTCGGCATCCCGCAGGCCGCCACCATGGACCTCAACGTCGTGTGCGCCGGCTTCACCCACGCCCTCGCCACGGCCGACCACGCCGTCCGCGCGGGGGGCGCGAGCCGGGCGCTGGTCGTCGGGGCGGACAAGATGTCCGAGGTGGCCGACTGGAGCGACCGCACCACGTGCGTGCTCGTCGGCGACGGAGCAGGCGCCGCGGTGGTGGAGGCCGCCGACGAGCCGGGCATCGGGCCGGTGCTGTGGGGCTCGGTGCCCGAGATGGGCAACGCGGTGCGCATCGAGGGCACCCCGCCGCGCTTCGCCCAGGAGGGGCAGAGCGTCTACCGCTGGGCCACCACGCAGCTGCCGCCCATCGCGCGCCGGGCCTGCGAACGGGCCGGTCTGGAGCCGGCCGACCTCGCCGGAGTCGTGCTGCACCAAGCGAACCTGCGCATCATCGAACCCCTCGCGGAGAAGATCGGCGCCGTCAACGCCGTCGTCGCGCGCGATGTCACCGAGTCCGGGAACACCTCGGCCGCGAGCATCCCGCTGGCCTTCTCGAAGCTCATCGAGCAGTGGGCGGTCGCCACGGGCGACCCGGTGCTGCTGTTCGGCTTCGGCGGGAACCTGTCGTACGCGGGGCAGGTCGTGCGCTGCCCCTGAGCCTCGGGGTGGTGTGACGCGGTCAACTCCCCGAAACGCTGGCTCTTGTGCGCCGTAGACTGTAGACGAAAGACAATCGATACTGACTCTGCGGCGATACCGGCTCGCGCCGCGCTGTGCACGGCCGTGACCGAGGAGGGGGACCGCGATGCTGTCGACAGGCCTGCCCCAGGGGGCGGTACCCAAGCTCGAACGCCCGGGTCCGCTGCGCGACCGCGTCTACGAGGCACTGCTCGAACTCATCACCACCCGTGCGCTTCAGCCCGGCCAGCATCTCGTCGAAAGCGAACTGGCCGGGCATCTCGGGGTCTCCCGGCAGCCGGTGCGCGAGGCGCTCCAGCGGCTCAACACGGAGGGGTGGGTCGATCTGCGGCCCGCCCAGGGCGCGTTCGTGCACGAGCCGACGGAGGAGGAGGCCGACCAGCTCCTCACGGTCCGTACGCTCCTGGAGGCCGAGGCGGCCCGGCTCGCGGCGGCGGGCGCGAACAGCGCGGGCATCGCCGCCCTGGAAGCGCTGTGCGCGGAGGGCGAGAAGGCCGTCGAGGCCGACGACGTGGACGGGGCCGTCGCCATGAACGCCCGCTTCCACGCCAAAATCATGGAACTCGCCGGCAACGCGGTCCTCGCCGAGCTGGCCGCCCAGGTCGACCGGCGGGTGCGCTGGTACTACACGCCGGTGGCCCGGCAGCGCGGCCACCAGTCCTGGATCGAGCACCGCGAACTGATCGCCGCGGTCGCCGACCGGGACGAACAGCGCGCCACCCGGCTGATGCGCGACCACACGGAGCACACGCGCCGGTCGTACCACGCGCGTTCGCGCTCGTAGCGCCCCACAGCCGCCCCGTGGCGCGAGCACCCGTCACCGCAGCTTTGTCCTGTGAGTGGAAAAAGTAGAGGGCAATTCCTGCGCGACTTCTTCCCACCTCCGGCAGCCGCTGCTACGTTCCCTCCGAAAGCACGCCACCGAGGTGGCGGAAAACCGGCGCGCACAGGCCGACCGAGGCGGGGAGGGGCTCGTGAGACGCATGACGGCACGGCCCGCGAACGCCCACCAGGCCCGCCTGCTCACGCTGTTGCGCGACGGCGGCCCCAACTCCCGTGCCCAGCTGGGCGACCAGGTCGACCTCTCGCGGTCCAAGCTGGCCGTCGAGGTGGACCGGTTGCTGGAGACGGGGCTGGTCGTGGCCGACGGACTCGCCGCCTCGCGCGGTGGCCGCCGCTCCCACAACATCCGGCTCAACCCCGAGCTGCGCTTCCTCGGCGTCGACATCGGCGCGACCTCGGTCGACGTCGCCGTCACCAATGCCGAACTGGAGACCCTCGGGCACCTCAACCAGCCCATGGACGTGCGCGAAGGCCCCGTCGCGGTCTTCGAGCAGGTCCTCGCCATGGCCGCGAAACTGCGGGCCTCCGGGCTCGCGGAAGGGTTCGACGGCGCCGGTATCGGCGTCCCGGGCCCGGTCCGCTTCCCCGAGGGCATCCCGGTGGCACCGCCGATCATGCCCGGCTGGGACGGCTTCCCCGTGCGGGAGGCGCTCAGCCAGGAACTCGGCTGCCCGGTCATGGTCGACAACGACGTGAACCTCATGGCGATGGGGGAGCAGCATGCGGGCGTCGCCCGCACCGTCGCCGACTTCCTCTGCGTCAAGATCGGCACCGGCATCGGCTGCGGCATTGTCGTCGGCGGTGAGGTCTACCGCGGTACGACGGGCAGCGCCGGCGACATCGGGCACATCCAGGCCGTCCCCGACGGGCGCCCCTGCGCCTGCGGCAACCGGGGCTGCCTGGAAGCCCACTTCAGCGGGGCGGCCCTGGCCCGCGACGCCGTGGAAGCGGCCCAGCAGGGGCTTTCGGCCGAACTGGCCTCGCGGCTGGAGACGAACGGCGGCCTCACCGCCGTCGACGTCGCCGCCGCGGCCTCCGCCGGTGACGCAACGGCCCTCGACCTGATCCGTGAGGGCGGCAACCGAACCGGCCAGGTCATCGCCGGCCTGGTCAGCTTCTTCAACCCGGGCCTCGTGGTGATCGGCGGCGGGGTGACCGGCCTCGGCCACACCCTGCTCGCCGCGATCCGCACCCAGGTCTACCGCCAGTCGCTCCCGCTCGCGACCGGCAACCTGCCCATCGTCCTGGGCGAGCTGGGCCCCACCGCCGGAGTCATCGGCGGCGCCCGGCTCATCAGCGACCACCTCTTCTCACCCGCGTAAGCACCGAGTTCAGTACGGCGTACCAGCACCGCGCCCCGCGCAGTGTCCTGCTCCGCTTCGCTCCGCCCTGCCCTGAAACCGGCCCGCACGCCCGCCAAGGGGACCTCATGGCACCAGAACCACCGCTGCTCAGCATGTCCGGCATCACCAAGTCGTTCCCCGGAGTCCGGGCCCTCGACGGCGTCGCTCTCGACGTCCAGGCCGGTGAGGTGCACTGCCTGCTCGGCCAGAACGGGGCAGGCAAATCCACGCTCATCAAAGTGCTGGCCGGTGCCCACCAGCCCGACACCGGCGACATCCGCTGGCGCGGCGAGGAGGTGACGCTCCGTTCGCCGATCGCCGCCATGCGCCTCGGCATCGCCACCATCTACCAGGAACTCGACCTGGTGGAGCACCTGTCGGTCGCCGAGAACGTGCACCTGGGACATGAGCCGACCACCGCCGGGTTCGTCGTGCGCGGCAAGACGGCAAGGGCGTCAACATCTGCTCTGCTCAAGCGACTTGGACACCCTGAGATCGACCCGGCACGGCTGGTCGGGGAGCTGTCCGCGGCCCAGCAGCAGATCGTGTCCATGGCCCGGGCCCTCTCCCACGACGTACGGCTCATCGTGATGGACGAGCCGTCCGCCGCGCTCGACCCGGACGAGGTCGACAACCTCTTCCGCATCGTCGGCGACCTCACCGCCGCGGGAGTCGCCGTCGTCTACATCTCGCACCGCCTGGAGGAGATCCGCCGCATCGGCGACCGGGTGACGGTGCTCAAGGACGGCCGGGCCGTCGCGAACGGGCTCCCGGCGAAGTCCACCCCGACCCGCGAGGTCGTCGCCCTGATGACCGGCCGCAACGTCGAGTACGTCTTCCCCGACCGGCCCGTCTCCCCACCGCCCGGCGAACCCGTCCTGAAGATCCAAGGGCTGTCCAGGCAAGGAGAGTTCGAGCCCTTCGACCTGGAGGTGCGGCCCGGCGAGATCGTCGGCCTCGCCGGACTCGTCGGCTCGGGCCGCTCCGAGATCCTGGAGACCGTCTACGGCGCCCGCAAACCGACGACCGGTCACGTGCAGGTCGGCGGCAAGGCGTTGAAGCCCGGCAGCGTACGGGCCGCCGTCCGGGCAGGACTCGGGCTCGCCCCCGAGGAACGCAAGGCGCAGGGCCTGCTGATGCTGGAGTCGGTCACCCGCAACGTCTCGGTCTCCTCCATGTCCCGCTTCGCACGGGCCGGCTGGATCGACCGGGGCGCCGAGCTCGGCGCCGCCCGGGCCGCGACCCGCGAGCTGTCGCTGCGGCCCGACAACCCGTCCGTGCCCGTGCGCACCCTGTCCGGCGGCAACCAGCAGAAGGCGGTCCTCGCCCGCTGGCTGCTGCGCGGCTGCAAGGTGCTGCTGCTCGACGAACCCACCCGCGGCGTCGACGTCGGCGCCCGCGCCGAGCTCTACGCGGTCATCCGCCGGCTCGCCGACGAGGGCCTCGCCGTGCTGCTGGTCTCCAGTGAGGTGCCCGAGGTGCTCGGCCTCGCCGACCGCGTGCTGGTGCTGCGCGAGGGCCGGGTCGTCCACACGGCCCCCGCGCGCGAGCTCGACGAACACCGCGTACTCGACCTGGTCATGGAAGGAAGCCCGGCGTCATGACGCAGCCCGTCTCCCCGCCGCTGGACAGCAGCACCGACAAGGTGCCCCAGGCCCGGCCCCCCGCCTGGCGCGGCCTGCTGTTCCGCGCCGACGTCCGCACGCTGTCCCTGCTCGGCGTCCTCGCCGTGCTGGTCCTCATCGGCGGCATCACCAAGCCCGACGAGTTCCTCGACACCCGCAACCTGCAACTCGTCCTCACGCAGGCCTCCGTCATCGGCGTCGTCACCGTCGGCATGACCTTCGTCATCGTCTCCGGCGGCATCGACCTGTCGGTCGGCGCGATCGTCGCCCTCGCCTCCGTGTGGGCCACCACCGTCGCCACCCAGGAGTACGGCTTCGCCGGCATCCTCTTCACGGCGGTGATCGTCGGAGTGGGCTGCGGCCTCGTCAACGGGGTGCTCATCGCCTACGGCGCGATGGTGCCCTTCATCGCCACCCTCGCCATGCTGGCCTCCGCCCGCGGCCTCGCCCTGCAGATCACCGACGGCAAGACGCAGATCGTCACCGTGCCGTCCGTGCTCGACCTGGGGGAGCGCGACGCCTACGTCCTCGGCATCCCGCCGCTGGTCATGGTGTTCGCCGTCGTCACGGTCATCGGCTGGCTCGTGCTCAACCGCACCACCTTCGGACGTCGTACCGTCGCCGTCGGCGGCAACCCGGAGGCCGCCCGGCTCGCCGGCATCGACGTCCGCCGCCAGCGCCTCTACCTCTACCTGCTGTCCGGGCTGTGCTGCGGCATCGCGGCCTTCCTGCTGATCGTCCTGGCCGGCTCCGGCCAGAACACCAACGGCAACCTCTACGAACTCGACGCCATCGCCGCCGCGATCATCGGCGGCACCCTGCTCACCGGCGGCCGGGGCACCATCGTCGGCTCGGTCCTCGGCGTCCTGATCTTCACCACGATCACCAACATCTTCGCCCTGAACAACCTGCAGAGCGACGTCCAGCAGATCGCCAAGGGCGCGATCATCGTCGCCGCCGTGCTGGTCCAGCGCCGTACCGCGAGCACGACCTGAGGAAAGGGTTCCCCGCCATGCCAGAGATCACGAGCCGCAGAGGGCTGCTCTTCGGGGCCGCCGCCGTCTCCACCGGTGCCCTCCTCGCGGGGTGCACCAGTAACGAGCCGTCCGACTCCAAGGACGAGCCGGCGGGCAACAACCAGCCGGCCGCCGACGACAAGCCCGGCAAGCAGGTCACCATCGGCTTCGCCGGACCGCAGGCCGACCACGGCTGGCTCAACGCCATCAACGACAACGCCAAGAGCCGCGCCGAGAAGTACTCCGACGTCACCCTGGAGATCACCGAGGGCTCCAACGACACCGCCCAGCAGATCGGCCAGATCGAGACCCTCATCAACAAGAAGGTCGACGTCCTGGTCGTGCTGCCCGCCGACGGCAAGGCCCTCACCCAGGTCGGCCTGAAGGCCATGCGCGCCGGCATCCCGGTCGTCAACCTCGACCGGATCTTCAACACCCCGCAGGCCTACCGCTGCTGGATCGGCGGCGACAACTACGGCATGGGCCTCAACGCCGGGCACTACATCGGCGAGAAGCTCAAGGGCAAGTCCGGCGCCCGCGTCATCGAACTGGCCGGCCTGGACAACCTGGAGCTCACCAAGCAGCGCACCCAGGGCTTCGACGACGCCCTGAAGAACTACCCGAACATCAAGAAGGTCGCCCGCCAGGCCGCCGAGTTCACCGTCGAGTCCGGCCAGGCCAAGATGGCCCAGCTGCTCCAGGCCCAGTCGAAGTTCGACGCGCTGTGGAACCACGACGACGACCAGGGCGTGGGCGCGCTGCGCGCCATCGAGCAGGCCGGGCGCGACGACTTCGTGATGGTCGGCGGCGCCGGCGCGCTCTCCGCCTTGCAGGCCATCAAGCAGGACGACGGCGTGCTCAAGGCGACCGTGCTGTACCCGCCGACCATGGCCGCCTCCGCGATCGACCTCGCCCGCGCCCTCGGCCAGAGCAAGGGCATCGGGGGCCTCGCCGAGTTCGAGATCCCGTCGTCCCTCACGCTCTACTCGGCCGTCGTCGACAAGACCAACGTCGACCAGTACATGTCCACCGGCTTCAAGTGAGCCACCCCGCACCCCCCACGTGCGCCACCCCGACCAGGACGAGGAGGACACCCGTATGGGACAGCCGCAGGAGCAGCCGGAGGGGACCGAGGCAGGCAAGCCACCCCTGCGCGTGGGGATGGTGGGCTACGCCTTCATGGGCGCCGCCCACTCCCAGGGCTGGCGCACCGCGGGCCGCGTCTTCGACCTGCCGCTGAACCCCGTGCAGGCCGTGATCTGCGGCCGGGACCGGACGGCCGTACAGGGGGCGGCCGACCGGCACGGCTGGGCGTCCGTCGAAACCGACTGGCGAGCCCTCGTCGAACGTGACGACATCGACCTCGTCGACATCTGCACCCCCGGCGACAGCCACGCCGAGATCGCCCTGGCCGCCCTGGCCGCGGGCAAGCACGTGCTGTGCGAGAAGCCCCTCGCCAACACCGTCGAGGAGGCCACCTCGATGGCGCTGGCGGCCGAAGAGGCCCACGCCCGCGGCCAGGTGGCGATGGTCGGCTTCAACTACCGCCGGGTTCCCGCCACCGCCCAGGCCCGCCGCATGGTCGCCGAGGGGCGTCTGGGCAGGCTGCGGCACGTGCGGGTGACGTACCTCCAGGACTGGCTGGTCGACCCGCAGTTCCCGCTGACCTGGCGGCTGCGCAGGGAGCAGGCCGGCTCGGGCTCGCTCGGCGATCTGGGGGCGCACATCGTCGACCTCGCGCAGTACCTGGTGGGGGAGCCGCTGGCGGGCGTCTCCGCGGTCACGGAGACCTTCGTACGGGAACGGCCCCTGCCCACCGGCGCGACGAGCGGGCTGTCCGCCGTCACGTCCGCCGGCACCGGCCGGGTCACCGTCGACGACGCCGCCCTGTTCACGGCACGCTTCCCCTCCGGTGCCCTCGCCTCCTTCGAGGCCACCCGCTACGCCACCGGCCGCAAGAACGCCCTGCGCATCGAAATCAACGGCGAGCGCGGCTCGCTCGCCTTCGACCTGGAGCGGCTCAACGAGCTGTCCTTCCACGACGGCACCGAGCCCGGCGCCGAGGCAGGCTTCCGCCGCATCCTCGTCACCGAACCCGACCATCCCTACCTGGACGCCTGGTGGCCGCCGGGCCACGGCCTCGGCTACGAGCACACCTTCGTCCACCAGGCCCGCGACCTCGTCCACGCCATCGCCGAGGGCCGCCGTCCCGAACCCTCCTTCGCCGACGGGCTACAGGTGCAGCGCGTGCTCGCGGCGGTGGAGGAGAGCGCCGAGAAGAACTCCGTCTACACACCGATCGCGGTCTGAGGAGGCACGTTTCGATGCCGCGCACTTTCACGCTCTTCACCGGCCAGTGGGCGGACCTGCCCCTGGAGGAGGTCTGCCGCCTGGCCCGCGACTTCGGCTACGACGGTCTCGAACTCGCCTGCTGGGGAGACCACTTCGAAGTCGACAAGGCACTGTCCGACCCGGGGTACCTCGACGGTCGCCGGGCCCTGCTCGACAAGTACGGCCTGAAGTGCTGGGCGATCTCGAACCACCTGGTCGGCCAGGCCGTCTGCGACGCCATCATCGACGAACGCCACCAGGCCATCGTGCCCGACGTGGTGTGGGGCGACGGGGACCCCGAAGGCGTCAGGCAGCGGGCCGCCGAACGCATGAAGGACACCGCCCGGGCCGCGGCCGCCTTCGGCGTGAACACCGTCATAGGGTTCACGGGTTCCGCCATCTGGCACCTGGTCGCCATGTTCCCGCCCGCCCCCGAAGCGATGATCGAGCGGGGCTACGAGGACTTCGCCGACCGCTGGAACCCGATCCTGGACGTCTTCGACGCCGAGGGCGTGCGGTTCGCGCACGAGGTCCACCCGAGCGAGATCGCCTACGACTACTGGACCACGCAGCGCGCTCTCGACGCCGTCGGCCGGCGCCCCGCCTTCGGTCTCAACTTCGACCCGTCGCACTTCGTGTGGCAGGACCTCGACCCGGTCGGCTTCCTCTGGGACTTCCGCGACCGGATCTACCACGTCGACTGCAAGGAGGCCCGCAAGCGCCTCGACGGACGCAACGGCCGGCTCGGCTCGCACCTGCCCTGGGGCGACCCGCGGCGTGGCTGGGACTTCGTCTCCGCCGGGCACGGTGACGTGCCGTGGGAGGACGTCTTCCGGATGCTGCGCTCCATCGACTACCAGGGTCCGGTCTCCGTCGAGTGGGAGGACGCCGGAATGGACCGCCTCCAAGGGGCGCCCGAGGCTCTGACCCGGCTCAAGGCGTTCGACTTCGAGCCGCCCAGCGCGTCCTTCGACGCCGCGTTCAACAGCTGAACCACGCACCCGGCGCAGGTCGGGGACGGGGACCGGCAGCACCGCCGGTCCCCCCTCCGACCTGCACGGATCCTGCTTTGTCCCGAGCTGGGAGAAAGTACGGCCGACTCTGTCGCAAGGGGTGTTCGCCCCGGACGGACCCGGTTACCGTTCCTTGATGTGTTCAGGACACACGAACCTCCGGGGTGACGGCGCACCCCGGCGCCCGCACCGCACGTCTTCGCACCCACCCCGTACGGCCCACCCCGTTCCCGGAGGGACTTCGTGCACAGAACCAGACCCAGAAGCACCGCCGCCCCCAGGCGGCCCGGACTTCGCACCACTGTCGCCCTGTTCACCGGCCTGCTCCTCGCCGTGGGCACCCCGGCCACCGTCGCCGGCGCCCACCCCGGCCACCCGGAGCACGACGAACCGGCAGCCGCCGAGGGCCAGTTCCAGCAGGTGCCGCTCGCCAAGGGCGAGCCCGAGACGGGCGAGCCGATGTCGCTCGCCGTGCTCCCGGACCGCAGCGTGCTGCACACCTCGCGCGACGGCACGCTGCGCCTCACCGACCAAGGCGGCGTCACCAAGGTCGCCGGCAAGATCCCCGTCTACAGCCACGACGAGGAAGGCCTCCAAGGCGTCGGCATCGACCCGGACTTCAAGAACAACCGGGCGATCTACCTCTACTACGCCCCGCCGCTCGACACCCCCGCGGGCGACGCCCCGGAGACCGGCACCGCCGAGGACTTCAAGAAGTTCGACGGCGTCAACCGCCTCTCCCGCTTCGTGCTCAACGCCAACGGCACGCTGAACACGGCCAGCGAGAAGAAGGTCCTGGACGTCGCGGCCTCCCGGGGCATCTGCTGCCACGTCGGCGGTGACATCGACTTCGACGCGGAGGGCAACCTCTACCTGTCGACCGGCGACGACACCAACCCCTTCGCCTCCGACGGCTTCACGCCGATCGACGACCGGCCGAACCGCAACCCGGCCTTCGACGCCCGCCGCAGCTCGGGCAACACCAACGACCTGCGCGGCAAGATCCTCCGCATCAAGGTCGCCGAGGACGGCTCGTACACCGTCCCCGAGGGCAACCTCTTCGCCCCGGGCACCGAGAAGACCCGCCCGGAGATCTACGCGATGGGCTTCCGCAACCCCTTCCGGATGAGCGTCGACGACAAGACCGGCACCGTCTACGTGGGCGACTACGGCCCGGACGCCGGCGCCGCCGACCCCAAGCGCGGCCCCGGAGGGCAGGTCGAGTTCGCCAAGGTGACCAAGCCCGCCAACTTCGGCTGGCCCTTCTGCACCGGCGACAACGACCCCTACGTCGACTACGACTTCGCCACCAAGGAGTCCGGCGAGCCGTTCGACTGCGCCGCCCCGAAGAACACCTCGCCGTACAACACGGGCCTCACCGACCTGCCCCCCGCGCAGGCCGCCTGGATCCCGTACGACGGCGGATCCCTGCCCGAGTTCGGCAGCGGCTCCGAGTCCCCGATGGCCGGTCCGGTCTACCGCTACGACCCCGGGCTCGACTCCAGCGTGAAGTTCCCCGAGGCCTACGACGGTGACTTCTTCGCAGGTGAGTTCGGCCGCCGCTGGATCAAGCGCATCGAGCAGAACGCCGACGGCTCCGTCGCGAAGATCAACGACTTCCCGTGGACCGGCACCCAGATCATGGACATGGAGTTCGGCCCCGACGGCGCGCTCTACGTCCTCGACTACGGTGTCTCCTGGTTCCAGGGCGACGAGAACTCCGCCCTGTACCGGATCGAGAACGCCGAGGACGGCTTCTCGCCGATCGCCGAGGTGAACGCCGACAAGACGTCCGGCGCGGCCGGCATGAGGGTGAAGTTCACCGCCTCCGCCAAGGACGCCGACTCCACGGACCTCACCTACAGCTGGGACTTCGGCGACGGCACCAAGGGGGAGGGTCTCAACCCCACCCACCGCTACAAGAAGGTCGGCACCTACAGCGCGACTTTCACCGCCAAGGACCCCGAGGGCAACACGGGCAACGCCAGCATCCGGATCGTGGTCGGCAACACCGAGCCCAAGGTGAGGATCGACATCCCGGGCAACGGCGCCCTGGCCGAATTCGGCAAGCCCGTGCCGTTCAAGGTGACCGTCACCGACCCCGAGGAGACCGTCGACTGCTCCAAGGTCAAGGTCACCTACAGCCTCGGCCACGACTCCCACGCCCACGAACTGACCAGCGAAATGGGCTGCGAGGGCACCCTGACACCGCCCCCCGGTGACGGCGGCCACGACCCCAACGCCAACATCTACGGCGTCGTCGGCGCCGGCTACACCGATGGCGGAGCCAACGGCCAGGAGGCCCTGACCGGCACCGCCCGCACCGTCCTCCAGCCGCTGCACCGCCAGGGCGAGCACTTCACCACCCAGTCGGGCGTGTCGGTCATCACCAAGACCGGCGCCAACGGCGGCAAGACCGTCGGCGACATCAACGACGGCGACTGGATCTCCTTCACTCCCTACCGGTTCGACGGACAGAAGAAGATGACCGTGCGAGCCTCCTCCGGCGGCACGGGCGGCTTCGTCGAGCTGCGCACCGGCTCGCCCGACGGACCGCTGCACGGCTCGGCCCACATCCCGCCGACCGGCGGCTGGGAGACGTTCCAGAACGTCGACGTGCCCCTGCGGTCGCTGCCGAAGAAGACCACGGACATCTACCTGGTCTTCAAGGGCGGCGAGGGCGCGCTGTTCGACGTGGACGACTTCGAGTTCTCCAAGGAGCCGTTCAAGGGCGGCAAGAAGGTCCTGGTCTTCTCCAAGACCGCGGGCTTCCGCCACGACTCCATCCCGGCCGGCATCGCCGCGCTGAAGGAGCTCGGCGGCCCGGCGGGCATCACGGTCGACGCGACCGAGGAGGCCAGGCAGTTCACCACGACCAACCTCGCCAAGTACGACGCGGTGGCGTTCCTGTCCACGACCGGCGACGTGCTGAACGGCGAGCAGCAGAAGGCGTTCGAGAACTACGTCGCGGGTGGCGGCGGCTACATGGGCATCCACGCCGCCGCCGACACCGAGTACGACTGGGAGTTCTACGGCGGCCTCGTCGGCGCCTACTTCCACTCGCACCCGGCCATCCAGAAGGCCACCGTCCGCGTCGAGGACCACGACCACCCCGCCACCGGGCACCTCGACGACGCCTGGGAGCGCACCGACGAGTGGTACAACTACCGCACCAATCCCCGGGAGAAGGCCAAGGTCCTCGCCACCCTCGACGAGACCACCTACCAGGGCGGCACCATGAAGGGCGACCACCCGATCGCCTGGTGCCAGAGCTACGGCGGCGGCCGCTCCTTCTACACCGGCGGCGGCCACACCAAGGAGTCCTACGCCGAGGAAGCCTTCCGTGCCCATCTGCTCGGCGGCCTCCAGTACGCCACCGGACAGGTGAAGGCGGACTGCAAGCCGGGCAAGGACCACCGGAAGATCTTCAACGGCCAGACCCTGGACGGCTGGAAGCAGGCCGGCCCCGGCAAGTTCGTCGTCAAGGACGGCGTGATGGAGTCCGAGGGCGGCATGGGTCTGCTGTGGTACCAGGCCAAGGAGCTGAAGTCGTACTCCCTCAAGCTCGACTGGAAGATGCGGGGCGACGACAACTCCGGGATCTTCGTGGGCTTCCCCGCCTCCGACGACCCCTGGTCCGCGGTGAACAAGGGCTACGAGATCCAGATCGACGCCACCGACGCCGCCGACCGCACCACGGGCGCCGTCTACTCCTTCAAGTCGGCCAACATCAAGGCCCGTGACCAGGTCCTGCGGCCGCCCGGGCAGTGGAACTCCTACGAGATCAAGGTCCAGGGCGAACGCCTCCAGGTGTTCCTCAACGGAGTCAAGATCAACGACTTCACCAACAAGGACCCCCAGCGGAGCCTGACCGACGGCTACATCGGCCTTCAGAACCACGGCGCCGCCGACCATGTCTCCTTCCGCAACATCCAGCTCAAGGAACTGCCCGTCCAGGGCCAGTGAACGGCGGCGGGCGGGGGACGCCGGACCCCCGCCCGCCGTCTCCGTCCCTCCCCCCGGGGCTCGCGCACGATCAGGAGGCTGCCCATGTCCGCGTCCCTCTCCCGACCGCGTGTGGGGGTGTGGCTGATCGGAGCCAGAGGTTCCGTCGCCACCACCGTCGTCACGGGGTGCGCCGCCGTCACTGCGGGACTGCACCCGCCCACCGGCATGGTCAGCGAGACACCCGCGTTCACCGACAGCGGCCTGCCCGCGCTGTCCGACCTCGTCTTCGGCGGTCACGACACCCTCGACTGCCCCCTGCCCAAACGCGCCGAGACCCTCACCGCCGGCGGCGTCCTCCCCCCGGGCGTCGCCACCGCCGTCTCGGCCGAACTGGCCATCGCCGACCGGGAGATCAGATCCGGCGGCCCCACCCCGGGGGACACCAGGAGCGAGGCCGAACTGATCACGGCCTTCGCCGACGACATACGCGACTTCGTGCACCGTCACGCACTGGAACGGGCCGTGGTCGTGAACGTCGCCTCCACCGAACCCGCCTCCCCGGGGCCCGGCGCCCCACTCCCGCCCAGCACCCTCTACGCCCTGGCGGCCCTGCGCGCCGGCTGTCCCTACGTCAACTTCACCCCCTCCGAGGGCATGCACCACCCCGTCGCCGCCCGCGAGGCCGAGCACAGCGGCCTGCCGTACGCCGGCCGGGACGGCAAGACCGGGCAGACGCTGCTGCGAGCCGTGCTGGGCCCGATGTTCGCGCAGCGGGCGCTGCGGGTCCGGGCCTGGTCCGGCACGAACCTGCTCGGCGGCGGAGACGGCGCCGCCCTCGCCGACCCGGCCGCCGCCGCGGCGAAGAACGCGGGCAAGGAACGCGTCCTCGCCGACACCCTCGGCGCCGTCCCCGAGGGTGAGGTCCACATCGACGACGTCCCGGCCCTCGGCGACTGGAAGACCGCCTGGGACCACATCGCCTTCGACGGCTTCCTCGGCACCCGCATGATCCTCCAGACCACCTGGCAGGGCTGCGACTCGGCGCTCGCGGCACCCCTGGTGCTGGACCTGGCCCGCCTGACCGCCCGTGCCCACGAGGCAGGGCTGTCCGGTCCGCTCGGCGCGCTCGGCTTCTACTTCAAGGACCCGGTGGGGGACGGGCCCGCGGGGTTGTCCGAGCAGCACGAGGAACTGGTCCGCTTCGGGCAGAGGCTGGGGCAGAGGCTCGGGCGGGGTGACGGGGAGGGGCGCGGGGCGCGGTCGGTGAGGGAAGCCGGGGAGCGGGAGACGGGGGAGCGGGAGACGGGGGAAGCGCTGTGACACTGCGCCGGAGCTCTTGCGGGTGCCGCGACTCGGCGTCCGGGGACGCTGCTGCTGGAGGCATCGTCAGTGGCAACCACGGAGGTGTTGCCGGTGGCGCCGAGGGTGGTGTTGCCCATGGCGCCGACGGTGGTGTTGTTGCCAGCGGTGTCGCTGATGGCACGGTCCCCTGCGCATACGCAGGCACATGCGCAGGCCGCCGCCTGCGGCGTAGCCGGGCCTGGGCCGAACTCCTGCGTCTGCCCGCCTTGTTCAGCGTCCCCGGGGACGCCCTGGCCGGCGTGGCCGCCACCGGTTCGGCGCCCGGCTCCCGCACCCTGCTCGCCATCGGTTCCTCCCTCTGCCTCTACGAAGCCGGCATGGCTCTCAACGACTGGGCGGACCGCGACATCGACGCCGTCGAACGCCCGCACCGCCCCCTGCCCTCCGGCCGCGTCCGGCCCGCCACGGCACTCGCGGCGGCCTGCGCCCTCACCGGCGCCGGACTGGTCCTGGCCGCGCGCGCGGGCCGCCCGGCCCTGGCCGTCGCCGCGCCCCTGGCGGCAACCGTCTGGGCGTACGACCTCGGCCTGAAGCACACACCCGCCGGACCCGTGGCCATGGGCGCGGCCCGCGGCCTCGACCTGCTCCTCGGAGCCGCGGCCACGACGGGCCAGGCCCGCCCCGCCCTGCCCTCGGCGGCCCTCCTCGGCACCCACACCCTGGCCGTCACCACGGTCTCCCGCCAGGAGGCACGGGGCGGCTCACCGCTGGCCCCCCTGGCGGCCCTCGCGACGACGGCCCTGCTGACCCGCCAGGTGACGCGTCGCTCCACGCCGCCGACGACAGGTCGCCGGCCGGAGACCGGAACCGCCCATCGGCCGACGGACCGGCGTTGGCCGGCCCGGCACCCCGGGCAGGACTCCGCGGCGCTGCTCACCACCGCTCTCGGAGCCGCCTACGCGGCGACGACCGCACGCCCCTACTTCCACGCCGCCCTGAATCCCTCACCTCCGCTCACCCAGCGCGCCGTCGGCGCCGGCATCCGCGCCACCATCCCCCTCCAGGCCACCCTGGCCGCCCGCTCCCGGGGCACGGCCACCTCCCTCCTCATCGCCGCCCTGGCCCCACTCGGAGCGAGGTTCGCGAAGAAGGTGAGCGTCACATGAGTCCCGAAGCCCGGACCCCGGAGAGCAGGGGGGCCAGGGCCTCACACACAACTCGGGCCGCTGCCTCACCGGCCCCGACCCACCTGCCCCAAGGGGCGCGGGGAACTGCGCGAACAGCCCCCACCGGCCCGCAGCCGGACGCCGCCACCGCCCCTCCTGCCGCCCCGCCGGGCACCCTTCCTTCCCTCCGCTTCGGCTACGGCACCAACGGTCTCGCCGATCTCCGGCTCGACGACGCCCTCTCGCTCCTCGCCGACCTCGGCTACGACGGCGTCGGACTGACCCTCGACCACATGCACCTCGACCCGCTCGCCCCCGACCTCGCCGCCCGCACCCGCCGGGTCGCGCAGCGGCTGGACGCACTGGGGTTGGGCGTCACCGTCGAGACCGGTGCCCGGTATGTGCTCGACTCCCGCCGCAAGCACGGCCCGTCCCTGCTGGACCCGGACCCCGACGACCGGGCCCGCCGCACCGACCTGCTCGCCCGGGCCATCCGGGTCGCCGCCGACCTCTGCGCGCACGCGGTGCACTGCTTCAGCGGGATCGTGCCGGAGGGAACCGACACCGACACCGCGTGGAAGCGCCTCGCCGAGTCCCTCACTCCCCTCCTGGACGCCGCCGCCTCCGCCGGCATCCCGCTCGCCGTCGAACCCGAGCCGGGCCACCTCCTCGCCACCCTGGCCGACTTCCACCACCTCCGCCGTGCCCTCGGCGACCCCGAACCCCTCGGACTCACCCTGGACATCGGCCACTGCCAGTGCCTCGAACCCCTCTCTCCCGCCGACTGCGTACAGGCCGCCGCCCCCTGGCTGCGGCACGTCCAGATCGAGGACATGCGACGAGGTGTCCACGAACACCTCCCGTTCGGTGAGGGGGAGATCGACTTCCCGCCGGTCCTGGCAGCCCTCGCCGCCACCGGTTACCAGGGCCTGACCGTCGTCGAACTGCCCCGCCACTCCCACGCCGGTCCTCACTTCGCCGCGCACTCCCTGCCGTTCCTCCACCACGCCGAGCGGATCGCGGCCAGGGTGCCGCCCATCCGCACCGATGAGGCCCTCCAGCAGTTCGCGCCACCCCACGGCGCTCCCTCCACCGCCCCTGAAGGGAGCAGCAGATGAGCCACCCCCGCACCCCTGGCACGGCGAGAACAGAGAGCACCCAACACACCCCGAGCGCCGGCACCCACACCGGCGAATCCACCCCTGACACCGCCTCCACCCGCCCCTCCCTCACAGACCTCCGCCACCACCTCACCGCACAGCTGGACCCACCAGCCCGCACCTGGCTCGACCACGCACTCGACGAGGCGGCCGCCCACCCCGGCCTCCACGGGCCCATCTCCGCATGGGAGCTGCGCCTCGCCGAAGCCGGCCGACGCTGCGGCCCCGCACACGCCGACGCCGCACGGGTCCTGATCCTCGACGCGGCCCGCGCCGGCACCGACGCGCTGACCCGGGTGTACTTCCAGGGCACCGCCGACGAACGCCGAGCCGTGCTGCACGCCCTGCCCCACCTCGTGTCCGGCCCGGGCACCCTCCCGCTCATCGAGGACGCCCTGCGCACCAACGACACCCGGCTCCTCAGCGCCGCCGTCGGCCCCTACGCCGCACGGCACCTGACGGCCCACGCCTGGCGTCATGCCGTGCTGAAGTGCCTGTTCACCGGCGTCCCCGTCGACCACGTGGCGGACCTGCCCCGGCGCGCCGCCGACGACGGCGAGCTCGCCCGCATGCTGGCCGACTACGCCGCCGAACGCACCGCCGCCGGCCGCTCCGTCCCCGAGGACCTGTACCGCGTCCTGGACCTGACCGAGTCCGTCACCCCGGCTGCCCCCGGCACGGACCACCCCCACGGCAAGGAGTCCTGATGCGCATCTTCGACCCCCACATCCACATGACGTCCCGGACCACCGACGACTACGAGGCCATGTACGCCGCCGGTGTGCGTGCCGTCGTCGAGCCGTCCTTCTGGCTGGGCCAGCCACGGACCTCGCCCGCCTCGTTCCGGGACTACTTCGACTCCCTCCTCGGCTGGGAACCCTTCCGCGCAGCGCAGTACGGCATCGCCCACCACTGCACGATCGCCCTCAATCCCAAGGAGGCGAACGACCCGCGCTGCACGCCCGTCCTCGACGAGCTGCCCCGCTATCTCGTCAAGGACAACGTCGTGGCCGTCGGGGAGATCGGCTATGACTCCATGACCCCCGCTGAGGACGCCGCCCTCGCCGCACAACTTCAGCTCGCGGCCGACCACGGACTGCCCGCCCTCGTGCACACCCCCCACCGCGACAAGCTCGCCGGGCTGCGCCGCACCCTCGACGTCGTCCGGGAGTCCGCCCTGCCCGCGGACCGCGTCCTGGTCGACCACCTCAACGAGACCACCGTCAAGGAGGCCAGAGACAGCGGCTGCTGGCTGGGCTTCTCCGTCTACCCCGACACCAAGATGGACGAGGAACGCATGGTCGCGATCCTGCGCTCCCACGGGACCGAACAGGTCCTGGTGAACTCCGCCGCGGACTGGGGAAAGAGCGACCCCCTCAAGACCCGCAAGGTCGGCGACCTGATGCTGGCCGAGGGCTTCGACGAGGACGACGTCGACCAGGTGCTGTGGCGCAACCCGGTCGCCTTCTACGGGCTCAGCGGCCGCCTGAACCTCGACGTCACCGGCACGGACTCCACCCACGAGGGCAACTCCGTCCTGCGCGGCACCCCGCGGGATCCGCACGAGCCGGTCACAGGCCCCGCCACGCCGGCCCGTGCGACCCCCGCGGAGGCGTGAACCATGCGCTTCCGCCACCCCGACGGCTCCACCGTCCACCTCGCCTACTGCACCAACGTCCATCCCGCCGAAACCCTCGACGGCGTCCTCGCCCAGCTCCGTGACCACTGCGAACCCGTCCGCCGCCGCCTGGGCCGCGACCGGCTCGGCATCGGACTGTGGCTGGCGAAGGACGCCGCCCACGCCCTCGTCACCGACCCCTCCGCACTGCGCAGGCTGCGCACCGAGCTGGACCGGCGCGGCCTGGAGGTCGTCACCCTCAACGGCTTCCCCTATGAGGGATTCGGTGCCGAAGAGGTCAAGTACCGCGTCTACAAGCCGGACTGGGCCGACCCGGAACGCCTCGACCACACCACCGCCCTCGCCCGCGTCCTCGCCGGGCTGCTTCCCCCCGACGTCACCGACGGGACCATCTCCACCCTGCCCCTCGCCTGGCGCACCGCGTACGACGACGAGCGCGCGGACACCGCCCGCAGCGCGCTGCGCAGCCTCGCCGAACGCCTCGACGCCATCGAGGAGCTGACCGGCCGCTCCATCCGGGTCGGCCTGGAACCGGAACCCGGCTGCGTCGTCGAGACCACCCGCGACGCCATCGCCCCCCTGACCGCGATCGGCCACGACCGCATCGGCATCTGCGTCGACACCTGCCATCTCGCCACCTCCTTCGAAGATCCGCACGCCGCCTTCGACGCCCTCACCGAGGCGCGCGTCCCCGTCGTCAAATCCCAGCTCTCCGCCGCCCTGCACGCCGAACACCCCCATCTCCCCGAGGTCCGCGAAGCCCTCGCCGCCTTCGCCGAACCCCGCTTCCTGCACCAGACCCGCACCGCCACGGCGGCCGGCCTGCGCGCCACGGACGACCTCGACGAGGCCCTCGCCGGACACGCCCTGCCGGACGCCTCACCCTGGCGCGCCCATTTCCACGTCCCGCTGCACGCGGCCCCCGCCGCGCCCCTCACCTCCACCCTCCCGGTCCTGAGATCCGCACTGACGCGGCTCGTGGGCGGCCCGGCCCCGCTCACCCGCCACCTGGAGGTCGAGACCTACACCTGGCAGGCCCTCCCGCCCGAGTCGCGCCCCAAGAGCCGCACCCAGCTCGCCGAGGGCATCGCCGCCGAACTCACCCTCGCCCGCGACCTGCTGACCGACCTCGGCCTGAAGGAGCTGCCATGAGCACCGGCCCCCACGAGCACCGGCGCCCGGCCGCCGCGCTCCCGGCCGCCACGGACCGGCCCACCCCGCTCCTCGTCCTCGACGTCGTCGGCCTCACCCCCCGTCTCCTCGACCACATGCCCCACCTCAAAGCGCTCGGCCAGGCCGGCTCCCGCGCCCCGCTCGGCACCGTCCTGCCCGCCGTCACCTGCGCCGCCCAGTCCACATTCCTCACCGGCACCATGCCCTCCGAACACGGCATCGTCGGCAACGGCTGGTACTTCCGCGAACTCGGCGACGTCCTGCTGTGGCGCCAGCACAACGGGCTCGTGGCCGGTGACAAGCTCTGGGACGCCGCCCGCCGTGCCCACCCCGGTTACACCGTCGCGAACATCTGCTGGTGGTACGCCATGGGCGCGGACACCGACATCACCGTCACCCCCCGTCCGGTCTACTACGCCGACGGACGCAAGGAACCCGACTGCTACACCCGGCCGGCCGCACTGCACGACGAACTCACCCGGCGATTCGGCACGTTCCCCCTGTTCCACTTCTGGGGCCCCGGAGCCGATCTCGTCTCCAGCCGCTGGATCATCGATGCGACCCGCCACATCATCCGCACCCGGCACCCCGACCTGACGCTCTGCTACCTCCCTCATCTCGACTACGACCTCCAGCGCTTCGGCCCCGACGACCCGCGCTCCCTGAAGGCGGCCGCCGACCTGGACGCCGCCCTGGCCCCGCTGCTGGACGACGCCCGCGCCGAGGGCCGTACCGTCGTCGCACTGTCCGAGTACGGAATCAGCCGTGTGAACCGGCACGTCGACATCAATCGCGCCCTGCGCCGCGCCGGCCTGCTGGAGGTGCACACACAGGACGGGATGGAGTACCTCGACCCGATGGCGTCCCGCGCCTTCGCGGTCGCCGACCACCAGATCGCCCACGTCTACGTGCGCCGCCCCGAGGACCTCGACGCCACCAGGGCCGCACTCGACGGCCTGCCCGGCATCGCTGAACTCCTCGACGACGAGGGCAAGAAGAGCCATCACCTCGACCATCCGCGCGCGGGCGAACTCGTCGCCGTGGCGGAACCCGACGCCTGGTTCACGTACTACTACTGGCTCGACGACGACCTCGCGCCCGACTTCGCGCAACTCGTCGAGATCCACCGCAAACCCGGCTACGACCCGGTCGAACTCTTCATGGATCCCCTCGACCCGTACGTCAAGGTCAAGGCGGCCACCGCACTGGCGCGCAAGAAGCTCGGCATGCGCTACCGCATGGCGGTCGTGCCCCTGGACCCCTCACCTATTCGCGGCAGCCACGGCCGCCTCCCGGCGAGCGACGACGACGGTCCGCTCCTCATCTGCTCCACCCCCCGTGCTGTCGGCGACCGCGTCGCGGCCACCGATGTGAAGTCACTGCTGCTCCGACTCGCCGGTCTCGCCTGAGGCCACAGCCCTCAGTCCCGACTGGTCACAAGTGAAGCACTCACCACTGACAACGCCCCGCGATCACGAGGAGTTCCACGCATGAGCCGCTTCTCCCAGCCCGACCCCGAACTCGGCCACCGTCTCAGCAGACGAGGCATGCTCGGCGTGGCCGCCGGTGCCACCGCCGCCGCCCTGCTCGGCGCCGCGGCCCCGGCGACCGCCGCCCCCGCCACGGCATCCACCGGCACCGCGCCCGGCGCCAAGGGCCGAGGCCGCCCCGTCCTGCCGCCCGGCCGCCTCGGCATCCAGCTCTACAGCCTGCGCGACAAGGTCTCCACCCTCGGCTTCGGCCCGGTCTTCGCCGAACTGGAGCGCTACGGCTACGACGAGGTCGAGTTCGCCGGCTACACCCAGGGCTCGGCGGGCCCCATCACCCTCGCCCAGCTCAAGCGGCTGGCCCGCAACCACGGCCTGAACCCGATCGGCAGCCACGTCGGCTACCACTCCAGCGACCCGAACGCCTACACCTTCGCCCAGAACCTCACCAAGGTCCTCGACGACGCCCAGGCCCTCGGCCTCAAGCACATCGGCACGGCCGCCGGCCCGTTCCGCTACGGCTCGACCGTCGACGCCTGGAAGCGCGCCGCCGAGGACTTCAACACCTACGGCGCGGCGGCGAAGGCCAGGGGCATGAAGTTCTACCAGCACAACCACTCCGAGGAGTTCTCCTTCGCCACCGACAACCCCAAGGTCCGCCTCTACGACGTCCTGCTCAAGGAGACCGACCCCGACCTCGTGTACCTGGAGATGGACATCTACTGGGCGTACGTCGGGCAGTTCCGGTTCTCCAAGCGGCCCGACGGCTCGCCCGCGCCCTTCGAACCGCTGAACTACGTCCTGCGACAGCCCGACCGCTACCCGCTCTTCCACGTGAAGGACGGCGAGAGCGATCCGTCGAATCCGTACGGCTACCGCATGACCGACGTCGGCGACGGCGACATCGACTACCAGCGGTTCATCTCCGCCGTGACCCGGCTGCGCGGCCACCGCATGGCCCACCACTGGCAGGCCGAGCACGACAACCCGGCCGAGTCCTTCACCTTCGCGCGCCGCTCCAGCGCGCACCTGCACTCCTTGAGAGAGAAGTGCTGACGACCTCGCAAACGTGAGGAGGCCCTTCCCCGGCCGGGGAAGGGCCTCCTCACGTGGGGACGGTCAGACCCTGGGCCGCACCCGGCCCGGGACGCCCCCGCCCGTCCCGCCGGGACGGTGGACGCGAGGGTGGCAGTCGGTCCTTCGACGATGGGGACGGTGTACGGCGGCGGACGGTGCCAGGGGTCTGCGTGCCGCGGTCGGACCCGACGTCGTGTCAGGTCGTGTCCTCGCCGAGCGGTTGCGGGTTGGGGGAGATGCGGCGCGTTTCCTTGTCGCGTCCCGGTGGGGTCAGGAACAGTGCCACGCAGCCGGCGAAGAGGGAGATGGAGCCGGCCAGGACGAAGGCACCGGAGTGCCCCCACGCACCGACCACCACGGCACCCATACCGGCGCCCAGGCCGGAGACGAGCTTGGCGCTGTAGACCATGCCGTAGTTGGACGCGTTGTTGTTCTCACCGAAGTAGTCGGCGGTGAGCGCGGCGAACATCGGGAAGATGGCGCCGCCGCCGAAACCGGAGATCGAGGAGAAGACCAGGAACAGCGGAAGGTTCTCGGCGTTCGCCGACCAGAGGATGCCGTACTGGGACAGGCCCAGGATCACGCAGACGACGAGCAGGCACCGCTTGCGGCCGTACAGGTCGGAGAGCCAGCCGATGACACCGCGGCCGGTGCCGTTGACGATGGCCTTCAAGGACATGGCCGTGGCCACGATCCCGCCCGCGAACCCGGCCTCCTCGCCGATCTCCACCTGGAAGGCGATGCCGAAGATGTTCACGCCGGACGTGCAGGCCAGACAGAACCACATCAGGGCGACCCGGCCGGTTTTCCACGCCTCCTTGGGGGAGTACTGGCGCACCGCCGGCGGGTTCATGCGCATCGAGCGGGCCGCGCGCGGGTCGTCCGGCGGGTTCAGCGGGTCGATCGTGGAGGGCCACCAGTTCTTCGGCGGGTCCTTGAAGAAGTAGCCGGAGAACGCCACCATGCCGGCCAGGAACACGCCCACCGAGACCAGCACCCAGCGGAAGTTGGTCAGGTCCATGTAGCCGTTGAAGAGGAAGACGAAGGGCACCGAGCCGTAGGCGAAACCGCCGTTGACGAAGCCGGTCTTGCCGCCCTTGCGCTCCGGGTACCACTTGCCGACCATGTTGACGCAGGTGGCGTACACCATGCCCGCACCCATGCCGCTGAACATGCTGAAGCCGATGTAGGCGAAGACCACGTGCGGCGCGAAGGCGAGGGACAGGTAGCCCAGCAGGGTGCCCGTCGCGCCGAGCATCATGGCCCAGCGGGCCGGCAGTTTTCCGCTCTCCCGCAGTTTGCCCGCGGGGAAGGCCACCGCGGCCTGGAAGAAGACCCAGACGGTCATCATCCAGAAGATGTGCATGCTGTTCCAGCTGTGCGCCGTGTGCAGGGTGTCCTCGGCGGACGCGAACGCGTACTCGGCGGAGGAGATGCCCATCATGCCGATCCAGGGCAGGATCACCATCCACTTGCGTTTGCGCCCCATGATGTCGATGTCGGTCTCACCGAGGCGGTAGACGCGACCGTTCGCGTCGGTGACCTCCCGGTAGGGAACCGTTGTGGGCAGATCGGTCGTTGTCATGTCGTGTCGCACCCCTTGCGTCGAAAGATCTGGCCAGCGCCCCCTGTCCCATGCCTTTCGTGCGCGTGCGGCTCCCGGGCCGGCCGACGCGCACCGTCGGCCGGCCCCTCCGCTCACTCACCTCATGTACCGCCCCCCAGCAGTCCCGCCTCCCGCGCCCAGCGGTACTTCGCGCCGAGCACGGCCACCGGCTTCTCGGTCGTGTACGGGTATGCCACGACCCCGTGCTCGAAGAGGTACTGGCAGGCCTCCTCGACCTCCACGTCCCCCGCGAGCGACGCCACCACGGGCTTCTCGATCCCGCGCTCCCGGAACTCGGCCACCACGCGCGCGGTGAGCTCCGCGAAGACCATGGGAGGAGTGACGATGGTGTGCCAGTAGCCGAGGACGAGCGCGTGGATGCGCGGGTCCTCCAGACCCAGCCGGATCGTCGCCTCGTACGTCGAGGGCGGCTCGCCTCCGGTGATGTCCACCGGGTTGCCCGCGGCCCCGAAGGGCGGGATGAACCTCCGGAACGCCTCGTCCAGGTCCGGCGGGATCTCCATCAGCGACAGGCCGTTGTCCGTCACCGCGTCGGAGAGCAGCACACCACTGCCGCCGGCGCCCGTGATGATCACGACGTTGTCGCCCTGGGGAGCGGGCAGCACCGGCAACGCGCGCGCGTACTCCAGCATGTCGTTCAGCCCCGGTGCCCGGATCACCCCGGCCTGCCGCAGGATGTCGTCGTACACGGCGTCGTCGCCCGCCAGGGCACCGGTGTGCGAGCCGGCCGCCTTGGCACCCGCCGCCGTCCTCCCGGCCTTCAGCACGACCACCGGCTTCTTCGGCACGGTCGCCCGCGCCGCCTCCACGAAAGCGCGCCCGTCCTTGAGGTCCTCCAGGTGCATCGCGATGCACTGGGTGTTCGGGTCCTCTCCGAACCAGGTCAGCAGGTCGTCCTCGTCCAGGTCCGACTTGTTGCCGAGCCCGACGATGGCAGACACGCCCGTCTTGGTGGTCCGCGCGAAGCCCAGGATGGCCATCCCGATGCCGCCCGACTGCGAGGTCAGCGCCACCCCGCCCTTGACGTCGTAGGGCGTGCAGAACGTGGCGCACAGGTCCTGCCAGGTCGAGTAGTAGCCGTAGATGTTCGGCCCCAGCAGCCGTACGCCGTGCCGCTCGGCGATCGCCACGATCTCCGCCTGGAGTTCGTGTTCGCCGGTCTCCGCGAACCCGGAGGGGATCAGCACGGCGTTCGGGATCTTCTTGCGTCCCACCTCCTCCAGTGCCGAGGCCACGAACTTGGCGGGGATCGCGAAGACCGCCACATCCACCTCGCCGGGAACGTCCGTGACACTCTTGTACGCCTTGCGGCCCAGAATGTCATCGGCCTTGGGGTTCACCGGATGGATCTCCCCGGCGAACCCTCCGTCGATGAGGTTGCGCATCACCGAATTGCCGATCTTCCCCTGCTCGTTGGAGGCGCCGATCACGGCGACCGAGCCCGGCTGCATCAGCCGGCGCATCGAGGTGAGGATCTCGTCGCGCGAGTACTTCCGGCGGGGAGCCGGCTGCGACTCGGCGAGGATCACCCGGATGTCGGCGGCGACGGCACCCTCCGCCGTCGCGATCACCGGGTTGAGGTCCACCTCGGCGATCTCGGGGAAGTCCGCGACGAGTTCCGAGACCCGGCGGATCTGCTCGGCGACGGCCCAGCGGTCCACGCCCGCCTGGCCGCGAACCCCGCGCAGGATCTCTGCCGACCGGATCGAGTCCAGCATCGACAGCGCCTCGTCGGCGTCCACCGGCGCGAGCCGGAAGGTGACGTCCTTGAGGACCTCGACGAGCACCCCGCCGAGCCCGAAGGCGACCACCTTCCCGAACGTCGGGTCCGTGACCGCGCCGACGATGACCTCCTGCCCCTTGGGCAGCAGCTCCTGCACCTGCACGCCCGAGATGCGGGCATCGGCGTCGTAGGCGCGTGCGTTGTCGATGATGGTGTGGAAGGCGGCCCGTACGTCGGCCGCGCCCTCGACCCCGACGATCACTCCGCCGGCGTCGGTCTTGTGCAGGATGTCCGGCGAGACGATCTTCATCACGACGGGCCCGCCGAAGCGCGCCGCGAACGCCACCGCCTCGTCGACGTCCGTCGCCAGTTCCTCGCCCGGTACGGCGATCCCGTACGCGTCGGCGATCACCTTGCCCTCGGGCGCGGTCAGCGCGGTCCGCCCCTCGGCCCGCACGGACTCCAGGAGGGACCGCACCCGCAGGACCCGGTCTTCCGCCATCACGTCAGATCACCCCGTTCGACTTGAGCAGGCGCACTTCCTCGTCACCGAGGCCGAGTTCGCCGACGTAGACCTCTTCGTTGTGTTCGCCGAGCAGGGGTGAACTGGTCACCTCGACGGGGGAGTCGGACAGCTTGAGCGGGCTGCCGACGGTCACGAAGTCGCCGCGCTCGGGGTGCGGGACGGTGACGACCATATCGTTGGCGACCAGCGACCGGTCCTCGATGATCTCCCGGGTGGACAGGATCGGCCCGCACGGGATGTTGTGCGCGTTGAGCCGCTCCAGCACCTCCCACTTGGGCAGCGTCGAGGACCACTCCTCGATCAGCTGGAACATCTTGCCGAGCTTGGGCAGCCGCGCCTCGGGCGTCGCCCACTCGGGGTCGGCGGCCAGCTCGGGCCGGCCGATCAGCTCGCTGAGCGGCTGCCAGCCGACGGGCTGCACGATGACGTACACGTAGTCGTTCGGGCCGCCCGGAGCGCACTTGACCGCCCAGCCGGGCTGGCCACCTCCGGACGCGTTCCCGGACCTGGGAACCTCGTCGCCGAAGTCGTCGTTGGGATATTCACGGAGCGGGCCATGTGCCAGCCGCTGCTGATCCCTCAGCTTCACCCGGCAGAGGTTGAGGACGGCATGCTGCATGGCCACGTTGACCCGCTGCCCGCGCCCGGTGTTCTCCCGCTGGTACAGCGCCGCGAGAATCCCCGCCACGGCGTGCACACCCGTCCCCGAGTCCCCGATCTGGGCCCCCGTCGCCAGCGGCGGCCCGTCCTCGAAACCGGTGGTCGACATCGACCCGCCCATGGCCTGCGCGACGACCTCGTACGCCTTGAAGTTGGTGTACGGGCCCTCGCCGAACCCCTTGATGGAGGCATAGACGATCCGTGGATTGATCTCCTGGATGCGGTCCCAGGTGAAGCCCATCCGGTCCACCGCGCCCGGGCCGAAGTTCTCGACCATGACGTCGGACCGCCGGATCAGCTCGGTGAGGATCTCCTTGCCGCGCTCGGTCTTGGTGTTGAGGGTGATGCTCCGCTTGTTGCAGTTGAGCATCGTGAAGTAGAGGGAGTCGACGTCCGGCAGGTCACGCAGCTGCTTGCGCGTGATGTCGCCGGTCGGCGCCTCCAGCTTGACGACGTCCGCGCCGAGCCAGGCGAGCAGCTGGGTCGCCGACGGCCCGGACTGGACGTGGGTCATGTCCAGCACGCGGATGCCTTCGAGGGCCTTGGTGGACGGAGTGGTCATCGGGGCACCTCACTTGTACATAGTCTGGTTCATGGTTCCGGGGGCGTACGCGTCGGGGTCGACCCAGACGTTGATCAGCGACGGCTTGCCGGACTCGCGGGCGCGTCGCAGCGCCGGGCCGATGTCGGCGGGGTCGCGGACCTCCTCGCCGTAACCACCCAGCATCTGGGCGAACTTGTCGTAGTGGACGTCGCCGAGGGTGTTGCCGACCCGGTCGCGGTCCTTGCCGTACTTGGCGGCCTGGCCGTACCGGATCTGGTTCATGGAGGAGTTGTTGCCGACGATGCCGACGAACGGGAGGTCGTAGCGGACGAGCGTCTCGAAGTCCCAGCCGGTCAGGGAGAACGCGCCGTCGCCGAAGAGCGCCACGACCTCCTTGTCCGGCCGCGCCTGCTTGGCCGCGAGCACGAACGGCACCCCGACGCCGAGCGTGCCCAGCGGTCCCGGGTCCATCCAGTGCCCGGGCGACTTGGGCTGCACGACCTGGCCGGAGAAGGTGACGATGTCGCCGCCGTCGCCGATGTAGATCGAGTCCTCGGTGAGGAAGTCGTTGATCTCGCTGACCAGACGGTAGGGGTGGATGGGGGAGGCGTCGGACTTCAGGCTCGGCAGCCGCTTCTCCAGAGCGGTCTGCTCGGCCGCCCGCAGCTCGTCCAGCCACTCCTTGCGCTTGGACGCGCCTCCGTTGATCCGTCCGGAGGCCGCCTCGGTCACCGACTTCAGCACCAGCCCGGCGTCTCCCACGATGCCGAGGTCGATGTCGCGGTTCTTGCCGACCGTGCGGTAGTCGAGGTCGATCTGCACGACGGTCGCGTCCGGCGACAGCCGCTTGCCGTACCCCATGCGGAAGTCGAAGGGCGTCCCGACGATCACGATGACGTCGGCGTTGGAGAAGGCGTACCGACGGGAGAGCTGGAAGTGGTGCGGGTCGCCGGGCGGGAGGGTGCCGCGTCCCGCGCCATTCATGTAGGCGGGGATGTTGAGGGCCCGCACGAGCTCGATGGCCGACTCGGTACCCCGGGTCGTCCAGACCTGGCTGCCGAGCAGGATGGCCGGTTTCTCGGCGTGCACCAACAGGTCGGCGAGCTTCTCGATCGCCTCGGGGTCGCCGGCCGAGCGGGTCGAGGCGCGGTAGGCGCCGTCCCGCGGCACGCGCGCCTTGGCGGCCGGGACCTTGGCGTCCAGCACGTCACGCGGGATCTCCAGGAAGGAGGGGCCGGGCGCGCCGTGGAAGCACTCGCGGAACGCCATGGACACCATGTCCGCGGCACGGGCCGTGTCGGGCACGGTCGCCGCGAACTTGGTGATCGGGTTCATCATGTCGACGTGCGGCAGGTCCTGGAGGGAGCCCATCTTGTGCTGGGTGAGCGCCCCCTGACCACCGATCAGCAGCATCGGGGACTCCGCGCGGAAGGCGTTGGCGACACCGGTGACGGCGTCGGTCGTCCCGGGGCCCGCGGTCACCACGGCGCAGCCGGGCTTGCCGGTGATGCGCGCGTAACCGTCGGCGGCGTGGGCGGCGACCTGCTCGTGGCGTACGTCGACGACCTCGATGCCCTCGTCGACGCAGCCGTCGTAGATGTCGATGATGTGGCCGCCGCACAGCGTGTAGATGCGGTCGACTCCCTCGGCCTTCAGCGCCTTGGCTACGAGATGACCACCGGAAATCAAGTCCTGGGTGTCGTCGGGCATGGCGAAGTCCTGTCCCTTCGTAGGGGGTTGGAGCGGCTCGCGGTACATTGCATACAGTCGACGAATACTGTATGAAACTTGTTATCCCGCATCCGGTGGGTGGTGTCCAGGGGGCGTGCGGCACTTTCAGTCAGGAGCCGGAAATGGACCTGTACGAACACCAGGCAAGGGAACTCTTCGAAGAACACGGCATCTTGGTCCCGCGGGCCGAGGTGACCGACTCGCCCAAGGGAGCGCGCGAGATCGCACGCGGTCTCGGCGGTCGAGTCGTGGTGAAGGCCCAGGTCAAGACAGGTGGGCGCGGGAAGGCGGGTGGTGTGAAACTCGCCGCCGACCCGGCCGCCGCGGAGCTGACAGCGCGCCAGATCCTCGGCATGGACATCAAGGGCCACACGGTCGGCAAGGTCATGCTGGCCCAACCCGTGGACATCGCGGACGAGTTCTACGTGTCCTACGTGCTCGACCGCGCGGCGGGCCGTTTCCTCGCGATCGCCTCGGCCGAGGGCGGCATGGAGATCGAGGAGGTCGCCGCCACGAGGCCGGAGGCGGTCGCCCGCATCCCCGTCGACCCGGCCGAGGGCGTGACCTCGGCCAAGGCCACCGAGATCGCCGATGCTGCCGGGCTGCCACCCCAGGCCGTCGACGTCCTCGTACGCCTGTGGCAGGTACTGGTCCGCGAGGACGCCCTCCTCGTCGAGGTCAACCCGCTCGTCCGCACGAAGCAGGGCCGGATCCTCGCCCTCGACGGCAAGGTCACCCTCGACGACAACGCCCGCTTCCGGCAGGCACGCTGGGGCGCTGACGACACCGGGCACGACGACCCGCTGGAGGCGGCCGCCGCCGCGAAGGGTCTCAACTACGTCAAGCTGGACGGCGAGGTGGGCATCATCGGCAACGGCGCCGGCCTCGTCATGTCGACCCTCGACGTGGTCGCCGGATGTGGCGCCCGGCCGGCCGATTTCCTCGACATCGGCGGCGGAGCGAGCGCCCAGGTGATGGCGGACGGGCTGTCGGTCATCCTCTCCGACCCGGCCGTGAAATCCGTCTTCGTCAACGTCTTCGGCGGGATCACCGCCTGCGACGCGGTCGCCGACGGCATCGTGCAGGCCCTGGAGACCGTCCGGCTGACCAAGCCGCTCGTCGTCCGCCTGGACGGCAACAACGCGGCCCGGGGCCGGGCCGTTCTCGACGAACACGCGCATCCGCTGGTCCAGCAGGTCACCACCATGGACGGCGCCGCCGCCCGTGCCGCCGAACTCGCCACCACGGCCTGAGGAGAGGGAACGCCATGGCCATCTACCTCACCAAGGAGAGCAAGGTCCTCGTCCAGGGCATGACCGGCGGCGAGGGCATGAAGCACACGCGGCGGATGCTCGCCGCCGGCACGAACGTCGTCGGCGGGGTCAACCCGCGCAAGGCGGGCCGCACCATCGACTTCGACGACCGGGCCGTGCCCGTCTTCGGCTCGGTCGCCGACGGCATGCGCGCGACGGGAGCGGACGTCACCGTGGTCTTCGTGCCGCCCGCCTTCGCCAAGGCGGCCGTCGTCGAGGCCGCCGACGCCGGCATCGCCCTCGCCGTCGTCATCACCGAGGGCATCCCCGTCCACGACTCCGTCGCCTTCACCGCCTACGCCCAGGACAAGGGCACCCGCATCGTCGGCCCCAACTGCCCGGGCCTCATCACGCCCGGCCAGTCCAACGCGGGCATCATCCCTGCCGACATCACCAAGCCGGGCCGGATCGGACTGGTCTCCAAGTCGGGCACGCTGACGTACCAACTCATGTACGAGCTGCGTGACATCGGCTTCTCCACCTGCGTCGGCATCGGCGGCGACCCCGTCGTCGGCACCACGCACATCGACTGCCTCGCCGCCTTCCAGGACGACCCCGACACCGAACTGATCGTCCTCATCGGCGAGATCGGCGGCGACGCGGAGGAACGGGCGGCGGCGTACATCCGCGAGCACGTCACCAAGCCGGTCGTCGGCTACATCGCCGGTTTCACCGCACCCGAGGGCAAGACCATGGGGCACGCGGGCGCGATCGTGTCCGGCTCCTCCGGCACGGCCGCCGCGAAGAAGGAGGCCCTGGAGGCGGTCGGGGTGAGCGTGGGCAGCACACCGACCGAGACGGCGAAGCTGGTGCTCGCGCGGCTCGAAGACCGCTAACGGCCTCCGCGCGGCTCCCGGGTCGATCGATCCCCGGTCCACGCGCGCCGGGTTCGTGGTCGATCTCTGGTCCACGCGTGCCGGGTTCGTGGTCGATCTCTGGTCCACGCGTGCCGGTCCGTGGTCGATCTCCGGCCTACCCGCGCCGGGTCCGTGGTCGATCCCCGGTCCACCGGCGCCGACCCCCTGACCGACTGCCAGGCCGGCTACACCGATTTCCCGGCCGATTGCCGGGCCACCCACCCACCCCCCGCCGAATTCCCCGCCCCCGACTGTGCACCGAGAGCGGAGCAACCCTTGGCACCCACCCTCACCCTCAAGACCGGCACGTCCTGGCCCGACGCGTGGCGGCGCTGTCTTGCCGTCGCCCCCGAGGCCTTCCGCGACGACCGGGTCCTCAACCTCTGGAACGGCGCATGGCAGGACGACGGCCGGGTCCTGCCCGCCGTCAGTCCCGTCGACGGCAGCCCGATCGCCGGCCCGCCCCGTCTGGACGGGACCACCGCACACCGGGCCGTCTGCGCCGCACTCGACCAGCACCACGCTTGGCGGCACCTCCCCCTGGAGGAACGCCGGACCCGGGTCGCGGCCACCCTGGACGCCCTGGCCGAACATCGCGGTCTGCTCGCGCTGCTGCTCGTCTGGGAGATCGGCAAGCCCTGGCGGCTCGCCCAGGCGGACGTCGACCGGGCCATCGACGGCGTCCGCTGGTACGTCGACGGCATCGAACCGATGCTCGCCGGGCGCGCCCCGCTGGACGGCCCCGTGTCCAACATCGCCAGCTGGAACTACCCGATGAGCGTGCTCGTTCACGCAGTGCTGGTCCAGGCACTGGCAGGCAACGCGGTCATCGCCAAGACCCCGACCGACGGCGGTGTCGCCTGTCTGACGCTGGCCTGTGCCCTCGCCGCCCGCGAGGGAATCCCGGTGACGCTCGTCAGCGGCAGCGGAGGCGAGCTGTCGCAGGCCTTGGTGCGGGCGCCCGAGATCGGCTGCGTCTCCTTCGTCGGCGGCCGCGACACCGGAGCCGCCGTCGCCACGGCCGTCGCCGACCTCGGCAAACGACACGTCCTCGAACAGGAAGGACTCAACACCTGGGGCATCTGGAACCACTCGGACTGGGACACGCTCACCGCAGTGATCCCCAAGCTCTTCGACTACGGCAAGCAGCGCTGCACGGCGTACCCGCGCTTCGTCGTCCAGCGGCACCTGTTCGACGCGTTCCTGGCGGCGTACCTCCCGGCGGTGCGCACGCTCAGGGTCGGGCATCCGCTCGCCGTGGAGCAGCCCGACGACCCGTACCCGGAGCTGGACTTCGGGCCGGTGATCAACGCGGCCAAGGCGAAGGAGCTGCGGGACCAGGTCGCGGAGGCGATCGAGCGGGGCGCCGTACCGCTGCACCGGGCCGTGCCCGACGACGGCCGCTTTCTGCCCGGCCAGGACACCTCCGCCTATGTTCAGCCGGTCACGCTCCTCAATCCGCCCTCGTCCTCTCCGCTGCACCACGCGGAGCCGTTCGGCCCGGTCGACACGATCGTCCTGGTCGACACGGAGGCGGAGCTGCTGGCCGCGATGAACGCCTCCAACGGCGCGCTGGTGGCCACGCTGTCCACGGACGACCGGGCGACGTACGACCGGCTCGCCCCGCAGATCCGCGCGTTCAAGGTCGGCCACGGCACGCCCCGCTCCCGGGGCGACCGCGACGAGCTGTTCGGCGGGCTCGGAGCTTCCTGGCGCGGCGCCTTCGTCGGCGGTGACCTGCTGGTGCGTGCCGTGACGCGGGGACCTGAGGGGGAGCGGCTGCCGGGGAACTTCCCGGAGTACCAGCTGCTGCCCTGACGCAGGGGGGCGCGTCCGACGCCGGTTCCCCGCGGGGTTCGCTATGAGGAGCCGGCGTCGGACGCCGTAACGGTCCGACGGAGTGCGGCCCGCCGTGTCCGCGCGGTGTGTCGTCCGTGCGGCCTGCCCCGGCGGGCCGGGCCTCCCGGGACTCCCCGGCCCCACCGGCCCCACCGGCCCCACCGGCCCCACCGGCCCCACGATGCCGGTGCCGGACGCGTGGCACGGCACGGTGCTCCGAGACGTCGCTCAGCCGATGCCCTGCCGGTCCGGGCGCAGGGCGAAATCCCGGTCCGACGCGGTCGGCGCCGCCAGATCGACGGCCTGCCGGAGCAGTTCGCGATGGCGCAGCAGCGGCTCGCGGCGTTTCGGCGGCGCGAGCAGGAGCAAGTCGTCGAGACCGGCCAGCATGCGCCGGGAGATCTGCGGGCTGCCGACGGCGCATCCCCGTACCTCGGCGAACCCGAGATCCACCAGCTCCGTCCAGTCCGGAACCGGCTGCACCAGCCGCACCGCACCGGCCCGGTCCCGGTGCAGGGCGGCGTCCAGCGGCCGTCGGCTCAGCGCCGCCAGGAACTGCACGACACGGTCCAGCGCCTGCACGGCGGTCGTCGGATCGTTGACGGCGGGCGACAGGGCGCGCAACGCGATGTCGGACAACTGCCGCAGCCCGAAACCGAGATCCTGGTGGTAGGTCCGCTCCACCCCCACCGAGATCGCGTACCGCAGCACCCGGCGCGGCGGGACCGGCCCGCCGTGGACCGCCAGCACGGGCATGCCCGGCACGACGAAGTCCCCGATCCGCGGGATCAGCCGCAGCACGACCCCGTGCTTGCGCGCCACCCGCACCAGCCGCGCGACGTGCACGTCCCGCAGCACCCCCGCCCGGCCCTCGTGCGGCACCCACGCGGTCGCGGCGCCCAGGCCGGGATCCTCCTGCCCGCCCACCGGCACCGGCATCGAGGCGACCACCCGGAACGACTCCGAGCCGATCCGCGCGATCACATGGCTGATCCGCATCAGCCGCAGCGTGGAGTTCACGTACAGCACGAAGAGCAGCAGGCTCAGCGCGACCATGCAGAGGGTGAGCACCGACTGCACCAAGGGCACCGACGTGACGGCCCGGGGGTCCTCGACACTGTCGAAGCTCGTCAGGACCAGCAGGGTCAGCACGAAGGTCGCCAGGAACACCGCGAAGGTCGCCTTGGTGATCCTGCTCCGGACGAAGAGCCGCACCACGCGCGGGGTGAACTGCCCGCTCGCCATCTGCACGGCCACCAGCGAGATGCTGAAGACCACACCGATGAAGGTCATCATCGCCGAGCCGACCGCGCTCACCACGGCCTTCGCGTCCTCCGCGAACCGCAGCAGCTCGTCGAGCGTCTCGTAGTCCCGGTCCTCCTGAAGCGCGTCGACGATCGCCGTGTCGAGCGCCTCCGCCCCCACCCAGACCACGAACACGGCCACCATCGCCGCGGTCGGGGCGAACCAGAACGTGTCCCGCAGATGCTCCCTGAGCGGTGACAGCGCACGTGGGCGACGACCCGCCGAGGAGCCCTGCGTAACCATCCAGTCACTCATGGTGCGACCCTAGAGGTATCGGAGCGCGAGGTCCGGGACCCCCGCCAGGCGGGCGGAAACGCAGGTGAAAGGCACTCCGAAACCTTGGTATTGTTGTCCGTGTCGCCGCGGGGAACACCCCTGGCAAGGCGGCGGACACCTGGTCCGGGTGGCGGAATGGCAGACGCGCTAGCTTGAGGTGCTAGTGCCCTTTATCGGGCGTGGGGGTTCAAGTCCCCCCTCGGACACAGACCAGCTCGGGCGGGTCGAGATCTTCTCGATCCGCCCGAGCTGTTGTGCGTCACGTCATCCCTCCGGCCTCAGCGGCGGTACTCCCGCAGCTTGCGGTACAGCGTCGCCCGGCCGATCCCCAGCGCGACCGCCGCGCGGGCCTTGTTGCCGCCGTGGCGGCGCAGCGCCGCCAGGATCGCGGCGCGCTCGGCGTGCTCCATCGGGCTGAGCGGGCGCGCGGCCGGCCCTTCGCGGACGGCGTCCGGCAGTTCCGCCCGGCGCACCGGCCCGGTCGCCCGCCGCTGCTCCGCCAGGGCCCGTACGACGTGAGCCAGCTCGGTGACGTTCCCGGGCCAGGGGTACAGCTGGAGCGCACGCAGGGCGTCCAGGGTCCAGGTCAGCGGCGGCTGCCCGGGCGCCGTGCGGGGTGCGAGGGCCGGCAGGAGTTCCCGGATGTCCTCGGTGCGTTCGCGAAGCGGCGGCAGGGTCACCGCACGGGCGGACAGTTTGTCCAGCAGGCGTTCGAGGCAGGGGCCGACCGGTGCGCCGGGTGTGTAGGTGACGACCAGCCGGGTGTCCGGGTGCTGGTCCAGCAGGGAGTTGAGCGCCGCCACGCCGGGCTGCGCCAGGCGCTCGGCGTGACGGAGCAGGAGTGGGCGGCCGGGCTGCCACCCGGGCAGAGCCTGGCCGAGGCCGGGGTCCAGCGCCGCGTCGGCGGCCCGGACGGGGTCCGGGCCGAACAGCTCCCGCGCCAGCGCGGACTTGCCCGTACCGCGTTCACCGGTGAGCAGCAGGGGCTCCCGGGAGCTGGCCAGTTCGACGGCATGGCCGACGGCGTGCCGCCAGGGGACCGAGGAGCCGGTCAGTGCGACCGGCGGGGGCGCGGCAGGGGCCCGGGGTGGCGGATCGTCGAGGGGGTCCAGGGCGGCCACGATCCCGATGGTCCTGCCGTCCAGGTGGACCGGAGTGACATGTGCGGTGCAGCCGGCTCCCTCCGGCAGCTCCGCCAAGCCCGTGACGTCCGCGTCCCGGGCGCCGGCCGCCGTACGCTCCAGCACCGCGAGCACCTCGGGCGTCAGCAGCCGCTGCGCCGCGTCGCTGACCAGGCGGTTGCGGCCGTCGAGGGCCGCCACGGCCCGGTTCTGTCCCCGTGCCGCCCGCACGTAGGCGTCCAGCAGCACCCGCTCGCCCCGCCCGGCACGCGCCCGCAGCTCGGTCTCGACCGCGGCGACGGCCGCCTCGGCGAGCGCCGCCTGCGGATGCGGCCGGCCCGCGGCGGACAGCGGGGACGCGACCGTCAGGGTGCCCAGTACCTGTCCGCCCTCCGGGCCGAGCACCGGGACGCTGACCGCGGACACGTCCTGCCACCGGTCCAGGAAGTGCTCGGGCCCGTGCACCTCGGCCCGGGTCCGAGCGCGCAGGGCGAGGGCCGCGCTGTTGTTGCCGACCTCCTGCTCCGACAGCACGGCGCACGCGCCCGACCCGGGCGCGCTCCCCGCCGTCCAGAGCACGCGCAGTCGTTCGTCGGTCAGGACGAGCAGCGACCCGTCCCCGCCCAGTGCGGGGGCGATCCGGTCGAGCACCGGCCGGGCGGCACCGAGCAGCACCGACTCCCCGGTGAGCGGCGGACACGCCACCGGCTCCTCCAAGTCGTGCGGCACACCGAAGAAGCGCGCCCGCCGCCACGCCGCGAGGACCTCCGCCGGCACGTCCGGGGGCAACGGACGTCCCGACAGGAACCGTTCGCGGGCGGCGCTCAGCGAGGGTCGGGCGGTGGTTGCGGGGGAGGGGTCTGTGGTGGTCACGGCACGGACCACCGTAGCGGGTTCGGTTGAACGGGCAACAACTGCTCGGTTCGGCCTGCCTCACCGGTGTCTCCCCATGGGACGGCCCGCCCCACCGGTGTCTCTCCCCATGGGACGGCCACCCCACCGGTGTCCCTCCATCGGACGGTCCCCCGGGTGGTCTCGTAGGAGGTGGCCCGCCGCACCGGCGGTCTCGCCGGGGGGCGCGCCGCACCGGGTGTCTCGTATTGAGACACCCGCGGCCGACCGGAGCACGCCATGATCGCGGCGTCCGACTCCCGCCGCCCGAACCCTCCGCAGGAGCCCCCGTGTCCACCGTCGTCGAGACCGACGTCCTGATCGTGGGCAGCGGCCCGGCCGGTGCCTCGGCCGCGCTCGCCCTGAGTACCTACGGCGTCCCCAACATCGTGGTGACCCGTTACGCGAGCCTCGCCGACACCCCCCGCGCGCACATCACCAACCAGCGCACCATGGAGGTGCTGCGCGACCTCGGTGTGGAGCAGGACGTCGTCGCGCAGGCCACCCCGCAGCACCTGATGGGCGACACGACGTTCTGCACCAGCCTGGCGGGCGAGGAACTGGGCCGGGTGCGCTCCTGGGGCAACGACCCGCTCGTGCAGGCCGAGCACGAACTCGCCAGCCCCACCCGCATGTGCGACATGCCGCAGCACCTCATGGAGCCGGTCCTCGTCAACGCCGCCGTCGCCCGCGGCACCCGGCTCCGCTTCCAGAACGAGTACCTCTCCCACACCCAGGACGCCGACGGTGTCACGGCCACCGTCCGCGACCGGCTGCGCGGGGACACGTACGAGATCCGCGCCAAGTACCTGATCGGCGCCGACGGCGGACGGTCGAGGGTCGCCGCGGACGCCGGGCTGCCGATGGGCGGTCAGATGGGCGTGGCCGGCAGCGTCAACATCGTCTTCGAGGCGGACCTGAGCAAGTACACCGCCCACCGCCCGTCCACCCTCTACTGGGTCCTCGCCCCGGGCGCGACGGTCGGCGGCATCGGCGCGGGGCTCGTGCGCTGCGTGCGCCCGTGGAACGAGTGGCTCATCGTCTGGGGCTATGACGTGAGCGCCGGGGCGCCCGACCTGACCACCGAGTACGCCGAGTCGGTCGTCCGGCAGCTCGTCGGCGACGACGACATCCCCGTGACCGTCAGGTCGTCCTCGGCGTGGACCGTCAACGAGATGTACGCGGAGTCGTACGCGAACGGCCGTGTCTTCTGCGCCGGCGACGCCGTGCACCGGCATCCGCCGTCCAACGGCCTCGGCTCCAACACCTCGATCCAGGACGCCTACAACCTCGCCTGGAAGCTCAAACTGGTCCTCGACGGCACCGCCCACCCGAGGCTGCTCGACAGCTACACCGCCGAGCGCGCCCCGGTCGGCCGGCAGATCGTCACCCGCGCCAACCGGTCCATCCGGGAGACCGCCCCGGTCTTCGAGGCCCTCGACGGTCTCTCCCCGCAGACCCCCGAGCAGCTGTGGGCCAACATCGCCGCCCGCAAGGACGCCACCGAGGCCGCCGAGAGGCAGCGGGCGAAGCTGCGCGAGGCGATCGCCTTCAAGGTCTACGAGTTCAACGCGCACGGCGTCGACCTGAACCAGCGCTACCCCGCCGACGGTGGTGCCGCGATCGTCCCGGACGGCACCCCCGACCCCGGTTTCGCCCGCGACCCCGAGCTGTACCACCAGGCGTCCTCCCGGCCCGGCGCCCGGCTCCCGCACGCCTGGATCACCTCCGGCACCCGCAGGCTCTCCACCCTCGACACGATCGGCCGGGGCCGCTTCACCCTGCTGACCGGCATCGGGGGAGAGGCCTGGGTGCGGGCGGCCGAGGGGCAGGAGGTGGAGATCGCCACGGTGGTGATCGGCCCCGGGCAGCCGTACGAGGACCCGTACGGCGACTGGGCGCGGCTGCGGGAGGTCCCGGACGCGGGCGCCCTCCTCGTACGCCCGGACGGATTCGTCGCCTTCCGTCACACCGGCGCCGGTCCGGACGCCGGGAAACTGCTCGCGGACGCGCTGCGGCGCATCCTCGGGCATGCCTGAGCGCGCCATCATGGAAACTGCGGAAGAGCTGCAAGCAACGGCAGAGCCGGACGAAGCGGACGCCGACGACGAGGAGCCGGGATGACCACCGACGCGACCGGGACCGGCGTCACCGAGCAGGCCCTCGCCGGCCTGCGCGGGACCGCAGACCCGAGACTGGGCGAGCTGCTCACCGGCCTCGTCCGCCACCTGCACGACTTCGCACGCGAGACCCGTCTCACCCAACAGGAGTGGGAGCGGGCGATCGCCTTCCTGACGGCGACCGGCCGGGCCTGCACCGACACCCGGCAGGAGTTCATCCTGCTGTCGGACGTCCTGGGCCTGTCGATGCTGGTGGAGACTCTGAACGGCGACCGCGCGGCGGGGGCGACCGAGTCGACCGTGCTGGGCCCCTTCCACCTGACCGAGTCGCCGGTCCGTGCGCTCGGCGACGACATCGACCTGGTGGGCGGCGGCGAGAGGTGCGTGGTCAGCGGCCGGGTGCGGTCCGCCGACGGCACGCCGCTGCCCGGCGCCGTCGTCGACGTCTGGCAGGCCGACGACAAGGGTTACTACGACGTGCAGCAGCCCGGCGTCCAGCCCGCGGGCAACGGACGCGGGCTGTTCACCGCCGACGCCGAGGGCCGCTTCTGGTTCCGCACCTGCGTCCCGGCGGCGTATCCGATCCCGACCGACGGACCTGTCGGCGGGCTGTTGCGCGCGACCGGGCGGCACCCCTACCGCCCCGCGCACATCCACTTGATCGCCGAGGCCGAGGGCCACCGGCCCGTCACCACGCACATCTTCGTGGCAGGGGGCGAGTACCTCGACTCCGACGCGGTGTTCGCCGTGAAGCCGAGCCTGGTCCAGGACTTCACGGAGACGGACGACCCGTCGCTGGCCCGGGAGTTCGGGGTGACGAACCCCTTCCGGCACGCCCGCTTCGACCTCGTCCTGGAGCGGACCGCATGACGTTCCAGGAGCGGTTCACGTACGAGACACGGCCCGTGCGGGTCGTCTTCCGGCCCGGCGCGGCCGTCACGGCGACCCCGGACGAGGTGGCGCGCCTGGGACTGAGGCGGCTGCTCGTGGTGTGCGGCAGCCGGGGCGAGTCCGTGGCACGGACCGTGGCGGACGCCCTCGGCGACAGGTGCGCCGGGCTGCACCCCGAGGCGCGGATGCACGTGCCCGTCGAGGACGCCGACCGGGCCGTCGCCGCTGTCCGGGCGGCCGGTGCGGACGGCTGCGTCGCGGTCGGCGGCGGCTCCGCCATCGGGCTCGGCAAGGCGATCGCCCTGCGCACCGGACTGCCGCTGATCGCCGTGCCGTCGACCTACTCGGGCTCGGAGATGACCCCGGTGTGGGGCCTGACGGAGCACGGCACCAAACGCACCGGCCGCGATCCGGTCGTCCAGCCCCGCAGCGTCGTCTACGACCCCCGGCTCACCCTCACCCTGCCGGTGGCGCTGACCGTGACCAGCGGGATCAACGCACTCGCGCACGCCGTCGAGGCGCTGTACGCCCCGGACGTCTCACCGCTGGTGACGGTCATGGCCGAGGAGGGTGTCCGGGCGATGGCCGGGGCGCTGCCGCGGCTGGCCGACGACCCGGAGGATCTCGACGCGCGCAGCCGGGCCCTGTACGCGGCATGGCTGTGCGGAGCGTGCCTCGGGGCGACGACCATGGGCCTGCACCACAAGCTGTGTCACGTCCTCGGCGGCACCTACGGCCTGCCGCACGCCGAGACCCAAACCGTCGTGCTGCCCCACGCCCTCGCGCACAACGCCCCTGCCGCACCGCAGGCGTTGACCGTGCTGAGCCGCGCCCTCGGCGGCACCGACGACGTGCCCCGCGCCCTGTGGGACCTGGCCGCCCGCCTCGGCGCCCCGCGCTCCCTGGCCGAACTGGGCCTCGCGAGGGCCGACGTGACCCCGGCGGCGGCCCGGGCAGCGGGCGAGCCGTACGCCAACCCGCGGGAGGTGACGGCGGAAGGGGTACGGGGGGTACTGCTGGCCGCGTACGAGGGAAACCCGCCGGACTCCGGCTCGCGGACAGTAGGTGACCGCAAGCCTTCCTAAGGTCCTGGCATGACCCAGACGCAGAGGATTCTTGTCACCGGCGCCACCGGAACCGTGGGCCGTCAGGTCGTAGCCGCGCTGCTCGGCCGGGGGCACGAGGTGCGGGCCCTGACCCGGGACGCCGCCCGAGCCGCCTTCCCGCCCGGTGTCGAGGTCGTCGAGGGCGACCTCAACGAGCCGGAGGGCCTGGCCACGGCCCTGGAGGGAGTCACCGGCCTGCACCTGATCACCTTCGCCGGGGCCGCGTTCACCCCGCTGGAGACCGGCCCCCGGCTCCTGGAACTCGCCCGTTCCGCGCGGGTCCGCCGCGTCACCGTGTTGCACGGCGGAGGCCATACCCCGCTGGAGGATGCGGTGCGCGCCGACGACGGCGTGGACTGGACCGTGCTCGTGCCGGTCGAGTTCATGGCCAACGCACTGGAATGGCGGGAGGGGATCGTGGCGGCGGGCGAGGTGCGGGAGCCGTTCGTGGACCGGCTGAGCGCCATGGTCCACGAGGGCGACATCGGTGCCGTCGCCGCGGTCGCGCTCACGCAGGAGGGGCACGCCGGCCAGGAGTACGTGCTCACCGGCCCCGAGGTGCTCACCGTCGGCGACAAGGTGAAGACGATCGCCGCAGCCGTCGGCCGGGAGATCGCCCTGGTCGAGCTGACGCAGCAGCAGGCTGTCGCGCAGTGGCGGGCGGATGGCCTCCCCGAAGACGTCGTCGGCTTCCTGCTGGAGGCGTACGGGAACACACCGGAGGTGGGCCGTACGGTTTCCGGCGCCGTCGAGAAGGTCACCGGCCGCCCCGCTCGCACCTTCGCCCAGTGGGCCGCCGAACACGCGGACGCCTTCCGGGGGCAGTCCTGACTGTCTCGTATTGAGACACCCGCGCCGGAGCCCGGTCCGTCAAGATCGACAAGGGGGTGTGACCGCAGCAAGGTGCGGCCGTCGGCGTGCGTTGGATCGCCGCCGGCCGGCCGCACACCCGTAGAAAGGTGACCACCATGGCCCTCGCACTGCTCCGGCGCCGGTGGCTCAAGAACACCCCCGCCGCAGCGGCGGGCCTCGCCCTCCCCCTTCCCGCCGGCGCGGGCGCCGTCGCCCGCGAGGTCGTCGACCCGATGGGCTCGCCGCTGGCCGCGGCGGACGTCACCGTCACCGCCCTGGACACCCACCGCGTCGCCGTCCGCGGCACGACCGACCCGTACGGCTACTTCCTCGCGGCACTGCCGCCCGGCCGCTACAGCCTGCTCATCTCGGCGGAGGGCCTGCGGCCGCACCGCGAGACGATCGAAACGGGCCCGGGCGCCCCGGCGGCCACCGAACGCGTCTGGCTGCAACCCGCCGAGGCGCTCCAGCTGCCGACGCCCGGAACCTGGCTCTTCGACCCGCCGCACACGGCGATCCGGTTCATCGCCAAACACGTCGGCATGGCCCATGTCCACGGCCGCTTCGAACGCTTCGAGGGCGGCATCCGGATAGCCCCGGACATGACCGACTCCCGCGTGCACGTCCGCATCGACGCCTCCAGCATCACCACCGGCAACAGCACCCGCGACAACCACCTGCGGTCCGCGGACTTCCTCGACGTGGAGCGCTTCCCGCACATCGACTTCACCAGCGCGCGCTTCGCCTACCGGGGCGGCAGCAAGTGGACGCTCCAGGGCTCCCTCACGATGCACGGCGTCAGCCGCTCGGTGGCCCTGGACACGACGTACCTCGGCACCGTGAACGGCGGTTACGGCCAGGAGTTGCGCTGCGCGGCCCTGGCGACGGCGGAACTGCACCGCGAGGACTACACGCTGAACTGGCGTTCCATGCTGGCCCGGGGCATCGCCGTGGTCGGCCCGACCGTCCAACTGGAACTCGACGTCCAGGCGATGTACCGCACCCATGACACGCCTACGCCGCCGGAGTAGTGATCCGACCCCGGGGTGAACGTTCCTGAGGTGACCAGTGCCCCGCTCCAACCGTCACCGGGGGAGCGGGGCGCTTCGTCGTGCCCGGCGTCAGCCGGTGATCCCGCCGTTGAACTCGGGGAAGTCCAGGTCGAAGTTCTCGCTGTTCCGCTGCACCGTCACCACGATCTTCTTGCCGTACTTCGTCTCCAGTACGTGGTCGGCGTTCTTCGCCGCCTTCACCCCGGGAGCGAGCCGGCCCTCCAGCGGCTGCGAACCGTTCTCGAACATGGTGAAGGACGCCTCTCCACCGTTCGTCGCTCCTTCGACGATGAGCGACAGGTCGTCCAGGGCGACCGGCTCCTTGCTCCCGTTCTCCAGCTTCAGCGTCACGCGGAAGTCGGTGCCGCCCGGCTCGGGCGACTCCAGCAGATCCTCGTTGAAGTCGGTGAACCTTCTGGCCTCGACGACCGACACCTTCAGCCCGTCGGGCCACGTGTACGACTCGCCGAACTTCAGGCCCGTCGACTTCGCCCCCGTGCCGGCGTCGCCGTCGGCATCCTCGGCGCAGTGCTCCATCCACTCGGCCTGGTCGAGGGTCTGGCCCGTGCAGTCGACCTTCTTCGACTTGCCGGCCGGAGACTTCGTCTTCGACGCCGAGGCACTGCCCGTGTCGTTGCCGCCGCATGCGGTCAGAGCGGCCAGAAGCAGGGCAGCCGTAGCCGCAGTAGCGCGAACGCGCATCATTCCCCCCAAGGTTGAACGTCGGAACACCGTAGGCCACATGTGGGGGAGATGTGTGCACGTGTCACCGACTCGTGACCTGGTGGCGCCCCACGCCCAGTTGACGGCCGCCGGAGTAGCGGTCCGAGGTGCGGAGAGACCAAAGGGGCGCTGCGGGACTCGGCAGGTGCGACCGGCGACTACCGTCAGGTCGCCGTCGGCCGGGACACGACGCAGGCGAACCCGACCGCCCCGCACCGCCCGACACAAAAACCCCTGGCCCCGTTCCCGCCGGCCTCCCTACACTCACGCCCATACCCGGCGCCGCCCACTACCCGGCGCCGGGCACCGGCGCGACGAACGAAGGGAGACGGCCATGCGTGACCACACCGCTGCCGTCGTCTCCCTGCCTCGCTACGAGGTGATCCTCGTGTCTTCGTCGCCCCGGTGCCCGCTGCGCGGCGGCACCGGCTGACCGGGACGAACGCCTGACAGCTCAACGGTCCTGACGCGACGTCAGGACCGTGCTTCCCGTCCGTTCGCTGCCCCCGGGAATCGCGCTGCCCCATTTCTGATCGCACCGAAAGGCCCCGGGCCGTGCGCACCCACCTCAACCCGCTCGCCGTCGTCCGCAACCTCGGCATCCTCGCCCATGTCGACGCCGGCAAGACCACCGTCACCGAACGGATCCTGTTCGCCACCGGCACCACGCACAAGCGCGGCGAGGTCCATGACGGCACCACCGTCACCGACTTCGACCCGCAGGAGCGCGACCGGGGCATCACCATCTTCGCCGCGGCGGTGAGCTGCGCCTGGGACGGTCACCGGCTCAACCTCATCGACACCCCGGGGCACGTCGACTTCGCCGACGAGGTGGAGCGTGCGCTGCGGGTGCTCGACGGTGCGGTGGCCGTGTTCGACGCGGTGGCCGGGGTGGAGCCGCAGAGCGAGTCGGTGTGGCGGCAGGCCGACCGGCACGGCGTACCGAGGATCGCGTTCGTCAACAAGATGGACCGCGCCGGGGCCGACCTCGACGCGGCCGTGGCGTCGATCCGGGAGCGGCTGCACCCGGCGCCCCTGGTCGTGCAGTTGCCGGTCGGCTCGGAGGACACCTTCACCGGCGTCGTCGACCTGGTGCGCATGCGCGCACTGCTGTGGGCCGACGACGGCACCGCCGAGGACGTGCCGGTGCCCGGCGGCCTGCGCGAGGAGGCCCTGGCCCGCCGCCGGTCGCTGGAGGAGGCCGTGGCGGAACTGCACCCGGGCGCGCTGGAGGAGTTCTGCGCCACGGGCACGCTCTGCGCGGGGACCCTCTCCTCGGCGCTGCGCGAGGTGACCCGGGACGGTGACGGCGTCGTCGTGCTGTGCGGCTCCGCGTACCGCAACCGCGGTGTCGAGCCGCTGCTCGACGCGGTCGTGGCCTACCTGCCGTCGCCACTGGACGTGCCGCCGGTCCGCGGCACGCACGACGGCGAGGAGCAGGCGCGGCCCGCCGACCCCGCGGCACCCGCCGCAGCCCTCGCGTTCAAGGTGCATGCCACCCCGACGGGACGGCTGACCTATCTGCGGATCTATTCCGGCACGATCGAGAAGGGAGACACACTGTGGGACGCGAGCGCTGGGCGCAGCGAGCGGATCGGGCGGATCCTGCGGGTGCAGGCCGACCGGCACGCCCCGCTGGAGCGAGCCGTCGCCGGGGACATCGTCGCCGTGGTCGGGCTGAGGTACGCCCGCGCGGGCTCGACCCTGTGCGCGGCGGACGCGCCGCTCGCCCTGGAACCGCCCGGAGTGCCCGAGCCGGTGGTCTCCGTCGCCGTCGAGTCCCGCCGGGCCGGTGACACCGGCCGGCTCGCGTCGGGGCTGGCACGGCTGACCGAGGAGGATCCCTCGCTGGTCGTGCGGTCCGACCCGGAGACCGGGCAGACGGTGTTGTCCGGCATGGGTGAGCTGCACCTGGAGGTTGCGGTGGAGAAGCTCCGGCGCGAGCTGGGGCTGGAGGTCAATGTCGGCCGCCCCCGCGTCAGTTACCGCGAGACCGTCGGCCGGGGCGTGTCCGGGCTGGTGTTCCGGCACGTCAAACAGGACGGCGGGGCGGGGCAGTTCGCCCATGTCGTCCTTGATGTGGAGCCGCACGAGGAGGGAGGTTTCGCGTTCCGATCGGCGGTCATCGGCGGGCGGGTGCCGCAGGAGTACGTCCGGGCGGTCGAGGCCGGCTGCCGGGACGCCCTCGCCGAGGGCCCGCTCGGCGGGCACCCGGTGACCGGGCTGCGGGTCACCCTGACCGACGGGTCGACCCATGTGAAGGACTCCTCGGACACGGCGTTCCGCACGGCCGGCCGGCTCGGCCTCCGGGAGGCCCTGCGCGCCTGCGCGATGGTCCTGCTGGAGCCGGTCGTCGAGGTCACGGTCACCGTGCCCGAGAACGCGGTCGGCGGCGTGCTCGGCGACCTCGCCGCCCGTCGCGGCCGGGTGACCGGCTCGGCCACCCGCGCGGGAGCGGCGGTCGTCACCGCCACCGTGCCGCTGGCCGAACTGTTCGGCTATGCGACCCGGTTGCGCAGCCGCACCCAGGGCCGCGGCACCTTCACGGCCCGGCCCACCGGTTACGCGCCGGCACCGGTCCCGACACCGGCGCGGTAGCGCACGGGACCGGCCCCTCCCCGCCTCGTTCGGAGGCAGGGAGGGGCCGGTGCCCTCGGGCCGGTCGTTGCCGCCACCGCGCCGCCAGTATGGCCGCCGAGTCGCCGTCGTCCAGACCGACAAGTCGATGCACCAGCCTCTCTATCTGCTGGACGGGCAGCAGCGGTTGACCTCCTTCGCATGGGTGTACCGGCCTGAGTCCAAGGCTGACGGCCGGCTCATCGATCTGCGTTTCGACGTGCGTACCGAGGAGTTCGTCAACCCGAGCGCCGTGCAGCGCAAGGACCCGCTCCTGATTCCGGTTTCGACGCTGCTTCAGGAAAACGCGCAGTTCTATCAAGTCCTGCACAAGGCGGGGGTGCCGTTCGACGATCCGAACTTCGACGCGTGGACGCAGCGGATGCAGAAGGTGAACAACATCCGGCATCATCAGATCGCCGTCATCACCTATGAGTCCGACGACTACGAGGAGGTCGCCGAGCTCTTCGCCCGGCTGAACAAGGGCGGCCGACGCCTGTCCAAAGGTGACCTCGTGTACAGCGCCATTGCGGCTCGCTGGGCCGAAGGACTGGACACCATGGACTCCTTCCATCAGGAACTGCAGGACAGCAACTTTGCTCTGAACAGGGAAGCCGTCCTGCGCCTCATGAGCCTGCTCGCGGGAACCGGCGCCCACCACATCAAGCTCATCGGGGCGGAAGTGGACGAAGCCGCGCTGAAGGAGGCCTGGCAGGCCACCGAGAGGGCTCTGCGCTTCGCCATCGACTTCCTGAAGGGCGAGTGCTCGATCCCCCGCTCCGAGGTTCTCTCGTCGCCGAACGTCACCATCGTGCCCGCTCTGCTGCTGCACCATGGCGATGGCAAGCTACGTCCGGGTGAGGCTCAGCTGCTACGCCGCTGGGTGTACACGGCCATGGCGTTCAGCCACTACTCCTTGCAGGTAGAGGGCAAGCTCGACGCGGAGGCCAGGCTGATCAAGTCGCGCGAGGGTGACGATTTGTTCGCCGAACTCATCCGCCGGGCCTCCGGCCCGCGGTCGCTGGACAGTGCTTTGCACCCGAGGGATCTGGAGCAGAAATACTCCACACACCCCTTCTTCAAGCTGCTCTACATCGCCGCGCTACGGGGCACGGCAAGGGACTGGGCAACCAACATCGCCATCAGCGACCAGCCGATGAACACCGGTGCCACCATCGAGTTCCACCATGTGTTCCCGCGCGCCCGAGTTCAGGGGACGTACGCCAAGGAAGAGTGGAACAGCCTCGCCAACCTGGCCTTCATCACTGGCCAGACCAACAAGATGATCTCCTCGCGGCTACCCGCACAGTACATGCCGGACATCGCTTCGGAACGCCTGACCGAACAGTGGGTCCCCGAAGAGCAGGAGCTGTGGTCCCTCGACCGTTTCCCCGATTTCCTGGCCGCACGCAGGCGCTCGCTGGCCAATGTCCTCAACGGGCTTCTGGGGCTTCCCCGCTACGATGCGCAGGCCGCGCACCTGGACACCGACGAGTTGCCTGCCGACGAGGAACTGATCGCGGAGGACCCGACGGCACCCACGTTGATCGGGACGGAAGTGCAAAAGCTGCGGACGGAGCAGGGAGTCGAGATCCACGCGGTCTACGAGGGCCGACGTACCGACGCCTACTACGACCCCTCGTCCCGCACCGTGACGATTCCCTCCGGTCCCGGCCGCGGTGATTACGAGACTCCCAGCGCGGCGGCAGTCGCAGTGGTGCAAGCCATCAACCCGCATATCAATCCGAACCGTAACGGGTGGTCGTTCTGGACGGTGACTGCCACGGGGCAACAACTGCAGAGCATTCGCTAGCTGCGGTCGCAGTCCCTCACCATTGCGAGTTGTCGACCGCGAGTCCCTGGTCACGCGATGCGCGGCACACTCGTCGCCAGGCTCACCGAGGAAATTGAACGTAGAGCAGTTCGCCGCGGGCAAAGTGTTGCGCAACAGGTACCGGCTGGACCGCATCCTGGGCAGAGGGGCGATGGGGCACGTCTGGCAGGGGACGGACGTGTAGTTGGAGCGTCCCGTCGCGGTCAAGACCGTTGCGGCGGATCTTCTGGCTCTGCCCGACTGGCGCCGTACCGCCCTGGCACGCTTCGAGAGGGAGGCCAAGGCCGCCGCTCGTCTGGACCACGCCAACATCACCGCCGTGTACGACGCCGCCATAACGGAGGATGTGTGCTGCCTGGTGATGCAGCTTGTCGACGGGACGACCCTCGACAATGTGATCGACTGCGCCGACGACGGGCGGCTGTCCGTCCTCGCCGCGGTTTCCGTGGCAGCGCAACTGTCATCAGGGCTCTCCGCGGCGCATGCGGCCGGCCTCGTGCACCGCGACCTGAAGCCTCAGAACATCATGGTCGACACCAGCGGGCTGGTGAAGATCCTCGACTTCTGTCTTGTGAAGGTCCTCTCGGACACGGACCCGCAGCTCACGATCACGGGCGAAACGCTCGGCAACGTGGCTTACGCGTCGCCCGCACTCCTGGGCGGAGAGAAGTCACTGGACGGCCGCAGCGACCTGTACGCGGTGGGGTGCCTGTTGCACCACATGCTCACCGGCCGCCCTCCCTTCCACGGCGAGGGCCCGGCAGAGCTGGTGACCCAGCACCTCACGGCACCCCCACCCCGATTGACCGACTGCGGCGTTGATGTCCCGGCCGGTGTTCAGGATCTGGCACATGCCTTGCTCGCGAAGCGCCCTGAGGACCGTCCCGGCAGTGCGGCGGACGTGTACGAGGCCCTCGCCCCGTATCTTCCCGCCCCTGCCCCGGCGTTCGCGACCCGCAGGATGCCGCCGGAGGACCCCCAGCGGCCGTTCCTCGTGCCCCATGGGCCGGTCATGCCACGATAGCCGACGCGAACCGCGGCACGATCCCGGGACGTTCAAGCCGCGACCGGCGGCCTTACCTCGATCAGCTCCTTGAGGAACGGGCTCGGCTCCCCGTGCCAGAAGACGTCCAGACTGTCCCGGGCGCGCGTGGCGGCCACAAAGAGCAGAGAACGGGCGCGCTGCATCTCCCTCCGGTAGCGCGCCTGGTCCGTGGTACGCCGCTGCCGGACGCCGTCACGAGGCACCAGGCCGTCGGTCACGCCGGCGATGATCATGCGCTGGTACTCGAGCCCCTTGAAGCGGAACATCGTGCCGATGTGAACGCCGCTGTCGCCGCGGGGCCCGTCCGGGCCGATCTCCAGCGCTCGGATGCCCTGCTGAGCCAACGTGTACGCGGCTTCGCCGGCCATCGCGTTGGTCGGCACCGCGATGGCGATCTGCTCGTGCGGAACCTGCCCCCAGGACTCGATCAGCGCGACGATCGCCTCACGTTCCTCCGTCCAGTCGTTCAGCCTGTGCAGATCCGGGACGGCGCCGCTGAGCACGGACCGGTATCCAGCCAGCGTCTCGGTGCTGCCGTCAAGGTCGTCGTACGTCTCCTCGCCGAGCACGTTCAGCGCCGAGCGCAGGATCTGCCTGGTCGTGCGGTAGCTCAGCGACAGCTTCGAGGACCGGCCCCGAATATTGATGCCGAGGCTGCCCAGGGTCACCTGGTTCTTGTAGATGCGCTGGTGAGTGTCACCCACCAGGAAGAGGTCGTTTCGCTCCGGAGCGGTCATCGCACGCAGCATCTTCCAGTGCGCGGGCCTCAGGTCCTGTGCCTCGTCGACCACGATGTGCCGGTATCGGTATCGGTAGCGCAGCCAGCCCCCGATCCGTCGGCCACGTGGACGTTGTCGAGACCGCCCGCTTCCTCCCGTCGGCGGTCGATGGCCTGGATGCGGCGGGCGCGTTCCACCTCCAGTTGGGCCGCCCGTTCCGCGACCTGATCCCAGGTCTGGATGTCCAGGCGGTCCAGGCGCTGGGTGAACCGCTCGGTGAGCTGCCAGATCTCGGCGCGTTCGGCCCGGCTGACCGTGCGTCCGCGTCCGGCGCGGCGGGCACGGAAGTAGTCCGTGCGGGAGGTGATGGCCTGGCCGAGGATCACCGAAGTTCGAAGCCCAGGAGGCGCGTGCGGAAGGCTTTGGCATGCGGGCCCTGGAGGACTTCAAGGACTCGCAGGTCTGGCTGAAGGTCGACTCGACCGGCAAGTACGACCTCAACCTCGCCGCCAACGAGTACATGGAGAACGGCCACACCCTGGACATGCACGTCGGCAAGACGGACGAGCAGCTCGCGCAGCGCCTGCGCGACCAGCAGACGAACGGCCCGACGCAGGCCTGGCCGCACGGCAAGCCGTACCCCGGCGCCGCGTCGTCCTTCCCGAGCCACCAGCGGGCGGAGGAGCTGACCGAGTACAACCTCAACCAGAACAAGTCCGCCATCGAGGCGTGGATCAAGGGCCCGCCGCCGCCGGAGGAGGGTAAGTCCAAGCAGTTCTACTCGACGGCGCCCAACGGCGAGATCAGCGGCCGCAGCGTGTTCAAGCAGCCGGTGGACCCGAACGACCCGCTGTCCGGGTACAAGGAGGGCGGCATGAACGCCAAGGCGTACGACGTCACCGGCATCGACACGCGTCTCAGGTACGACAGCAGCCGCAACCCGCCGTTCACCGTCATGACGTCGATGCCCTACAAGCCCTAGCAACCCTCCGAGAAAGGTCCGCACCACATGTCCGCCGAACAGGCGTCCTGGGACGCCGCGGTACGTCACCTGTACAGGGATGCGACCGCGTACATCGCCACCGGCCTGCGCAGTCACGAGGACTGGACCCTCGATGTCCTCGCGCTGATGGCCCGGGCCGTGCCAGACCCCAGGGGATGGGCCCGCGTCGACGACGCGGGAGAGGACCCCGCACGTGTCGGGAACCCCACGTGGCCCTTCGTCGGCCACCCCCCCGGAGTACGTCAGGCCGCGCCTCAAGGAGATTGACCGGGACAGTGCTGAGAACCTTCTCCTGGCCCTCACCGAGGGCGGCTGCACCCTGTCCAACCTCCGTTACTTCGACGAGTCCCCGGACGAGCTGAGGGCGATGGCACGCACGGTCCTCGCGCGGTACGGGGACGCGGCCACCTTTCACACCAACGTCGGCCGGACCGGCAGCGCGCCCGGCACACTCGACTTCACGCTGGAGAGCCTGGAGTACAGCCCGATGACCGTCTTCACAGAGGACTGCGGCCTCGTCGTCGTCTCGGACACCGAGGTCGGCCTGTTCTGGAACTTCAACGACCTGTGACCCGGCTGCTGATCCCGTACGAGCGCAGCTCCTGACCAGGTCATCTGAGAGGATGCCCCCGTGCTGACCCGTTCCGCCTCCTACCCCGACCGGGAGACCGCCCACTGGGCCACGCAGCAGGTGGTGACCGCCAACGAACAGGTCATCCACCGCTGGCTCGCCCAGGGCACCCGGGCTCGCCTCACCATCGAGGCCGCCTGGCCCTCCCGAGAGGAGCCCGTGGGCCGGGTCCAACTGGAGGGCGACTGCCGTCCGCCCGAGGGCAGGCACGCGTTCGGGCTCGGCCCGCCGCCGGCGGATGGCCCCCGAAACCCTCGCCCCGTGCGCCGAAGCGCTCAAAGTGGACCTCGTACCTGGCCATCGGTGATCTGCACCTGCCCTTCCTGAACGACGAGGAACACCCGTCGACCGGCGTCCGCCACCGGGAGCACACCCGCCGGTGGAGCCGGAGCGTCGACGGGGCGGACGGCTTCATCTCGTTGCAGGGCAGGTCACGTTCACGGACGCCCACACCGTTTGTCGGTGGCGGCGGTTGGCGCCGTGCTGGGAGGTCTGGGCGGGGCGCTGCCGGCGTACGTCATGGTCGGGCCGAGCGTCACCAAGGAGAACGACTCCAACAAGGCGGACGACGCCTCCCAGTCGCCGTTCACGGTCTCCGCGCCGCCCGAGCAGAGTGAGCCCCAGGAGTGGGCGATGGTGCTCGACCGGCCGAGCTCGCCGACGGGGAGAGCGCCCGAACCACCGACGTGGAGTGGTGGTGGACTCGTGGGCGGGGCGCCGTTGCCCCGCCCACGGGTGCGGTCGCGGACGAGGGCGGGCGGGAGCTCAATTCAGCAGGGGGCAGGTGAGGGGGAGGACGCGTTCGGTCAGCCGGCCGGTGAGGTGGGTGCCGGTGAGGGCGGTGTCGGCGAGCCAGTCCGCTGCGGTCAGCCGGTCGATCAGGTCCCGCAGTTCGCGGGAGCCGACCGGGACCCGGGTGGTGAGGGCGTTCAGGGTGACGCCCCGGCCGCCGGGTCCGAGGCGCCCCACGTCGTCCGTCCACGTGGCCAGCGTCACGGCGAGCAGCCGGGCGTGGGCGGGTGCCTTGGCCTTGCGGAGCTTCTTGTCCGAGACGACTCTCTGGGCCCAGCCGGAGAGCTTGGGCCGTGTCTTCCTGCCGAACGTGAACGGGCCCGTCCCGTCCTCGTCGGGCACCAGGGAGGGGACGGTGACCGGGGTGGGGTTCTCCGGCCGGGAGGCGAGCAGGTCGCCGGCGGTGCCGGGGAGGGACAGCCAGCCGCAGCCGGTCAGCTGCTCGACCAGGTCCTCCGGGTCGGTCAGGCCCAGTGCGTCGACGTCCTGGCCGACGAGGTTGCCGGTGCCGGTGTGCGCGGTGCGCAGGGTCAGCATCAGCACCAGCAGCCGTGCTTCCGCTCCGGGCAGCGGCGTGTGGCCGGCCACGTGCGCCAGGACGGAGCGCGCGTACTCCCACTGCGCCGGCACGGTCAGCAGGCGCGCCACGCCCGGTTCGTCGCCGTCCGGGACGCAGCCGGTGCGGTGCTGGTGCTGGCGTCGGATGACGGCGGCGGCCTGCTCGGCACGCTGCGCCTCCAGCCGCAGGGTGACATCACAACTGACGTCGGACCAGGTGAGGAAGGCGCGGGCCTTGCGTTCCTGGAGATCGGCCAGCAGCGCCAGGTCGGGCTCGGGGCGCTTCGGGTAGGCGCGGAAGAGGTCACCGAGCTCGGTGAGTTCGTCCCGCAGGGACACGGGCCGCAAGTCGCGCGGAATGACACGCCGGCCGATCCTCGCCTCCGGCGGGCGGCGGCGCCGCGCGGGTACGGGGCGGGGTGCGGGTACGGGGAGGGGCGCCGGACATCCCGTCCGGGTGGTGACCTGCTGGTCGGAGAACTGCGGCGTGCCCGCGCCGGTTCCCGCCGCTGCGGGGGCCGGGCGGCCGGCGGTCCGGGGTGCGGACGGACGGGGGGTGGCCGCGGCCCGGGCCCCGGGAGTGGCGGCGGCACACCGTGAACAACACTCCAGGGCCTGCCACCAGCGTCCTGCCCGGTCGGTGATCACGGCCAGGACCACCGGTCCGCCGCACCGCCAGGGTTGTCCCGTACGCGCATTCCTGCCGGTGTCGGGGAGGTGGGCGCGACAGCCGTCGGCCCGGCAGGCGCAGTAGGTATCGGCTCTGGGGGCGGCGGTGGCGCGCAGGTGCGCCTGCAGGTGGGCGACCGCGGCCGTACGGCCCGCCGCCGCGGAGGGCAGACGCCGCTCGGCACAGGCGGGTCGGCCGCACGAGACGCGCACCTCCGCGCTGCCTCGGCCGACGGGGTCCAGACGCACGATCCACCGGCGTCCCGGCACTCGCTCGTCCAGCTCGCTCCCTGCGGCGGCCTGTGTCATTCCGTTCTTCCTCCGTCTCCCGTGCCCTGCGTGTCGCCGCCACTTCCTGTTGTGCCGAGAGGTGTTCGCGCGGCGGGTTCACGGTAAGCGGCACAGAGGTGAAGGGGGATGAAATCGCACAGGGTGAGGGCTTTCGGGTGGCAACGCCATCCGTTTCGGTGAACCCGGGCGTGCCAGCCGTCACGACGACGGAGACGAGTCTGAAGCGGCCCTTTTCGCGAGCGTACTTGGGCGGCTGGGAGGAATTGAGCTGTCGGTCGGCTGCCCTGGTAGATCGTGGTGCACAGCAGCGTGTCGCCGTCGTCCACCAGTGCGGCCCAGTCGCGCGTCTGGTCGCCTGCCACCCGGCGGCAGTTGTTCGCGTCGGCGCCGGCCGGGGCGCGGTAGACCCCTGTGATGTGCATGAACTGGTTGTACGGGACGGGTCCCGGCTCGCGTCGGCAGGCGGCCGTCATCCGGGCGAGGGAGATCGAGTCGCCGGACTGCCGGCCGAGAATGCAGTGGTTGGCGTGGTGGACGCGGGTGAGGCAGCGCTTCGTGGTGTCGCCGGTGGTGGCGGACCGGTAGCTCCAGTACGACTTCCCATAGCCGGTGGGGCAGGCCGAGTTGATGGCGGTCAGGGCTGGACCTGCGTCTGCTCCCCCGTCGAGAATCAGGCGATATCAGCCGTTTTGGCGCCGTCGAGAGTCCAACTCCCTCGCCCCGCCGCTGTTGGCCCCCGCCCGGGCCGGCACCCCATGGATCGTCGCCCGCCGGGGCCACTACGCCTTGCGGGCCAGCCCGGCGACGATGAGGTGCTGCCAGACGCTGAGTTCCGGCTGAACGCCGTCGGTGCTCCAACGGTTGGCGGTCGTGTCGGGACGCCACAGGGGCGCGGGCACGATCCCGGGGTCGAGGATCTCCAGGCCGTCCAGCAGGGAGGCGATCTCCTGGTCGGTGCGCCACCGGCCGCGGCCGAAAGTCTGCTGGAGGACCCGCTCGGCTTCCGCGGTCTCCGGGTTGTCGCCGGTACGGAAGTGGCTGATGAAGAAGTGGCTCCCGGACGGCACGTGGTCACGCCAGCGGCGGACGATCCCGGCCGGGTCCTCCTCGTCGTTGACGTGGTGGAGGACGGCGCTGAGGACGACGGCGACGGGGCGGTCGAAGTCGATCAGTTCCAGGGTGTCCGGGTGGGAGCGGACGGCATCGGGGTCGCGTACGTCGGCCCGGACGACCCGGGTCCGGTCGTTCTGCTCCAGCAGCGCACAGCCGTGCACCAGCACCTGGGGGTCGTTGTCGACGTACACGATCCGGGACTCCGGGGCGTGCCGCTGCGCGACCTGATGGACGTTGTCGGCGGTCGGCAGGCCACTGCCGAGGTCGATGAACTGCCGTATGCCGGTGGTCGTCACGATCTGTGCGATCGCCCGTGTCAGGGCCGCGCGGTTGGCGAATGCGATGGCCACCGAGCCCGGGAGGTCGCGGAAGAACACGTCGCCGACCTCCCGGTCCACCGCGTAGTTGTCCTTGCCGCCGAGCAGGTAGTCGTAGACGCGGGCGATGCTCGGCCTGGTGGAGTCGATGGAGGGGCCTTCAACCGTCATGCCGACCATCCTGCCCCGCGAGGTCGCCTGCCCACCGGCGTTCCGGGATCCCGGGCGGACGGATTCCGAGGCCGCCCGGAGCCGCGGCGACGGGAGTGGTCGCCCTCGGCCTGCTCGGTGAGCGGTGACCGTCCCCTTCATCGAGCCCTGCCTGTAGAGCTCGATCGCCGAGTTGCGCCGGCCTCCGCCTTCGCGTTGACGTGGTTCGGCATCGCCGGCCCGGCCGTCGTCGACGGAGAGCGTGCCGCAGACGACGAGCGGCCCCTTCCGCCGGCCCGGCTGAAACTCCCGGTGCCGCAGCCGAACACGGAGCCGTCGAGCAACGTTTTCGACGTCGACCACCACTATGACCGCAGCGGCATCCTCAAGGTGCGCGCCAGAGCACGGCACACAGGCACCGTCATGCTCGACGAGGAACTGGACTACTGCCTCGGTCCCGACGGGACGCCGATCGCACAAGGGGCCGACAGAGAACTGGAGCGGTTGCTCCGGCGTGGTTGCTCCGGCGCGTCGACGAGCCCGCCCCGAGCCCCGCTTCGTCCGCCCCCGCCGGAATCGGAGCGGCCTTTCCCTAGGGCCCGATGAACGGGGACCCGCCCTCTCCTACTCGGGTTGCGCAAGGCGGTATGTCACCGGCCGGTTCTCCACCTTCACCAGCAGGCCCTCGCTCGCGAGGTCCCGGAGGATCTGTCGAGTGCGCTTGTCTTGCGGGTCGTGACCCGCGTCGCGCAGTGCGCGACGCCCGCGTTCGGTGTCCCAGAGGCCGCCGCAACTCCGCACGGCCTTCTCAAGGTCGGCGCGCTGGCTGCCGGTCGGTTCAGTCAACGCTTAGTTCCCTGTGCCTGCTCGCGGACGGCGACGGCGTGCGTCTTCCTCGTGTGGTTGGCAATGCTCGCCGGTGCGCCGACGTAGTCGCACGACGGACACTTCCGCCACACCCCCTCGGACACGGCACGCGCGCTCACCGAGTGTCCGGGCCCGTATCCGTGGCCGTGCAGCAACTGGGCGACGGAGGAACCGTACTCGACCGCGAGCAGTGCCGCCTCAGCCACCTTGTCGTGTCCGGGAGCGAAGAACGATCCGGCTCCGACCTTCTTGGCGCAGCCGCACCAACAGGTTCCGGTCGCAGTGAGGTTGGGAAGAGGCTTCGTGGTCATGCCGTCACAGTAGGTCAGCTATCGATGGCGTAGGGGGCGTTCGTCGTGTTCTGTGCCTTCACCGAGCCACCATGAGAGCACCGGAACCGGCCGCATGGCCTGCCGGGCCACGCGGCCTCTACCGCCGAACCGCGGCAGCCGTCGCGTCTCCCTCCGTCCCGAAGCCTGGCACGGACCCGCTGAGATCCGGTTCGCCGAACTCGCCCCGCAAGGCCTCGAAAGCCGTCACCTTGTCCTCGCCGAAGCGGCGGATGTGGGCGGCGTACTCGTCGGGGGAGAGGTATGCCGCGGGCCGGGACTTGGTGTGGAACTTGTCCGCGTACATCACGAGCCTCTCCTCCTCCGTCACCGCGACGTAGTCGGCGGGAGGGAGGGGCAGTCCCTGGCTCACGATGTCGTGCCGCGTGAGTCCCACTCCGGTGTGGTGGGAGCAGAAGCGGCGGAGGGCTTCGGGGTAGCCCTCCGCTTCGAGGATCTCGTGGCCGAGCAGGCCGTGCCGGATGTAGCTCCGGTGGTCCAGCCGTCCGTCGTCCCCGTAGAGGCGGTAGACGCCGATGTCGTGGAGGAGGCAGCCGGCGCGGACCAGTTCGGCGTCGAGGTGAGCGAGGCGGGGCGCCGCAAGGAGCTGCTCGGCGACTCCCCAGACGATCTCGCAGTGCGTGTGGACGAGGGTGAACGCCTCGGTGGTGGGCGCGTATTTCTCGTGCAGCGCCCGGATCTCTGCGGGGCCCGGAATCCTCATCGGGGGAGCGTAACAACCGCTCGCCCGGCTCGGCGGGGAAGTTCCCGCAGCGGCCCTTTTCACGCGATCGGATGGTGCTGCGGGGAGCGGGCACCTGCCCTGCCTGCGGGCCGTTCGAGCTGGTGACGGGACTTGTCGTCCCCTCTCAGCACGAGGACGGGAGCACACCATGGGCCTTCACTTCCACCGCAACCCCGACGGCACGACGACCGGGCGCAACGAGGCCAACGGCTTCACCGTGACACATGCCGACGAAGAAGAGGTGAAACGGCAGTTGTACGAGGACGCCGGGTGGGAGTACACGCCTCCACCGCCACCGGTGCCGCCCGGGTTCCATCGGTTCTCCTTGGTCCACGACGATTTCCGGGCTTCCGGATTCGCGGACGAGCGGTATGCGGGACTGCGGGCGCATCCGCCCGAGGGGTGTGTGCCGGTCGACTGGGGCTGCTTCGCCCTGGAGTACGAACGGCCGGGGAAGACGCTCCTGGACGCGGTCGCCGGTGCCGTCGCGGAGGTCCGCCGCGAGCACGGCCTGGTGATGAACAGCCTGGGGGTCGAGAAGCCCCAGGAATGGTTCGACGCGGACACCAAGGACGGATACGCGGCGAACATCGTCGCGCACCTGGTGCTGATGGCCGCCGACCGCGCCCGACTGCTCGGATACGGGCGCAAGGACGTGGTCCGGCTGCTCGATGCCACGGGGATCGAGTAATGGAACGCCGTCGTGGGCGGGGACTGACGCCCGAAACGGAAACCCCGTTGTACAGTACGCCACCTCCTGACAAGGTCGCGCCCATGCCCACCTTCACCACAGCCGACGGCACCACCCTCGCCTATCACGTGATGGGAGAGGGACCGCCCCTGGTCTGCCTTCCGGGTGGCCCCATGCAGGACTCCGTGTACCTGGGGGACCTCGGCGGTCTGACGGCCCGCCGCACCCTGATCCGGCTGGACCTCCGGGGCACGGGCCACTCCGCGTCGCCGCGGGATCCGGCGTCCTACCGCTGTGACCGGCAGGTCAGTGACGTCGAGGCGCTGCGTGCGGAGTTGGGCCTGGAGCGGGTCGATCTGCTCGGGCACTCCGCCGGGGCGAACCTGGCCCTCCTGTACACGGCCCGGCATGCGGACCGCGTGAACCGGCTGGCCCTCGTCACGCCCAGCGTCTTCGCCGTCGGCCTCGACATCACCGCCGAGGACCGGCTGGAGACGGCCCGACAGCGGCGGGACGAACCCTGGTTCGCGTCGGCGCAGGCGTCCCTGGAAGCGATCACGTCCGGCCGGGCGAAGCCTGCCGACTGGGATGCCGTCGCCCCCTTCTGGTTCGGCCGGTGGGACGACGAGGCGCGCCGGTTCCGCGCTGCGGAGCAGCAGCAGCGCAACGACGAGGCGGCGGCCCTGTACGCCTCCGAGGGCGCCTTCGCCCCAGGCGCCACGCGTGCCGCTCTCGCCGAGCTGCCCTCACCGGTGCTCGTCGTCGCCGGGGTGTACGACGTCGCCGCGCCCGTGCGCGTGATGAAGGAGTACGCAGCCTTGTTCCCGCAGGCGGACCTCTTCGTGCAGAGCCGGGCGGGGCACTTTCCGTGGCGGGACGGTGCGGATGCGTTCGTGACGGCCCTGGCGGCCTTCCTGGATCAGGCGTCCGCTCCGGCGCCCGGCACATAGTCCGGGTCCACCTGAGCCGCCAGGTCCCCGCCCGTGCGCGCGTCTGCCCAGGCGTGGACATTGCGCAGGTGGAACTCGACCGCGTGACCGTGGAGCCGGTTCCAGTCGCGGACCTCGGCGTCGACCGCCTCGCGCAGGACCGTGAGGGCGTGACGGTTGTGCGGCTCCAACGACGTCAGGGCATCCAGCCCGGGCTCCGTGCGGCCCTGCTCGGCCGCGCGCACCCAGGGGGACTGCTCCAGGTGGGTGAGGAGGTCGTCGCCCACCTGCTCCTTGAGGAAGAGCAGGTCGTCCTCGCCGGTCACCTTGTTGCCGACGACCGCGATACGGATGCCGAACTGTTCGGCGTGGTCGCGGTACTGGCGGTACACCGATACGCCCTTGCGGGTGGGTTCCGCCACCAGGAACGTCATGTCGAAGCGGGTGAACAGGCCCGACGCGAAGGCGTCCGCGCCCGCCGTCATGTCGACCACGACGTACTCGCAGGGGCCGTCCAGCAGGTGGCCGAGGTACAGCTCCACCGCACCCAGCTTGGAGTGGTAGCAGGCCACACCCAGGTCGGACTCGTCGAACTCGCCGGTCACCATGAGGGGGACGCCGCCCGCCCGGCCGACGTGCCGCGTGTGCAGTTCGTCGTCGCCGAGCGGGCGGAGGAGACGGGAACCGCGACCCGGCGGGGTCGTCTTGATCATCGACTCGGGGGAGGGGATACGGGGATTGTCGCCCCGCAGGAGGGTCTTGATCTCGGGCACGTGCGCCCCCAGGGGAGGGGCGGACACCTCCGCGCCGCCGAGCGCCTCGGCCAGGTGCTGGTTGATGTCGCCGTCGATGGCGAGGACCGGTGCGCCGGAGCGCGCCAGGTGGCGGGAGAAGAGCGCGGACAGCGTGGTCTTGCCGCTACCGCCCTTGCCGACGAACGCGATCCTCACGACCGTCCCACCTTGTTGAAAATGGATGTCATGTGGATAGGTTTAAGGAGTGGTCAGTACCCATGTCAAATTCCCTGCTCCGTACGGGATCTGAGGCGCCCCCGGCGTGGATCACCCGGCTGACCGGCGTGTTCCGCTTGATGCCTATGCTGTGCAAGTGCGTCATCAGAGCATCAAGAGCCGCCTCCGGTTCCTCACCGCCCTCACCCTCGCGCCGTGTCTGGCCGGCTGCTTCGTGTCCCCCGGCGGGGAGTCGTCGCCGGAGGGCGGGCCGTCGGGCTCGCGGCTGCGCGTCGCCCTCGCCTTCCCGCCCGCCGAGAACCTCTCGCCGTACGGAGCCGACGCCACCCTGCTCAGCCGGCTCGGCGTCACCGAAGGGCTCACCGCTCTGGATGCCAACGGGGCAGCGGCCCCGGCGCTCGCCCGGTCCTGGCACCGGGAGGACGACCGCACGTGGCGGTTCACCCTGCGCGAGGCCACGTTCCAGGACGGCACGGACGTCACGCCGGCCGCCGTGGCCGCCGCGCTCACCCACGCCACCCGGGCCGAGCCCGCCCCCGCCGCCCTCGCCGGCGTCACCCTCGGCGCGAAGGCCGACGGCGAGCGCGGCGTCCGCATCACCACCCGGGAGCCCGACCCCGTCCTGCCCATGCGCCTGGCCGGGCCGAGCCTGGCGGTCCTCTCCCCGAAGGCGTACCGGAAGGAGGGCAACCCCACCCCGGTCGGCACCGCCACCGGTCCCTTCGAGATCACCGAGGTCAGCGGCGGCGGCTCAGCCACCCTCGACCGCTACGACGACTACTGGGACGGCCTCGCCCACGCCGCCGGCATCGACGTGCGCTTCGTCACGGACGGCACCGCCCGCGCCAACGCCGTCCGCACCGGCGACGTCGACATCGCCGAGGCGATCCCCGTCGCCCAGGCCGCCACCCTCGACAAGACCACCCTCAAGGAAGCCGGCACCACCCGGACCACCAGCCTGCAACTCAACACGAAGACCGGGCCCTTCGAGGACCCGCAGCTGCGCGCCGCGGCCCGCACGGCGATCGATTCCTCCGCACTCGTCAAGGGCGTCTTCGAGGGATACGCCGACCCGGGCGCCGGCCTCTTCGGACCCGCTGTCACCTGGGCCGAGAGCAAGCGGGTGAAGCCGGCCGGCCGTGCCGAGCCCACCCGCCCCGACGGCACGTCGATCACCCTGGCCACCTACGACAACCGGCCCGAGCTCCCCGAGGTCGCCCAGGTCGTGCAACAGCAGCTCAGAAAGGCGGGATTCACGGTCGAGCTGGAGGTGCGCGAGTACTCACGGCTGGAGAGCGACGCGCTCGCCGGGAAGTTCGACGCGTTCATCGGCGCCCGCAACAGCCTCCTGGACACCGGCGACCCGGTCGGAGTCCTCGGCAGCGACTACACCTGCGACGGCGGCTACAACCTGGCCCGGCTGTGCGACAAGAAGACCGACCGGGCCGTCGCCGAGGCCGTCGGGACCGACGGCACCGGAGAGCGGCAGGACGCCGCCATGGCCGCCGAGGCGGCGATCCTCGGCACGGACGCGGTCGTGCCGCTGGCCCACCAGCGGATCGTCGCCGGCGTCTCGACCAAGGTGCGGGGCGTGCTGCTCGACCCGTACGAGCGGACCCTGGTCGGCACAGGGACGCGTCGCTGACCGGCCTTCAGGAGGGCAGCCGCGTGTCGATCACGCAGCTGATCTCCACGAGCTGCCCGGGAAAGGTCAGTTCGGTGACGCCCAGGGCCGTGCTGACCGGGCGGTGGGTGCCGAAGTACGCCCGGTTGGCCTTCCCCACGACCTCGGCGTTGCGCACCAGGTCCACCGCGTACAGCGTCTGGGACACGATCTGGTTGCGTGTCGCGCCGTAGTGGGCCAGGACCCTGTCGAGGTTGACGTAGGTCCGCTCCAGCTGGGTGACGACGTCGTCCTCGGGGCGGAAGCCGCCCGCCTCGTCGAACGAGAGCTGCCCGGAGACATGGATCAGATCGCCGGACCTGATCGCCTGGGCGTAGCCGAAGTGGCTCTCGGCCGGGATGCCGTGGTCGTAGACGTCGTGGGTGGTCACAGCCGGTGTCCTTCCGTCGGGCGCGAACCCGCGCTCTCTTGTGGTTACTGGGAAACCGTAGGAGAGTGAACGCCGGCCTGGAAGAACGCACTTTTCGGTAACGGGGGAACCAGATGGTGACCAAGCAGTTGAGGGACCTGCCCGAGAACGCGGACCTGCGGCGGGCGGACTCCCTGGCGCGGGAGATCTTCTCCGACGTGGCCAACAAATGGGCGCTTCTGATCATCGAGGCCCTCGGCGAACGCACCCTGCGCTTCAGCGAGTTGCGCGACGAGGTCGAGGGCGTCAGCCACAAGATGCTGACCCAGAACCTGCGGATGCTGGAGCGCAACGGCCTGGTCGACCGGACGGTGTACCCCACCGTGCCGCCCAAGGTCGAATACGCCCTGACCGAACCCGGCCGGGCCCTGCGCGCCACGGTCGACGCGATCTGCGGCTGGACCCACCGGTACCTCGGTCACATCGAGGCGGCGCGCGGGCGGTTCGACGACTGACCGCCCCGCTGTGCGTGCCGTCAGCCGGCGACCAGTTCCCGTACCTGGCGGGGCGCCACCGGCTCCTCGACACGCGAGGTCCGGTACAGCCACAGCACGTCCCGTCCGAACGACCAGACCAGCAGGCCCAGGGCGAGGGCGGCCACGCCGAAGTTGCCCGCGTACGGCAGCAGATCGGCGCCCGCGACCAGCAGGAGCACGCCCTGGAGGGCGGCGACGGTCTTGCGGGCGGTGCTCGGCGGGAGCGCGGCGGTCAGCCAGGGCCACACCCGCGCTGCGGCGACGAAGACGTACCGCATGCCGCCGATCAGCAGCACCCACGGGCCCAGTTCCATCGACACGTACACGCTCAGCACCAGGATCAGGAAGGCGTCGACCTCCATGTCGAAACGCGCGCCCAGCGGGGTCGAGGTGCCGGTGCGGCGGGCGACCTTGCCGTCGACGCCGTCCAGGATCAGCGCCACCGCCGTCAGGCCGACGAACAGCGACACGGGCGGCGAGCTCTGGAAGGAGTCGGCAACCAGGGCCGTGACCCCGCCGACGAGGGTGGCCCGCCCGAGGGTGACGCGGTTGGCCGCGCCGAACGAGCGCAGCCGGGAGCGGTGCAGGGCCCGCGAGAGCACCGCCCAGGTGGCGATCGCGAACGCGAGGCCGGTCAGCCAGCCCGCCGGCCCCATCCCGATCGCGGTGCCGATCAGGGCCAGCAGCAGGACCTGCACTCCCGCCCCCAGGGCGGTCTCCTGCTGGAGCCTCGCGTCGTACGTGTTGTTCAGGGCCACCGAACACCCTCCGGCCGTGTGACAGAGTCGATCAAGGCCGCTACCTTGTGCGCGGCCTGTGCACCCCTCGGTACGCAAGCAGCTTCCCGATCGTTCAGGAGGACTTCGATGAAGCACACCGCACGGGCGTTCTGGATCGACTCGCCTGGGCGAGGCGGCATCCGGGACGTCACCCTGCCCGCGCCCGGCGAGGGCGAGGTGCTGGTCCGCACGCTCTTCTCCGGTGTGAGCCGCGGCACCGAGACACTCGTCTTCCGCGGCGGCGTGCCCGTCAGCCAGCACACCGCCATGCGCGCGCCGTTCCAGGAGGGCGACTTCCCGGGCCCGGTGAAGTACGGCTACCTCAACGTCGGCGTGGTGGAGGAAGGCCCCCGGGAACTCACCGGCCGCACCGTGTTCTGCCTCTACCCGCACCAGACCCGCTACGTCGTACCGGCCACCGCGGTCACCCCCGTCCCGGACACCGTGCCCGCCGAACGGGCCGTGCTCGCCGGGACCGTGGAGACGGCCGTCAACGCCCTGTGGGACGCCGCGCCCCTGGTCGGCGACCGGATCGCCGTGGTCGGCGGCGGCATGGTCGGCTGCTCGGTGGCCGCCCTCCTGGCCCGGTTCCCCGGAGTCCGCGTCCAACTGGTCGACGCCGACCCGTCCCGCGCGAAGATCGCCGAAGCGCTCGGCGTCGGCTTCGCCGCCCCCGAGGACGCAGACGGGGACCGCGACCTGGTCGTCCACGCCAGCGCCACGGAAGCGGGTCTCGCCAGGTCCCTGGAACTCCTCCGGGCCGAGGGGACCGTCCTCGAACTCAGCTGGTACGGAGACCGGCAGGTCAGCCTCCCCCTCGGTGAGGCCTTCCATTCCCGGCGGCTCGTCATCCGCAGCAGCCAGGTCGGCACCGTCTCCCCGGCCCGCCCCGACCGCACCTACGCCGACCGGCTCGGGGTCGCCCTGGACCTGCTCGCCGACCCCGCGCTCGACGCCCTCGTCACCGGCGAGTCCCCCTTCGAGGATCTTCCGGACGTGCTGCCCAAGCTGGTCTCCGGCGAGGTCCCGGCGCTGTGCCACCGCGTCCGTTACGACGAGAGCGATTGACGCATCGACTGACGATTCGTTCCATCCGGTACGAGTTTCGTCACGACAAGAGCGCCTGACCAGAGAAAAGACGTACGGAAGGCTGAACAGGGGAAGGCAACCGGCCGTACTACTCGGCATCCCCGGCACCGAGAGCGGGGAACAGACGCGCCGCACCTGGAGGGTCGTCCGTTGTTCAGCATCACCGTCCGCGATCACATCATGATCGCCCACAGCTTCCGTGGCGACGTCTTCGGACCGGCCCAGCGCCTGCACGGGGCCACGTTCCTCGTGGACGCCACGTTCCGGCGCGAGCAGCTGGACGACGACAACATCGTCGTCGACATCGGGCTGGCCACCCAGGAACTCGGCGCGGTCGTCAGCGAGCTGAACTACCGCAACCTCGACAACGAGCCCGACTTCTCCGGCGTCAACACCTCCACGGAGTTCCTCGCCAAGGTCATCGCCGACCGGCTCGCCGAGCGCATCCACAAGGGGGCGCTGGGCGAGGGCGCCAAGGGCATCGCGGGCCTCACCGTCACGCTGCACGAGTCGCACATCGCCTGGGCGAGTTACGAGCGTGCGTTGTGACCGACACGACCATCGAGCGGCCCGAGCACATGGGTCCGGCGCCGGCGCGGCTGAATTATGTTCCCGTGCAGCACGCTTCCCTGAAGAACGCCGAGATCATCCCCATGTCCCTGCGCACCGTGCACTTCGTGCTGCCGGGCGGCGTCGACGACCCGGCGGCGCCCAGCGGCGGCAACGCCTACGACCGGCGGGTCTGCCTGGACCTGCCCGGCTTCGGCTGGCAGGTGACCAAGCACGCCGTGGCCGGTGACTGGCCCCGGCCGGGGGCCGACGCCCGCACGGAACTCGCCCGCACCCTGAGCGCGTTGCCCGACGGGGCCGCCGTCCTGCTCGACGGACTGGTGGCCTGCGGAGTGCCCGAGATCGTGGTGCCGGAGGCGGAACGGCTGAGCATGGCCGTCCTCGTCCACCTCCCGCTCGGCGACGAGACGGGGCTGGACGCGGCGGTGGCCGCCGAACTGGACGCCAAGGAGCGGACGGTGCTGCGGGCGGTGCCGGCGGTGATCGGCACCAGCGAGTGGGCGGTCCGCCGCCTGGTCTCCCACCACGGCCTGCCGCCCGAGCGGGTCCACGTCGCGGCCCCCGGCGCCGACATCGCACCGCTCGCGCCCGGCACCGACGGTGTGTCGCGCCTGCTGTGCGTGGCCGCCGTGACCCCGCGCAAGGGCCAGCACCGGCTGGTGGAGGCGCTGGCCGCGGTCCGCGAACTGCCGTGGAGCTGCGTGTGCGTGGGCGCGCTCACCCAGGACCCGGAGTACGTCGCCCACCTGCGGTCCCTCATCGCCGAGCACGGCCTCCAGGACCGGCTGGAGCTGGCCGGGCCCAAGTCCGGCCCCGCGCTCGACGCCAGCTACGCCACCGCCGACCTGATGGTCCTCACCTCCTACGCCGAGACGTACGGCATGGCCGTGACCGAGGCCCTGGCACGCGGCATCCCGGTGATGGCCACGGACGTCGGCGGGCTGCCGGAGGCGGTCGGCCGCGCGCCCGACGGCGGTGTCCCCGGCATCCTCGTCCCGCCGGAGAACCCCGCCGCCATCGCCGCCGAACTGCGCGGCTGGTTCGGCGAGGCCGACGTGCGGCGCCGCCTGAAGGCCGCCGCCCGCAGCCGCCGCGCCGCCCTCGACGGCTGGGCGACGACCGCACAGAGCCTGGCGGCGGTGCTGCGCCGGCTCCCGACCGAACCCCGGAGGTCAGCATGACGAACCCGGCGACGACCACCCAGCAGAGCGGGGCGATTCCGGCCCAGCCCGGGCCGAGGGAGGTCACGGTAGTGACGGACGGCATGACTCCGGGCCTGGGATCCAGCGTCGGATTCGGTCCGGGGCAGGCCCCCGGGGGTGTCATCCCCGGTGCGGGCCCCAGCGGCAGGCCCGGCTCGCGGCCGACCGTGAAGCTGCGTGAGGCGGGTCCGGACGATCCGCCCCGCTACGCGCCCGAGTGGCTGGAGCTGCGGGAGCCGGCCGATGCCGCCGCGCGGGCGCACGACCTGCTCGACCCGCTGCGGATCCGGCTCGCCAACCTGCCGGGCAGGTCGGGCATCGTCATCCACGACCTGGGCTGCGGTACCGGTTCCATGGGCCGCTGGCTCGCGCCGCGCCTGGACGGCGCCCAGCACTGGATCCTGCACGACCGCGACCCCTACCTGCTGCACTTCGCCGCCGTCGCCTCCCCGCGCTCGGCCGCCGACGGCAGCCGGGTCTCCGTGGAGACCCGACGCGGTGACATCGCCCGTCTCACCCCGGACGCCCTGCAGGGCGCGTCCCTGGTCACGGCATCGGCCCTGCTGGACGTGCTCACCCGCGAGGAGATCGACACCTTCGCCGCCGCGTGCGCCGGAGCCGGCTGCCCCGCCCTGCTCACGCTGTCCGTCGCCGGGCGCGTGGAGCTGACCCCGTCGCACCCGCTGGACGCGGAACTCACCCAGGCCTTCAACGACCACCAGCGCCGCGACGGCCTGCTCGGCCCCGACGCGGTCACGGCGGCGGCCGAGGCGTTCTCCGAGCACGGCGCGACCGTACGGCTGCACCCGAGTCCCTGGCGGCTGGGCCCCGAGCAGGCCGCGCTCACCGAGCAGTGGCTGCGCGGCTGGGTCGGCGCCGCCGTCGAGGAGCGCCCCGAGTTGCGGGCCGAAGCCGACGTCTACCTGACCAAGCGGCTGGCGTCCCTGGCCGCGGGAGAGTTGCGCGTCACCGTGCACCACGTCGACCTCCTGGCCCTGTCCCGCCCGGTGGGCGGAGCGTCATGACCCCCCAGGCGACGGGAACGCGCCCGCGCACCACGCCCACCGACAGCCGCCCCGCGACCGGCGGCGGCACCCGGGTGGTGCCGGTGTCCGGCGTGGCGGGCACGGCCCGGCCGGACACGGCCGTGCCGCGCCCGGCCGCGGGCGACAGGAACGCTCCCGCCGCCTCGACCCCGGCCGGCCCGGCCCGGCCGGCCGAACTCCCGCCACCGGCCACCGGCCTGGACGGCATCGACAGCACCGGCGCGGCCGGCACCGGCCCGCACGGCCTCGGCCCGCTCGACCTTGGCCCGGCCGACACGGGCACGGTCGGCGCCGGCGCGGCCGGCACCGGCCCGCACGGCCTCGGCCCGGCCGACACTGGCACGGTCGGCGCCGGCGCGGACGGCACCGGCCCGCACGGCCTCGGCCCGGCCGACACTGGCACGGACGGCCCCGGCGCGGACGGCACCGGCCCGCTCGACCTCGGCCCGGCCGGCACCGGCCCGGCCGGCACCGGCCCGGCCGGCACCGGTGCCACTCGCCGCGGCGCCATCCGTACCGCTCTCGCCCGGCTCGCCACCCCCGCGGTCCGTACGCATCTCGGCACCATCGCCGGAATCGCCATCCTGGCGGTGCTGTTCTGGCGGCTCGGCACCGGCGTCTTCCTGGACGGGCTGCGGCGGATCGACGGAGTGTCGCTGCTGCTCGCGCTCGGTATCGGGCTCGTCACCACCGTGTGCAGCGCGTGGCGGTGGGCCATCGTCGCCCGGGGGCTCAGGATCCGGCTGCCGTTCGGGCCGGCCGTCGCCGACTACTACCGCGCGCTGTTCCTGAACGCGGCCCTGCCCGGCGGCGTCCTCGGCGATGTGCACCGGGCCGTGCGGCACGGGCAGAGCGAGGGGGATCTGCGGCGCGGCGTGAAGGCCGTCGTCCTCGAACGGACCGCCGGGCAGATCGCGTTGTTCGCGGTCGGCGCCGTCGTCCTGCTGGTCATGCCGTCCCCGGTGCTGGACGAGGCCCGGCACATCGCCCCGCTCGCGGCCCTGGCCTGCCTGGGTGCGCTCGCCGTCGTCCTCGCCCTGCGCATGAACCGCCCGGCGCCCTCCCCCCGCGGCCGCAAGCTGCGCGCGGTCCTCGCCGAGGCCCGCGAAGGGCTGCTGTCACGCCGCAACGGGCCCGGGGTGGTTGTCTCCTCCGTGGTGGTGCTGGCAGGTTACGTCGCGATGTTCGTACTCGCCGCCCGGGTCGCCGGGACCGCCGCCTCCGTGGCCGTCCTGCTGCCCCTCGCGGTCCTCGCCCTGCTGGCGATGGGCCTGCCGCTGAACATCGGCGGCTGGGGGCCCCGGGAGGGCGTCACCGCCTGGGCGTTCGGCGCCGCGGGGCTCGGCGCGGGCCGGGGACTGGCCGTGGCGGTCGTCTACGGGGTGCTCAGCCTCGTGGCGAGCCTGCCCGGCCTGATCGTGCTCGTCGCGCGCTGGTACGCGGGCCTGCGGACCGGGCCCCGGGCCCTCGCACCTGCCCCGGAACCCGCTCCCGCGCCGCAGGGTGACTACGCGTCGGAGGTCAGCATCGAGAAATACGCCCCGAAGGAATCCGCCAGGCTCGCCAGCAGTTCCTTCCCCTTTTCCGCCGAACCCAGCGAAGGACGACCGATGACACCGGAATCGGTATAGCCGGACATGCCGAGGGTGAGCAGATGACGCCGGTCGTCAGCGACGAAATCAGCTTTCTCATAACCAGGTCGGAGCATTTCGGGATGAGCGTGCAGAAGGATGGAGGTCTCGATTTCCCCCGCGTGCATGTCGGTGAGCAGCGAGGTGATCACCCCCGCCCGCTCGCGCGCCGCCTCCCAGTCCTCCGCGGCCGGGAAGAGCGCCATCCGCTCGCCGCGCGCGGAGGACTCCTGAACCACGTTGCCCAGTACGTAGTTGCCGCCGTGGCCGTTGACCACCACCAGGGTGTCGACCCCGGACCTGCGCAGCGAAGCCGCAATGTCCCGTACCACCGCATGAAGGGTCACCGAGGAGATGCTGACGGTCCCCGGCCAGGCCGCGTGCTCGTGCGAGCACGAGATCGTCACCGGAGGAAGGAGGTGCACCGGGTACGCGCCGGCTATCTCCCGCGCGACGGCACAGGCGACGAGCGTGTCGGTCGCCAGCGGGAGGTACGGACCGTGCTGCTCGAAGCTCCCCACGGGAAGCACCGCGACCTGCCGTGAGACACCGGCGCCCCGCGTCCGTACGTCTTCCGTGGTGTCCGCCGGCACCAGATCACTCATAACGTCACGGCCTTTCGTCTCTGCTTAGGAACTCGAGAATCATGACAGACAACATTGGCGTACTCGGCAAGAAGGCACCGCAGCGGACCGGCGTGGAACGCGTCGTGAATGCCCCCTTGCCCACTGTGTACGGGAAATTCCAGGCGATCGGCTACATGGACCACGACCGCGGCGACGAACAGGTCGCGCTGGTCTATGGCGAGATCGGCACGGACGACGTCCTCATCCGACTGCACTCGGAGTGCCTGACGGGCGACGCCTTCGGCTCCCAGCACTGCGAGTGCGGCGACCAGCTCGACGCCGCCCTGCGCGCGGTCGTCACCGAGGGCGCGGGCGTCGTGGTCTACCTCAGAGGGCATGAAGGCCGCGGCATCGGCCTGCTCGCCAAGCTGCGCGCGATGGCCCTTCAGGCGGAGGGGCTCGACACCGTCGAGGCCAATCTCGCCCTGGGCCTGCCGGTCGACGCCCGTGACTACGGTGTCGCCGCCCGGATCCTGGAGGACCTCGGCGTGCGGTCGGTGCGCCTGATGTCCAACAACCCGCGCAAGCGCGAGGCGCTGGTGGACCACGGCATCGAGGTCGCCGAGCAGGTCCCGCTGCTCATCCCGCCGTGCGAGAACAACATCACCTATCTGCGCACCAAGCGGGAGCGCCTCGACCACCACCTGCCGCACCTGGACGCGGTGGTCAGCTCCTCCTGAACACCCCGGCCGGTCCGGGTTCCCCGACGTGACCTGGGCGAATCCGTGCGCGACCCGCAGGCGGGCCGCGTACGCTTCGTGGACGTCCGCCCCAGAAGCGCCGGCCCTCAGCGGCCGGCGCCTCACGCCGGAGGCCCACCTGGTATGACCGAGCTCCATCTGTGGCTGCGCCACGAGGCCCGAACGACCGAGCGACGCACTCCGATCGTGCCCGACGACGCCCGGCGGCTCGTCGGGCACGGAGTGGAACTGACCGTCGAGGAGTCCCCGCAGCGAGTCTTCCCGATCGAGGAGTACGAGGCGGCCGGCTGCCGTGTCGCCCCCGCCGGATCCTGGGTGACGGCGCCCCGGGACGCCGTCGTGCTCGGCCTGAAGGAACTGCCCGATGAACCCGCAGGGCTGACGCACCGGCACATCTTCTTCGGCCACGCCTACAAGGGCCAGCCGGGAGCGGCGGAGCTGCTAGGCCGGTTCGCCACCGGGGGCGGGGCGCTGTTCGACCTGGAGTACCTGGTGGACGACACCGGGCGGCGCCTCGCCGCCTTCGGCTTCTGGGCCGGCTACCTCGGCGCCGCCTTGGCTGTGCTCCAGAATCGGGGTCGGTTGCGGGCACCCCTGACGCCGACCACCAAGGAGGGCCTGGACGAGGCGCTGGAACCCGGCGTCCACGACGCCGAGTTCACCGGCCTCATCATCGGCGCCCTGGGGCGCAGCGGCCGCGGCGCCCGCGCCGCCTTCGCCAGCGCGGGCGTCGATCCCACCTGCTGGGACCTCGCCGAGACCCGCGACCTGGACCGCCCCGCCCTGCTGCGGCACGACGTGATGGTGAACGCGGTGCTCGCCACCACCCCCGTCCCGCCCTTCCTCCGCGAGCAGGACCTCGACACCCCCGACCGCCGCCTGCGCACCCTGTGCGACGTGACCTGCGACGTCGGTTCCCCGCTCAACGTCCTTCCGGTGTACGACGAGACCACCGACTGGGACGAGCCGGTCCGCCGGCTGCGGGACGAGCCCCCCCTCGACCTCATCGCCATCGACAACCTGCCCTCCCTGCTGCCGCTGGAATCCAGTACCGACTTCTCGGCCGCCCTGCTGCCCCACCTGCTCGACTTCGGCGTCCTAGGAGCCTGGGGACGCTGCCTGGACCGGTTCCACGACGCGTCACGTGCACTCGGCCTCGACAAGGGGGAGCCCCATGACCTCTGAACCGGCGGCGGCGAGCGGCACCGTCCACTGGATCGGCGCCGGGCTGTCCACGGGCAGCGGTCTCGCCGCGCTGTGCGAGACCGCCGGGCGCGTCCGGCTCTGGCACCGCACCGAGGCCCGCGCCGCGGACGCCCTCGGCCGGCTGGGTCTCACCGGCCGGGCCGAGCCCCGCGCGTACACGCTGCCCGCGCTCGCCTCCGAACTCACGCCGGGCGACGTCGTCGTGTCGATGCTGCCCGCGCCGGAGCACGCCCCGCTGCTCGCCGAGTGCGTACGGCAGGGGGCGCACTTCGCGTGCTCCAGCTATGTGTCGGACGCGGTGCTGGAGCAGGTGCCGGCCGCTGAGCGGGCGCGGCTCGTCGTCCTGACCGAGGCAGGGCTCGACCCGGGCATCGACCACCTGTTCGCCCATGACCTGGTCGCCCGGGCCCGGGAGGCGATCGGCGAGGAGACGCCCGCCTCGTACACCCTCACGTCGTACTGCGGTGGGGTCCCCGCCGTCCCGAACGACTTCACGTACCGCTTCAGCTGGGCACCCGCGGGTGTCCTGGGCGCCCTGCGCTCCCCGGCCCGCTACATCGAGGGCGGTGCGCAGACGGTCGCCGAGCGGCCCTGGGAGGCCACCCGGCGGCATGTCGTGGACGGGGAGACCTTCGAGGTCTACCCGAACCGCGACAGCGTCCCTTTCGTCGCGCAGTACGGCCTGCCGGAGGCCTGGACGCCGCGGACGTTCGTGCGCGGCACCCTGCGTCTGGAGGGCTGGCTGCGTGCCTGGGCCGGCGTCTTCGAGGAGCTCAAGGCCGGTGACGACGGGCGCATCGCCGCCCTCGCGGGGGAACTGGCCGCCGCCTACCCCACCACGGCCGACGACCGCGACCGGGTCGTCCTCGCCGTCTCGCTGGACGTGCGCGCCGGGTCGGGGCGGTCGTGGCAGGGCGGTTACCTCCTCGACCTGGTGGGTGACGCCGAGGAGAGCGCGATGGCCCGCTGCGTCTCGCGGACCCTGGCGCTGGGTGTCCGGCACGTCCTGGACGGCTTACTGCCGCCGGGCCTGAACCGCGCTGCGGAGACGTCCGCCCGTTCCGGGCCGTGGCTGCGGGAACTCGCCCGGGACGGAGTGGAGTTCACCCTGCGGGTCGACCGGTAGCGGGCATCACCCCGAGAGGGCCTCGTGAACCAGCCGCTTGAGGTCCTTGAAGACCGAGTGGGAGGTCCTGGGCCGCACCTGTGTCATGAACTGCACCGTGAGGTCGCGGCCAGGGTCCACCCAGAACGTCGTCGTGGCCACGCCGCTCCAGCCGAAGGCGCCGAGCCCGGACGGGACGAGGGTGCGGGACGGGTCGATCACCACGGAGCAGTTGAGGCCGAAGCCGAGCCCCTCGTTGCCGGGCTCGTCGTGGGCGGGGCGGCTGCCGAAGGCCCGCAGGTCGGCGCCGCCGGGCAGGTGGTTGCGGGTCATCAGCTCCATGGTCCGCGGGCCGAGCAGCCGCACGCCGTCGAGTTCGCCCCGGCGGCGCAGCAGTTCCATGAAACGGTGGTAGTCGTGGGCCGAGCACACCATGCCGCCGCTGCCGGACAGGAACCGCGGCCGGCCGCGCAGCGGCAGTCCCGCGATCGGCTCGATGCCGCCGTCCTCCTTCTCCCCGTACATCTCCGAGAGCCGGGGCGCCTGTGCGTCCGTGACGTGGAAGCCGGCGTCCGTCATGCCGAGCGGCCCGAAGATCCGCTCCGCGCAGAACACGTCGAGCGGCTGCCCGGACACGACCTCGATGATCCGGCCCAGGACGTTGCTGGCCACCGAGTAGTTCCACTCGGTGCCCGGCTCGAACTGCAGCGGCAGACTCGCGTACACCTCGATGGTCTCGGCCAGGTCCGCCCCCGGTGGCACCGACGACTCCAGGCCGGCCGCGCGGTACAGGGCGTCGACCGGGTGGGCGTGGTAGAAGCCGAAGGTCAGACCCGCGGTGTGGGTCATCAGATGCCGGACGAGTATGGGGCCTTCCGCCGGGCGGGTCTCGACGTCCGCCCCGGAGCCGCCGACGTAGACCCGCGGCTCGGCGAAGGCGGGCAGGTGGTCGGCGACCGGGTCGTCCAGGGAGAGCCGGCCCTCTTCCACCAGCAGCAGCGCGGCGACCGCGGTGACCGGCTTCGTCATGGAGTACACCCGCCACAACGTGTCGGGCTCGACCGGCAGCCCGGCCGCGATGTCGCGCAGGCCGTGTGTCGTGAGGTGGGCGACGCGCCCGGCCCGGGCGACGGAGACGAGGAAGCCCGGCAGACGCCCCTCGTCGACCAGCCGGGCGAAGTGCCGGTCCAGGCGGCCCAGCACCTGCGGATCCAGCCCGGCCTCACCCGGATCGACCTCTTGTCGCAGCTGTGCCATGGCTCTTCTCCCGTCGCGCTGGTCGAGATGAGATCCGGCATACCCCGCCCGGGCCGCCTCAGACCCCCGTCGCGGTGCAGGAACGGTTCATGATCGCGCGGGAACACGTGAGCGAGGGGCTGTGGGACCCGGGACGCGGAACCCAAGGCCGATGGCCTGCTGGGAGCCGCTTTCCCGGGCACCGGCCGCCGAGGGGCGCGGGGAAACTGCGCGCCCCCCCGCGCCCCGCCCCCCGCCCCCCGCGCCCCGCACCCGGCACCCGGCATCCGGCATCCGGCACCCGGCACCCGGCACCCGGCACCCGGCACCGGAGGGTGGTCAGACCGTCACCTTCTCCGGCCGGCCGGTTCCCCGGGCCGCACGCTCACCGAGCACTTCCGTGGGGAGTTGGTGCGTCTCCCGCGCCGACACCGCCGCGATCACCGGTGGCACGCACAACGCCGCCGTGAACAGTGCCACCGCCGACCAGTCGTCGCCGCCCGGCCCCGCGATCTGCGCAGCGAACGTCACCGCGAAACCGGCCGCGGCGAAACCGATCTGCGTGCCGATCGCCACCCCGGACAACCTGACCCGGGTCGTGAACATCTCGCCGTAGAAGGCGGGCCACACACCGTTCGCGGCGCTGTACACCACGCCGAAGCAGAGGACGCCCGTCAGGAACGTCAGCGGGTAGGAGCCCGTGGAGACGGCCCACAGGTACAGGAACATCGTCACCGCGCTGCCGGCCGCGCCGATCAGGAACACCGGGCGCCGGCCGATCCGGTCGGAGAGCGAGGCCCACAGCGGGATTGCGGCGAGCGCCACGACATTGGCCAGGGCGCCCACCCACAGCATGGCGGTGCGCGACATGCCGACCCCGTCGCTGGTGGCGTACGCCAGTGCCCACACGGTGAAGATCGTGCTCACCGAGGCGACGAGCGCGCCCGCGATCACCCTCAGTACATCCGCCCAGTGCTCGCGCAGCAGCACCACCAGCGGCAGCTTGACGACGCCCTCCTCGGCGGCCTGCTGCGCGAAGGCCGGCGTCTCGTCCAGCTTGCGGCGGATGACCCAGCCGACGACGGCGACCGCGACGCTCAGCCAGAACGGCAGCCGCCAGCCCCACGCCAGCAAATGCTCCTCGGGCATCGCGGCGACCGGGATGAAGACCAGCGTGGCCAGCAGCTGGCCGCCCTGGGTGCCGCTGAGGGTGAAGCTGGTGAAGAAACCGCGCCGGCCCGGCGGCGCGTGTTCCAGCGTCATGGAGTTGGCGCTGGCCTGTTCGCCCGCCGCCGAGATGCCCTGGAGCACCCGGCACAGCACCAGAAGGACCGGGGCGAGGCCCCCGACCTGCTCCCGGGTCGGCAGACAGCCGATGAGGAACGTCGACAGTCCCATCAGCATCAGCGTGAAGACCATGATCTTCTTGCGGCCGAGCTTGTCCCCGAAGTGCCCGAGCACCAGCGCGCCGACCGGGCGGGCGGCGTACGCGACACCGAACGTGGCCAGCGACAGCAGGGTCGCCGTGGCCGGGTCGGACTCGTCGAAGAACACCTCCGGGAAGATCAGCGCGGCGGCGCTGCCGTAGATGAAGAAGTCGTAGTACTCCAGAGCACTGCCGACCCAGGCTGCGGTCGCGGCTTTCCTGGGCTGACCGGGCGGGGCGACGGACCCTGAGGGCATGGCGGGAACGGACACGGCGGCTCCTTGACGGGCTCCGCCCTGGGCGGAGTGAGGGGAACGGAGAGCAGAGGGGGACGTGCCGGATCGCGGCTAATTAACCCACTGGGTAGTTAACAGGGGATGGCCAGTGATGCTGCGCCCGAGTGCCGCCGGTGTCAAGGGGTCGCGCTCCGGGTGTTCAGTCCGTCGTCCGCTCCGCCGTCAGGTACGCGATCACCATGTCGCCCAGCATGGTGCGGTAGTGCGCGCGCTGTGTCCGGTCGAGCAGGTCGCGGCCGAACAGTGCGCCGAAGGTATGCCGGTTGGCGACCCGGAAGAAGCAGAACGAGGAGATCATCGCGTGCAGGTCGACGGCGTCGACGTCCGCCGTGAACAGCCCCGACTCCTGGCCCGACGCCAGGATCCGGCGGATCACGTCCAGTGCGGGGGAACCGATCTTCCCGAGCTTCTCCGAGGCCGCGATGTGGTGCGCCTCGTGGATGTTCTCGATGCTGACCAGGCGAATGAAGTCGGGGTGCTGCTCGTGGTGGTCGAACGTCAGCTCCGCCAGGCGCCGGATGGCCGCCACCGGGTCCAGATGGTCGACGTCGAGCTGCTGCTCGGCCTCCCGGATCACGCCGTACGCGCGCTCCAGCACGGCCGTGAAGAGCTGCTCCTTGCCGCCGAAGTAGTAGTAGATCATCCGCTTGGTGGTGCGGGTGCGGGCGGCGATCTCGTCCACCCGGGCCCCGTCGTAGCCGGCCCGCGCGAACTCCTGGGTGGCGACGTCGAGGATCTCGGCGCGGGTGCGGGCCGCGTCACGGATGCGCTCGCCAGGCCGTGCCGGTTCTTCGACGCTGGTCATCAGGTTCCTTAGGGCGGAGGGGCCGGTGCCGGTGATTCTAGAAGCAGGGGGCCGCCCGGCCGCGGGGGTCTTCCCGAGTCCCTCCGCGGCTGATATAGCTAACGTACTGGTTCGTACATTAGTGAGCCCCTCAGGAGGCGCGCGTGCCCAGCAGGTCGTATCTCGTCGGGCTGATCGGTTCCGGCATCGGCCCGTCGCTCAGTCCGGCCCTGCACGAGCGGGAGGCCGACCGGCAGGGCCTGCGCCTGGTGTACCGGCTGATCGACATCGACACCCTCGAGGTGCCGCCCGAGGCGGTGGGCGACCTGCTGCGCGCCGCCCGCGACCTGGGCTTCGACGGGCTCAACATCACGCACCCGTGCAAACAGCTCGTCATCGAGCACCTGGACGCGCTCGCCCCGCAGGCCGAGGCGCTGGGCGCGGTCAACACCGTGGTCTTCGAGGACGGCCGCGCGGTCGGCCACAACACGGACGTCACCGGATTCGCCGCCTCCTTCGCCCGCGGGCTGCCCGACGTCCCACTGGAACGGGTCGTGCAGCTGGGCGCCGGCGGTGCGGGCGCGGCCGTCGCCCACGCCATGCTCACCCTGGGCGCCGAGCGCGTCACGGTCGTCGACGCCCTGCCCGAGCGGGCCGCCGCCCTGGCCGGTTCCCTCAACCGCGCCTTCGGGGCAGGACGCGCCGCCGCCGCGCCCCCGGAACGGCGGACCGAGCTGCTCGCGCACGCCGACGGCATCGTCCACGCCACGCCCACCGGCATGGCGGCCCACCCCGGCCTGCCCCTGCCGGCCGAGCTGCTCCACTCCGGACTGTGGGTCGCCGAGGTGGTCTACCGGCCGCTGGAGACCGAGCTGCTGCGCACCGCCCGGGCCCTGGGCTGCGCCACCCTCGACGGCGGGGGCATGGCCGCCTTCCAGGCCGCCGACGCGTTCCGCCTGTTCACCGGCCGGGAACCCGACGCCCCGCGGATGCTGGCGGACCTGACCGAACTGGCCGGGGCCGTCGGGGCTTCGAACTAGAGAGAGGTACCGCCGTTGCGTACGTCCATCGCCACCGTCTCCCTGAGCGGCTCCCTCACCGAGAAACTCGACGCCGCCGCCCGGGCCGGCTTCGACGGGGTGGAGATCTTCGAGAACGACCTGCTGGCCAGCCCCCTCACCCCCGAGGACGTCCGCGCCCGCTGTGCCGACCTCGGTCTGCGGATCGACCTCTACCAGCCGATGCGGGACATCGAGGCCGTCCCCGAGACGGAGTTCGCCAGGAACCTGCGGCGGGCCCGGCACAAGTTCGAGCTCATGCGCCGGCTCGGTGCCGACACGGTCCTGGTCTGCTCCAGCGTCTCCCCGCAGGCGGTGGACGACGACGCCCTCGCCGCCGAGCAGCTGAGCCGGCTCGCCGACGCGGCCCGGGAATCCGGTGTCCGGGTGGCCTACGAGGCCCTCGCCTGGGGCCGGCACGTCAGCACCTACGACCACGCCTGGCGCATCGTCGAGGCGGCCGGGCACCCGGCGCTCGGCACCTGCCTGGACAGCTTCCACATCCTCTCCCGCGGCACCGGCACGAAAGGCATCGAGGACATCCCCGGCGAGAAGATCTTCTTCCTCCAGCTCGCCGACGCCCCGCTGCTCGCCATGGACGTGCTCCAGTGGAGCCGCCACTACCGCTGCTTCCCCGGCCAGGGCGGCTTCGACGTCGCGGGACTGGTGCGGCACGTGCTGGCCACCGGCTACGACGGCCCGCTGTCCCTGGAGGTCTTCAACGACGTGTTCCGGCAGTCCGAGGCGGGTCCGACCGCCGTCGACGCCCGCCGCTCCCTGCTGCTCCTCCAGGAGGAGGTGGGCGAGGCGCCGCTGCCCGGCCCCGTCGTCCCGACCGGTGTCGCCTTCGCCGAACTGGTCACGCCCGACGCCGAACCCCTGGCCGCGCTGCTCGGCGCCCTGGGCTTCACCCGCACCGCACGCCACCGCGGCAAGCCCGTCGGCCTGTGGGAGCAGGGCGACGCCCGGATCCTGGTCAACACCGGGCCGGCCGTCCGCCGGGACGGCGCCCGGCTCGCCGCGATCGGCCTGGAGTCACCGGACCCGGCCGCGGCGGCCCGGCGCGCCGAGGCACTGCTCGCGCCCGTCCTGCCGCGCCGACGGGCCCCCGGGGACGTCCCGCTGGACGCCGTCGCCGCCCCCGACGGCACGGAGCTGTTCTTCTGCGCCGGCGACCACCCGGAACGGCCCGGCTGGCGTGCCGACTTCGAGGACACGGGCCGGCCGCCGGGGCGGGCGGGCATCCGGGGCATCGACCACCTCGCCCTCACCCAGCCCTGGCACCACTTCGACGAGGCGGCCCTCTTCCACCATGGTGTGCTCGGCCTGCACGCCCAGGAGAGCGTGGATGTCGCCGACCCCTACGGCCTGCTGCGCAGCCGCGCCGTCACCAACGCCGACGGCAGCGTCCGGATCGCCCTCACCGTCGGCGCCGCGCCCTCGGACGACACCGTCCACGCCCAGCACATCGCCCTGGCCACCGACGACGTGGTCGCCGCCGCGCGCCGCTTCCGGGAGGCGGGCGGCAGCCCGCTGCCGGTCCCGGCGAACTACTACGACGACCTCGCCGCCCGCTTCGAGTTCGCCGACGGCGAGCTGGAGACCTACCGCGACCTCGGCATCCTCTACGACCGCGACGCCCACGGAGTCTTCCGCCACTGCTACACCCGCACCGTCGGCCGGGTCTTCTTCGAACTGGTCCAGCGCGAGGGCGGCTACCGGGGCTACGGCGCCGCCAACGCCCCGGTGCGGCTGGCCGCGCAGCACGCCGTGCGGGCCCTCACTGGCGGCTGACGGTCCGGGTGATGCCGGTGACGACGGTGGTGGCGAGGATCCAGCCGGTCAGCACCAGGGCGTAGGAGAGCCACTGGTACCCGCCGGTGGGGGCGAAGGCGCCCTCCTGCCCGAAGGAGATCACGGGCAGGAGCAGGTCGAGGGTGTAGAAGACCGGGTTGAACTCGGGGGCCTCGTCGGGCTTCAGCGGCTCGGGGTGGTGCAGCGCGTAGACGAGGGAGCCGAGCAGCAGCAGCGACACGAGCCAGCCGGCGGCGCGCAGCGGCCGGAAGCCGTAGCCGACGGCCGCGTCCTGGACGTAGCCCCAGAGCCGTCCGTACCACGGCAGGGTGGCGCGGCGGCGGCGCTGCTTGGCGAGCTGGACGAGACGGGCGGCCGGGTCGTCGCCGACCCTGCGGTAGGAGGCGGTCAACTGCTCGTAGGCGTGCGGGACATAACCCTCGCCGTCCCTCTCCAGCATCTCCAGGCGCCGCTCGGCGGGCTCGTGCGGGGTGAGGGAGGTGTAGACGAGGCTGTCGAGCAGCACCTCTCCGGGGACCACGTCCGGTTCCAGGAAGAGGACGTCCAGCTGGGCGCGGCGCAGGTTGAGCGTGCCCGACACGGGTGGGCTCCTGCGCAGCCAGAGCTCGCCGATCGTGCAGCTGCTCGCCCGCAGCGCCGCGTCGCCGGGGTTGACCAGGCGGGCGCGGGAGAAGTCCAGACGGCCCGCGACACGGGCGCCGCGCAGGCCGATCCAGCCGTGCACCTCCGCCTCGCGCAGCAGGAAGTCGCCCTCCACCGTGAGGGTGACCGCGTCGAGGGCGGCCGCACCGGCTCCGGCGGTCAGCCGCGCCGCGCTGAGGTCGATGGTGCCGGCGGTCGACGTGCCCGTCAGGCGGACCTCGCCGTGCGCCCGCAGGCCCGGCGCCGACAGGCCGTCGCCGACGGTGACGTGGTTGAGCTGGAGCGCGGCCTGCCCGGCGGGCGGTTCGCCGATGCCGGCCCCGTCCAGGAACAGCGCCCCGGCGATCTGCGCCCCGCCGAGCCGGACGGGCCCGTCGAACCGGCAGTCCGACAGGCGCAGCACGCCGTCCACGCGCAGGGTCTCGGCGCTCAGGGCGGGCAGGACGGACCCGCGCAGGTTCAGCTGCCGCAGCCGTGCCGCGTAGAAGACGGGTGTGTCCTCGAAGAAGCAGCCGCTGAGGCGCACGGCGTGGTCGATGTCGGCGTACTGGAGGAGGAGCTCCCCGGTGATCCGCGCCCCCGCCAGTCTGAGGGCGGCGGTCTCCCCGTCCTCCTGCGGAGCGCTCAGCAGCAGGGCCCGCACCACGGCTGCCCGTACGGTCCGTTCGGGGCCCCAGTCCGCGCCCCGCGCCGGGTCCTCGTCCGCGGACGCGCGGAAGTCCACGTCCTGCCCGCGCGCGAAGGCGCGCCACACCCGCTCCTCGGCGGGCGTCAAGCTGTCGATCTCCATCAGCGGGGACTCTGACGCGCCCGGCCGGAGGCTGTCAACACAGAGCCTGCTTATGAACCCCTGCCTGCCCGTCGACGCCCGGCACGCACCCTCGCCGCACGTCGTCGCAGGACAGGTGGCTCCGCCACATGACCGCGACGCCGCACGCCGAGGGCACGCACCGAACGCCGCTGCGCCCGCGCTCCGCGCGGACGACGGGGGTTCAGAAGCAGGCTCTCACCTCCGGCCGGGCCAGGTTCACGCCCTGGAGTTCCACTCCGCGATCACCGGCCGGCCGTGCTCGGTCGACAGCCGGCTGACCGTGCCGGTCTCCAGCCGGAACAACTGCCCCCGAGCCGGAGGCAGACCCAGCCGACGGGCCGTCAGGACGCGGAGGAAGTGGCCGTGCGCCACCAGCATCACATCGCCCTCGGGCAGCGACTTCTCCGCCCGGGCCAGCACTCGGTCGGCGCGTTCGCCGACCTCCTCGGGGGACTCGCCGGGCTCGCCGGCGGGGCCGGGCGGCCCCCCGTCGGTCCACAGGTCCCAGTCGGGCCGGGTGCGGTGTATCTCCTCGGTGGTCACGCCCTCGTAGGCGCCGTAGTACCACTCGTGCAGGTCCGCGTCCCGCACGGGCCCGGTCAGGCCCGCGAGTTCGGCGGTGCGCACCGCGCGGGCGAGCGGGCTGGTGAGGACCAGCGCGAAGGTACGGTCCGCCAGGAGCGGGGCGAGGGACGCCGCCTGCTCCTCACCACGCGCGGTGAGGGGCAGGTCGGTGAAGCTGGTGTGCTGTCCGCTCCGGCTCCACTCGGTCTCGCCGTGGCGGACCAGCAGCAGATCACCCACGTCCTACGCCTTCTTCGCGGACTCGACGGCGTGGCCGCCGAACTGGTTGCGCAACGCCGCGATCATCTTCATCTGCGGCGAGTCGTCCTGCCGGGAGGCGAACCGGGAGAACAGGGAGGCGGTGATCGCGGGCAGCGGCACGGAGTTGTCGATCGCCGCCTCCACGGTCCAGCGCCCCTCGCCGGAGTCCTGCGCGAATCCCCGGAGGTTCTCCAGGTGTTCGTCCTCGTCGAGCGCGTTGACCGCGAGGTCGAGCAGCCAGGAGCGGATGACGGTGCCGTCCTGCCAGGAGCGGAACACCTCGCGGACGTTGTCCACCGAGTCCACGGCCTCCAGCAGCTCCCAGCCCTCGGCGTAGGCCTGCATCATGGCGTACTCGATGCCGTTGTGGACCATCTTCGCGAAGTGCCCGGCGCCCACCTTGCCCGCGTGGACATAGCCGTACGGGCCTTCCGGCTTGAGCGCCTCGAAGATCGGCAGCAGCCGGTCGACGTGCTCCTTCTCGCCGCCGACCATCAGGGCGTAGCCGTTCTTCAGGCCCCACACGCCGCCGGAGACGCCCGCGTCGACGAAGCCGATGCCGCGCTTGCTCAGCTCCTCGGCGTGCTTCTCGTCGTCCGTCCAGCGGGAGTTGCCGCCGTCGACCACCGTGTCGTAGGGCTTGAGGAGGTCCGCCAGACGGTCGATGACGTGCTGGGTGGGGTCGCCGGCCGGGACCATGACCCAGACCGTGCGCGGCGCCTCCAGCTGGTTGACGAGGTCGGCCAGGCTGGCCACGTCGGACTTCTCGGGGTTGGTGTCGTAGCCGACGACGGTGTGGCCGGCGTTGCGCAGGCGCTCGCGCATGTTGCCGCCCATCTTGCCGAGACCCACAAGACCGATCTGCATGTCAGTTCACTTCCCGAAGATTGCGGTAGGCGGCCACCAGCGCGGCCGTGGACGGGTCGAGACCGGGGACGTCAGCGCCCTCGGTCAGGGCGGGTTCGACGCGCTTGGCGAGGACCTTGCCGAGTTCCACGCCCCACTGGTCGAAGGAGTCGATGTTCCACACCGCGCCCTGCACGAACACCTTGTGCTCGTAGAGGGCGACCAGCTGGCCGAGGACCGACGGGGTCAGTTCGGTGGCGAGGATGGTCGTGGTCGGGTGGTTGCCCCGGAACGTGCGGTGCGGCACCTGCTCCTCGGGCACGCCCTCGGCCCTCACCTCCTCGGCGGTCTTGCCGAAGGCCAGCGCCTGCCCCTGCGCGAACAGGTTGGCCATCAGCAGGTCGTGCTGGGCCTTCAGTCCGTCGCTCAGCTCGGCGACCGGCCGGGCGAAGCCGATGAAGTCGGCCGGGATGAGCTTCGTGCCCTGGTGGATGAGCTGGTAGTACGCGTGCTGCCC